>JAJDDZ010000154.1 GCA_029260025.1 Phycisphaerae bacterium | reverse complement strand
CGGGAATCGAGATGTGGACTCTTGAAACTGGTGTTGGTTTCGAATCGGGGTCGGGGGACTGGGGAGGGCGGATTGTGGGGGTGCTTGGTTGTGATTCCGGTTGACCGGGGGTTTGGGGTGGTTATAGTATTTGTGGCTGCTGAGGGGTTGTGGCCGCCTGCCGGGTGATCGTTGATTCCTGAATTCCGGCGCATTGAAAGGAAAATTCGCATGGGTCGTAAGATTGCTTGCTCGATTTCGCTTTGTGGGATTTTGATTGCCGGGGCTGGTTGTATGTCCTCTGATGGGGTTCATAATTTCTATCCGCATGCGAACTCTGATACGTTCACACTGAGCGGTAAGGATCATCATCACAAGGTCTTGCAGGTAATCCGCAACGATGAGCTGTCGCTTGTTGAGGATCTGGACTTGTTCTTTATGACCGAACGTGCGAGTCGCCTGAACCGGTGGCATTCGAAGTAGCTCAAAATTACAGCGAAAGTATACTGACCGGAGGATCGCTTGGATGCGATCCTCCGTTTTTTTGTTGGCGTCATTGTATTGGAGCTCGTTATGTGGGGCATGAAGTCGAATTTTGTGGCGGCGTTTGTTGGCGTTCTAGTTTGTTCGGGATGTGCGACTGATCTTGAACGTCGTTTTCAATCGCATATCGATTATCTGGCGAGCGATGAGCTGACCGGGCGCGGGGTCGGAACGCCTGGGATCGAACTTGCGGCTGACTATATCGCTGCGCAATTCGCTGAGGTTGGGCTTGCGCCTGCGGGTGAGAACGGGACGTACTTTCAGACTTTTTCGATGACGCTCGATCGGCGGATTACTGAAGATAGCCAGCTCGCGTTTACAGGCGATTCTGTTGAGCGGAAAAAGGGTGTTGATTTCATTCCGTTTAGCTTTTCGTCGGATGGGGCGTTTAAGGGCGGTTTGACGTTTATCGGGTACGGGATCGAGAACGCGGATAAGAATTACAACGATTTTGAAGATGTTGATTTGGAAGGGTCGGTTGCTTTACTTTTCGACGGTGAGCCTGCGTCCTGGTCGGATGCTGAGGGGAATGCGACGCGGAGCGCGATGCTTCGGAATAAGATTTACAATGCCAAGGATCTTGGTGCGGTGGCTGTGCTTGTGGTGACGCCTTTGCCGCTTCCGAACTGGGGTGATGCTCTTCCTCGGTTTGAATCGCATGGGTCTGATGACTACGGGATTCCTGCGATGCATATTTCGCGTGAGATGGCTGGGGCTGTGCTTGAGGCTGGTCGTGTTGGGAATCTTGATGAGCTTCAGAAGACCCTCGATGGGGGGGCGAATGCGTCTAGTCAGGTTGCGCATGTGATGGCGAGCGGTCAGGCTGGTTTTGAGACTAAGAGCGCTCCGACGCGGAATGTAATGGGTATCTACCGGGGTCGTGGTTCTTTGGCTGGTGAGCTGATCGTTGTGGGTGCTCATTACGATCATCTGGGGATTCGCAAGCCCATGATGCGGCGGTTCAGTAAGGGAAAGACCTTGAGTGATGCGGGGACAGAAGTGATTCATAACGGGGCTGATGATAATGCGTCGGGTACGAGCGGTTTGATCGAGTCGGCGCGGATGGTCGCTGCTGGCGGGGAGATGAAGAGGAGTGTTTTGTTTATAGCGTTCACGGCTGAGGAGTCGGGATTGCATGGGAGTAAGCATTTCGTCGACAGCGGGGCGTTCGGATTGCCGAACATGTCTGCGATGTTGAACATGGACATGATTGGTCGGGTTCCTTCTGGCGCACGGACAGTTGAGGTTTTTGGGGCGGATACTGGTGACGGTCTTGAGGGGTTGGTTCGTCCTCACGCGGTTCGGAACGGTTTGGAGGCGGAGTTTGCCGGCGGACTGGGGGGACGGAGCGATAACGCGTCTTTTGATCGAAAGAGTGTTCCGGCGATTCATTTCTATAGCGGAGCGCACACTGACTATCACAAGCCATCGGACGATTCGCATCTGATCAACGCGGCTGGGGGTGCTAAGATTACCGCGCTGGTTGCGGACCTTGCGATAGACCTTGCGAATCGTGATGGGCGGGTTGCTTTCGTCCGACCCAAAAAGGTTAAGAAAGAGGCTGCTCCGGCGCGGAGTGGTACGTATCGCGTGGTGATGGGACTTTCTCCGGGGTATGGGGATGACGGTCAGCGCGGGATGGCGGTTGACGGTGTTAGCCCCGATGGTCCAGCGGATCTTGGCGGTTTAAAGGCGGGGGATCGAATCGTTTCGATCGGGGGCAAGTCTGTGGCGAACGTGCATGACTACATGGCATCGACTCGGAAGAATAAGCCTGGGGATAGTGTTGAAGTGATTGTGTTGCGCGGTGATTCGGAAGTAACGCTTTCTGTCACGTTGGCGGCTTCTGGTCGGTAGGTTTTGAGAGTTGGTTTGATAATGGAATTTGTTCCCGACATTCTTGGGCTTGTACCTGGTCCTGGATTGCTTTTTGGGTTGCTGTTGGCGGCGGCGATTCTCGGTGGGTACGTTGCGCACGCGGTTCGGGTTCCTCGTGTTGTTGGGTACTTGTTTTCCGGGGCGGTGGTGAAGCTTGGTCTTGTTTTTGCCCTTGGAGCATCGGATAATGCTGAGACGGCGACTCGTTTGGGGGATGCATTTGTTCCTCTGAAGGCGATTAAGGACTTGGGGTTGGGGATTATTCTTTTTTCGATTGGTCGAGTCTTCGAGGCGAGACACTTGCGGGCGGTTGGGAGTCGGTTGGGGAAGATTTCGATAGGTGAGGCGGGGGCGAGTTTGTTGTTCGTCTTTGTCGGCGTATTCCTCGCGGGGTTGGTGATTCGCGGCGAGTCGTCGGTCGCTACGGTGGGGGCATTCGCTGCGCTCTTGGCGATTGGGTCTATGGCGACGGCACCTGCGGCGACTCTTTTTGTGTTGCGTGAATATGACGCTAAGGGGTCTGTCTCTGATACGATCTTGAGTTTGACGGGATTGAACAACGTCGCTTGTATCATCCTGTTCTACTTGGCGTTTACGCTTTTTGCGGCGACGGGCTTGCTTGAGGGGGTTGTTGCTGCGAAGCACGGGGTCTGGTTGGACCTTGCGGTGGCGACGATCGGGAGTGTGTCGCTTGGGGTGGTTCTTGGGTTCGCTATCAGCGTGATTCACGCGAAGCTGCATCAGGACGATACGCTCTTGATTCTTGTCGCGACCCTGATTGTGTTGGGGGCTGGCGAGGGGTGGTTGCGTGATAATCACGGTTTGTCTTACAATTTTTTGTTGACGGCGATCTTCCTTGGGGCGACTTTCGCGAACATCGGGATTGATCCGGACCGGTTGGAAGAGCCGCTTCGGTTGGTGAGTCGTCCGATTCTTATTGGTTTTTTTGTGATGGCGGGGTATCAGCTGCATCTATCTGATTTGAAAGATTTTCAGTTGGTTGGGGCTGCCTATGTCGTTTGTCGAATTGCTGGGAAGGCGGTCGGGGCGCGATGGGGGATTCGTCGGTCGGGTTGTGAAGGTGAGCTTGGATCTACGCTTGGTCTGGCGCTACTGTGTCAGGCGGCGGTGATCATCGGATTGGCGGACTTTGTTGAGAAGCAGTGGGAGAGTGAGTGGGCACGACGATTTGTGACCGTGGCTCTTGGTTCGGTGGTGATTTTTGAGGTTTGCGGTCCGCTACTTATTAAGTGGATTGTTAAGGAGGCGGGTGAAGTCAAAGCGGTTACGCTTCTTCGTCGTAGTGGGGGTGGTGCAGATAGCGGCGGGTCTATACTTAGTCTTACTTGGCAGGCGTTTTGCCGCACTATTGGTCTTGGTGGGGTTGTGGTGCGTGGTAGTAATGGTCCTCTCCGCGCAAAGGATGTCATGCGGACCAACATTCAAACGATACGGTCGAATGCGGACTTCGGGTCTGTTCTAAAATCTGTGGAAGCGTCTCGTTTTAACCATTTCCCGGTGATTGATGAGGATCAGCAGCTTGTTGGGGTGATTCATTATCGTGATCTTCGGGACGTGATTTTTGATCCTTTGTTGTCGAAGTTGATTACGGCGGTTGACGTGGCAGACGAAGCTTCGAATACGGTGCCTGCGGATATGACGATTGAGGATGTGATGTCGGAGTTTCGGGGTGGGGATTTGGGTTCGCTTCCGGTTGTTGAGGGGGAGGGGTCGCGGAAAGTTGTTGGGATTGTTGAGCAGCGCGATGTCTTGCGTGCGCTTCATAATCAGCAGAGCAGCGGCGCTGTGGGCGGGTCGTAGCCGCTCGGGGATCGGCTAGTCGTTTTGATCTTTGCCGTTTTCTGGCGTGATGGTCATGCGGAGTCTGGTGATTCGTCTTGGTTCTGCTTCGATGACTTCTAGTGTGATGTTTTCATGCTTGCAGGTTTCGCCGACTCGGGGGATTCTTCCTAGCCTGCTGAATACGAAACCCCCGATAGTTTCGTAGTCTTTGTCGTCTGGGATTTCGATGTCGATTTCGTCTTCGAGGTCGTCGATTCTCGTTCGGGCGTCGATTTCGTAGGTGGTCTCGCTTATTTTTTCTATGCCGATTGGTTCGGGTGTTTCGTACTCGTCGGCTAGCTCCCCTACAAGTTCTTCGAGGATATCTTCGAGGGTAACGATTCCTGCTGTTCCGCCGTACTCGTCGAGGACGATGGCCATGTGTACTTTTTGCTTTTTTAGTTCTGCTAGCAGATCGGGTACTGGTTTTGACTCGGGGATGTAGAATGCTTTTCGCATGAGCTTGCGAAGTTCAAAAGGTGAATCGAGGTCTCTTCTGAGCAGGTCTTTGGCGTAGAGAATTCCGAGTGCGGTGTCAATCGTTTCCTCGTAGACGGGAATGCGGGAGTGGCCTTTGGTTCGGATGAGGTCAAGGACTGCGTCGAGGTCTGCGTCCACGGGGAGCGCGACGACTTCTGTGCGTGGTGTCATGATTTCTTCGACGCGCATGTCGCCGAGTTCGATGACCGATTCAATCATTTCTTTTTCGCCTTCGTCTACAGCACCGTGCAGTTTGCCCTCTGAGACGACGTTTAGGATTTGTTGTTCGAGGTCGTCGGCGTGAGAGGACGGATCCTTCACGGGGACGCCGGCAAGGCGTCGCACGATCGGGTCGAAGATGGTGAGGACGGCGAGGATCGGCGAACAGATCAAGCGAGCGAGTGCGAGTGACCAAAGACACCTGACAATGAGCCATTCGCCTGCGTACTTTGCCCAGGCGTGCGGGATGGCGATGCCGAAGATCAGGACGGTGATCCATGCGACGATTGCGGCGACAAGAAGTCGCGTGTTGTCAACAGGATCGTTTTCGGTTTGGGAGAGACCAACTGCTGAGAAAATGAGTGCGATGACCGCGATGGAGCGGATGATCGCGGTGGAGAGCATGTAGGCTGGGCGATTTCTTAGGAATCTCTCGAATGCGCCTTGGATGTCAGATTTTTCAAACTCTTCGGCGATGCTTCCGCGCGATGGCATGCGCAGGGCGAGGTTTAGCGCGGAGGACAGTAGCAATAATATGATCGACCCGAGTCCGACCCAGAGACCGCAACTACTCACGCTTTGTTGCCTCTTGGCAGACGTGCTGTTGTCTGGGCAACGTGCGTGACCGGTCTGCATGGTCCGCGCGTGCTCGTTTCGCTGGTTCTTGACAGACGATGATGGTGGTGATTCTTGCTGTTGTCATCTATTGGGTTTCCAACTGGTCGCCTGCGCGAAAAACCGCTTTCATTCCGATCGACGAAAGGATTCTGTCTTCGATTTCGTGCATCTGGTTTGCCTGGTCTTCTGTTGCGTCGTCGTGTCCGGCGAGGTGTAAGAGGCCGTGGGCGACGTAGAGGGATAGTTCTGCTTCGACGGGATGCTGTCTTCGATTCGCTTCGCGTTTGGCGGTATCGAATGAGACGATGATTTCGCCCTCAAGGTCTGTGTCGCCTTCGTCGGAGAGGTTGAAGCTGAGGACGTCTGTTGGTCCCTTGTGGTCTAGGTGTTTTTCGTTGAGTTTGGCGATTTCTTCGTCGGTGACGATTGCGATGTTGATCTTTGCGCGATCGATGTTTTGGCTAGCCAGGGTTGCTTCGGCGGTGCGTCGCAGGGTTGCCTCGGGTTCGCATGCCCCTTGGTTGAGAGGTATGAATGTGATTTGGAGGGGGGGGTCGTCTTCGATTGAGGTTGTTTCTGTCATGTCTGGTTAGCCGCTCATCCTTGCTGGATGCTTCTGCTGTTCTGATTCTTTTTGTGCCTTGGGGTAGGCGACTCGTCCATGGTAAACACTGCAAAGCGTTTTGACTAGTGACTCTTCGACGACTCTGAGTTCTCTCAGTGTAATGTCGCATTCGTCGAATTGGCCGTCGTTTAGGCGGTCGGAGACGATTTGTTGGACGACGCTTTCTATTCGTCCGACGGACGGGTCGGCGAGGGCGCGAACCGCTCCTTCGATTCCGTCACATAGCATGAGGACGGCGGATTCTTTTGATTTTGGTTTGGGTCCGCCGTAGCGAAAGTCAGCCTCGGCGACTTGGCGGTCGTGTTTGCCGCTTGCGACTTGTTTGTCACTGGCGGCGCGGTGGAAGTATCGAACGACGGTTGTTCCGTGGTGTTCGGCGATGAAGCGGCGGAGGACCTTGGGCAGTTTGTATTGTTTTGCGAGGTCGAGTCCGTCCTTGACGTGTCCGAGGATGATGAGCAAGCTCATAGTCGGGGCAAGATTTTCGTGTCGACTGATACGTCCTTCCTGGTTTTCTGCGAAGTATGCGGGTCGATGGATTTTCCCGATGTCGTGGTAGAGTGCGCCGACCTGTGCGAGTAAGCCGTTGGCGCCGATTTTTTCGCAGGCTGCTTCTGCCATTGTGCCTATGACGAGTGAGTGGTTGTAGGTTCCGGGTGCTTCGCGGGCGAGTAGTTGCAGGAGGGGTTTGGTGGGGTCGCGCCATTCAAGGAGTGCTAGCGAGGTTGCGGTGTTGAAGAGGACTTCGATAAAGGGCAACATTCCTGAGACGACGAAAGCAGAGATTAGGGTTCCGATTGCGCCTAAGACGGATCGTTCTAGTACGTGTGGGATGGCTTGGTTTTCGAGCAGGTTTGCGGCTGCTGTTGTTATGAAGACGATCCCTGCTGTGACTCCGCCCATTCGGATGAGCTTGGTGCGCGATCGGACTTCGTCTAGTTGATAAGCTGCGGCTGCCACACCTGTCAGGATTACAAGTAGTAGCGTTAGGGATCCGTCTGCGAGGACGGCGGCGAGCAGGGAGGTGATGCAGCCTGCTCCGAGGGCGAAGCGTCGGCTAAAGACGATCCCGAGCGTCATGACCATTGACAGGCAGGGGACGAGTATGAGTTCGGGATAGCTCGGGACGCGTACGTCGAGGATGGCGATTGCGAGGAGTGTGGTTGGGACTAGTGCGAAGAATGCGACGGTTCGTCTGCGATCGGAGTAGATCGTCGGTTCGTAGATTGTGATGTAGGCGAGCAATCCGATGGCTAGGGCGAGTACGAGGATGACCATCCCGACCCGATGCAGCAGCCATTCTTGTCTAAGGATGCTTGCTTGCTGAGTTTCTTGGCCCATGAACGCTTGGTGCGCTTGGTGGTGTGCGGAAAGCAGCTTGTATTCTTTTGATCCGATGATGCCGGGTGGGATGAAGGCTTTTCCTAGCTCGAAGGTTGCGATTGCTTCGGGGGTTTGGTCTGCTGCCTGTTGCATGGCGGTTTGGGTGCGCTCTTGATCGAAGATGATGGTTGGTTGTTCTTTGAAGGTTGCCAGGACAACAGCTTCGACTGTTGGGCGAAGCTCGAAGGCAGGTAGTCTTCTGGCGAGGAAGCTTGCGATTCCCTGAACGGCTCGTTCGTTTTCTTGCGGGATCAACTCGGCGTGCGATTTCTTGATGATGCCGGGGGTTTCTCCGTTTGTCGCCAGGTTTATGAAGTCGGCGAGACTCTGGGGGTCTCGTGCTTCGCTGGATAGGTTTTGCACGATGTGCTGGTCTTCGAGTGGGAGTTTGTTTATCCATCCCTGGTACTTTGTTCGGCCTTCATCGTTTGGAAGGTCGATCAATGCGCGAAGTCGTTCGTACGCTTTTATCTCTGCGGGCCAGTTCGCATCGCCTAGTGCTAAAGCGTAAGCGTCAAACGAGTTTGCTTCGACGGCCATCTGGTAGAGTCGCATGAGGTTCGCGCGGATGCGGTCGTAGGTTAGGGCGGTGTCGCTTAGTTTGTAGAAGCTTGGCGTCTTGGCGCGTGCCGCCTCTCGGTCGGATTTTGTGTGGATTGGGTCGGGTACGCTGAAATCGACCCTTGCGTAGATGGGTTGTTCGATTCGTTGGCCTACGACGTAGTTTACGCCGGATTCTTTGATGAGTGCAATCGCCGCTATAGCGACGAGGAAGACCGCACAGGTTAGTGTGCGGGGGGCGAAAGCGCTTGCGATGAATCGCGCGGAGCGGTTGCGGGCTCCTGTCTTCGCTTCTAGGAGCGGCTTTCTTTGCCCTCTTTTTTTTAGTAGAAAACCTAGCATTGTCTCAAACGAATTTTGCCCGATTTGGCCAACTGGCCAGGGCGCCATCACTTACCAAGTATCGCCTATCGGCGTGCTGCGTCCTGCGGCGAAACCGAAAACGCCGATTGTGCGGTCGAAATAACGTTTGTCCGGATTTATCGGACTTCTCAATGGGCTTTTCCATAAGCCTCAACGATATCTTGTACGAGTGGGTGGCGAACGATATCGGCTTTCTCAAGCCTGATAACGCTGACCCCGCTAACGGGTTCCAGTCGCATGACCGCGTCGATGAATCCGCTGGTCTTATCTGATTCGAGATCGCTTTGGCTGTCGTCTCCGGTGACGATCATTTTCCCCCGCTGACCAAGCCTGGTGAGGAACATCATCATTTGTGAGACTGTGGCGTTTTGGGCTTCGTCGAGAATGATTACGGCGTTGTTCAGGGTTCGTCCGCGCATGAAGGCGAGCGGAACGACCTCGATGACGTCGTTTTGCATGAATCGTTTGATCTGCTCGTAGGACATCATGTCGTGCATGGCGTCGAAGATGGGTCTTAGGTATGGGTTGACCTTGGCTTGGAGATCGCCTGGGAGGTAGCCGAGTTTTTCGCCCGCTTCGACGGCGGGTCTTGCCAGGACGATGCGTTTTATTTTTCCCGACTTGAGCAGTGAGAGCGCGAGGGCGACGGCGAGAAAGGTCTTGCCCGTTCCTGCCGGGCCTAGGCAAAAGGTGAGGTCATTCTTGACTATCGCCTCCATGTACTCGCGCTGTCCGTCGGTTCGGGGAGTGATGGTCGTATTCGGGAGGAAAACTTCGACTGCGCCGCCCTCTGGGGAAACACCGTTTCTTTGGGCGCGTTCGATGGCGTCCTGAACGTGGTCTTCAGTTAGGTCGGGGCGACTTCGCAGGGTGGTTTGCAGTTCTTCAAATACCTGGGCGGCTCGTTTGGCTGCGCCGGTTGGACCGCTGATGTGGAGAATGCCGTCGCGTGCTGATAGCTTTACGTCAAATGCGGCGCGTATCAGTCGGAGGTTGTGGTCTGAGTTTCCGTAGAGGGTTCCTCGGCGGGCCGGGTCTTCAATCGTTATGTTTATGTCCAAGTTTTTCGTCGCGGGATCGGGTGGTGGCGTGACTCGCCGTGACACCGCCCGCAGTTGCCCCATTGTTATGTCTTGTTCGCCTCGCTGCGTTAGCCGTTGGACCATACTGCGGTCAGGAAAAACCAAGCTACTGGCAGCGCCAGAACAGGACTATCAATCAAATCCAGTATACCCCCATATTGCGGAATTAGATTGCCTGAATCTTTAGCTCCGGCGTCTCTTTTCAAGCAGGACTCGAATAAATCGCCAAATTGTCCTGCTGCTGAGACGGAAAGTCCGAAAATGATGACGGCGACCCACCGAATGGATTGGTTGGTGTCTCCGTGGACGAAGAAGCGTGTGAGTTCGCTGGTAAATGCGACAAGCCTTTCCGATCCGCCTGCCGAGATTGCGATTGAGTTTGAGGAAGCGAAAAGGACCGCCACCGCTACGCTCATTGCTAGCCCACCGACGAGTCCCTCGACGGATTTGGCGGGGCTGATGTTCGGGCAGAGCTTGGTTTTGCCGATGGCGGTGCCGGTAAAATAGGCTCCGATGTCTGCTGCTTTGGTGACGAGGACTGTGACTAGAAGGAACCAGACGCCCGCCTGTTGGGGGACGTCCGCCCCGGATCGGATTTGAAGCGCGAATGAGCCCATGAATCCGAGATAGATTACCACGAAGACAGTGGATCCCACGTCGCGGAATGTTCCTTCGGGGATGCCGCGGATGACGTGAAGCACGGCTGCGCCCAGGGCTGCTGCGATGACGAGGGTTAGGGGCCAAAAGAGTCCCTCCTGGGAAGCGATATCTGACCCGAGCCAACCTGCGGCGGAAAACCATGGTGCGACGAAGAGGGCTGCGACCATGATGAAGGCAAATCGGCGGTTTGGTTTTGCGCCGGTTGCCTCGAATAGGGACATTAATTCGCCGGCAGCACGAAGTACGAGGGCGAGTATGAGGAATGGTATGAGGCTTCCTCGGCTGAATAGTCGGAAAACAGGAGAGTCGGTTGTTGGTGCTTGGCCGAACAGGTCTGAAATTCCGGACGGTTCTCCTGTCGCCCATGCTGCGATTTCTGCGTCTGCGAGGAATAGTCCGACTAGGGATGCTATCGCCAGGGCTCCGTATGCGATTCTTTGGCCCATCCTTCCGATCATGCGGTCGCGCTGCTCCGAAACAGGTATTCTATTGGGTGCGAATGTTGGGGACGATAGCGTTGTGACCGGGTCGTGTCCAATTGATTGGGGGTCGGGGAGGTTTTCGGATGGGGGTTGGTCCGATGTTTCTTTTGGGCTTGTTGGTTAACGGATTGGTCGAGACGGGGTGTTGATTGCGAGATTTTGTTGATGGTTGAGCGACAAGGCGAAACTTCGATGACGGTGTGGTCGAGGGTTGTGAAGCGTTTTTTCGACTTCATTTTCGCTCTGGTGCTGTTGGTTGTGCTTTCTCCAGTTCTGGTCGTTGTGGCGTTGCTTGTGAAGTCAACGAGTCGCGGTCCAGTTTTTTTCACTCAGGTTCGGGGTGGGCGCGATGGCGCTGCTTTTTTGTTGGTGAAATTTCGGACGATGCGCGGTGGGCGCAAACCTGATCCGAAGGAACTTGTTCCGCTGGATCATCCGGAAATCACTCCACTTGGTCGGTTTTTACGCCGTAGCAAACTCGACGAGCTTCCGCAACTCTTCAACGTGGTCCGCGGGGAGATGTCCCTGGTTGGTCCTCGTCCGACGCTGATGGATCAGGTGGAAGCTTATGATGATTTTCGTCGTCAGCGTCTTCTTGCGAGGCCTGGGATTTCTGGGCTTGCGCAGGTTTACGGTAATTCGATGGTTTCTTGGGACGAGCGGATTCTGTATGACATCGCGTACGTTCGGCGGTGTAGTTTCTTGCTTGACGCTGGGATCTTGATGCGGACGGTGTTCGTGGTGGTTTGCGGAGAGGGGGGGATGGCGTCTTCTTTTTCTGAGAGTCGGTTTGCGTCGGTCGTGGCGCCACCCGCGGGGTACTTCAAGGCGTAGGCGGTGAAGTTGCATTTGGTCCACCCCATTGAGGACACTGTGCGCGAGCGGGGTTGGGGTTGGAGAGAATACCGCCGAGTAAGCCAAGGACCGCAAATACTCGGAACGTTTTGCGAATTTGTAACCGGTGCGCCATATTTTCTTCCTTCCAGCTTGGTTGCGATGTTTTTTTGAGGTTAGTCCGCGATTTCGTTTGCGTCGTGACTCAAGTCGAGTGCGAGGATGTTTTTTCGGTCGCGGACGAAGACCTTTGTTCCGACTAGCGTCGGGGCTGTCCAAGATACCTTTTCGGTGATCTGGACGCTAGCGAGCAGCTCATGACCTTCCGGAGAGACGCTTACAAGGGAGAGGTTGCCCTCTTGATCGACGATTATTATTTTCCCGTCTGCGTGGAGACACTGGGCCATGTGGAAGGCTCGCTTGCGCCAGGCGATTTTACCGGTCCGCCAATTGAACGCGGCTAAGAATGAGACGTTATTTCCTCCGGCGGACCCGTAGATGTAGTCTCCGATCTTGATGTGCGTCCAACAGGACGCGCGGAGCTTCGACGTGAACCAGATTTCCTTGACACGAAATTTGTCTTCTTGCTTTGTGATGTTCAGCAGCCTACCGCCGCCGGAGGTGAACTGACTCGCGACGTAGATGTGGTTTTCGTCGCATTTGACCACTGGGGTCAGGTGGTTCCCGTTGTCAAACGGGATGGGCCATCGCCAGAGCAGTTTTCCATTCTTGGGGTCGAGTGCCACTACGCCCTCTGGTTCAAAGTAGATGAAGTGGTCCTGTCCTGCGAGTTTCTGGATCGAGGGTGCGCCGTAGCTGACTCCACCTGCATCGCTCCTCCACGCGATCGCTCCGTCCTTGGGATCAACAGCTATTACGGCGTGTTTGTCGCCGCCGAGCAGTACGATGACTTTATTTTCAAATAGAAGGGGGCTTGCGGAGTAGCCGTATTCTTCGGTTCGCTTTCGGCGGGCAAACTCTTTTGGGAGATCGTGCTGCCAGAGTAGCTTTCCGTCGGAGAGACTAAGACAGTGCAGATTGCCAGCGACGCCAATTGAGATGATTCGATCACCGGCGATGAGCGGAGTGGCGTTGGGGCCGATGCCGAAGCCGGGATCCATGTCGGACCAAAGTTCTCGCGTGTAGCGATGCTCCCAGATGGTCTTGCCAGTCGCGGCATTGAGTGAGACGGTAATTTCTTCGTCGGGCGTACTGTACATTGTGTAGAGTTTGCCTTCTTTGTGGAGGATCGACGAAAAGCCCTCGCCTAGCGGTCGTCTCCAGAGTTGCTTCGGTCCTTCGGGTGGCCACTTGTCGGACAAATTTTTGGAATCGACAGTGAAGTCGCCGTTTGGTCCTCCCCACTTGGTCCAATCTTGTGCGGTTGCGGGGATTGGAAACAGTGCGATCGTCAGTATCAGTGCGAGGACGCTGGGGGTCGGGGGGATGCGGATCGTCGGGAATGATTCTGGTGTCTTGGAGTCTGGTCTTGTCATCTTGAAATCCTCTCACGAATCAAGATCAGTCGGGTTGCTCCGGCGCTTCCCACGAGCGTAGGAGGTCTTGCCGGGAATGCAAGGCGAATCCTCGGCGTTCGTACATGTTGTGACAGGATGGGCGCGGAGTGGTTCCTGGAGTCGAGTCGGGCCTTGAGACGTCTTACAAATCGTGGTGACGGGGTTACAATCACCCTCGGTATCAGACGAT
>JAJDDZ010000153.1 GCA_029260025.1 Phycisphaerae bacterium | reverse complement strand
AGATCTATGACACAGCGAAGGTTCTGCATGTTGATGACTCCACGATAACCATATGGCACAACAGCAGCCCACCAGCCCAAACAAAATCACATCCGAAATCCAGGCCATCTATTCGCGATCACCAAATGTGCGGGAGAACCGTTTTGCCCGCCCGCTGACAGCAGCTGGCACCTCCAACGCGACAACCCCGTCCGCAGGCGCCCGGCATCATCTCCCCCCCCCAAAAAAAAACAGGATCGAAAAGCCAAGCGAGGTAGATTTTGCAAGCCGAAGCGTGCGGCTATTGCCCACTAGCCTAAACCCCAAAAGCCGCCAAGATCCACAGTCAATCTCTCATCAATCCCCCTAGCCGCCCCTAAGGCCCTGATCGCTTAAGAAATCTCCTTAACCGATCACCCATCACGTTATTAAGGCAGAGAGGCGCCAATTCAGCGCCCCAAGGAGCAACAAGAAAGATATGAGCGATCCGAAAACATCAAAAAAACAAAACAAACACATTCCCCCCCCGGGCGCCCCCACTCAACGATTCGCCCCCAAACGAACCCAATTTCGACGCCCGACGGACAAGAGCTCCGCCTCAGCAACCACCGAATCACCACCAGCCGCGATTCCCTTCAAGAGCTTTGCGGCTCGCGTTCGATACTTCCAAAGCTTCTAGAAACCAATCAAGGAGGAAAAAAGATGAGAAAAACAAATCCAATCCTAGCGGTCACAGCCATTGCCCTCGCATCCGCGACCACCGGCTGCCAGTCCGTCGCCGACGTCGTGCTCCCCACGACTGTGACCGTCACACTCACAAACACATCCAATGAATTCAACGTCGAGGTCAATCTCTTCTATAGCAACGAGCAGGACATGCCAGACTTCCTACTTCGCGAAGTCGGCGAAAACGTGGCCCAAACAATTCCACCCGGCGAATCCGTTACGATCCAGCCCAACTGCGAAGACCTGCAAGCCATCATGATCGACGACGCAAACCTCATCGTCGTAGGCGGCACAGGCCCCGACGGCAACACCGACGTCCTCCGTGACGGCGAAAATTTCAACTGCGGCGACACCATCCAATTCACCTTCACCCACACAGACGCGGTCGTGGATTTCGAAGTCATCACAGCCGTCCAATAGAATGTCACAAAACAGCGAAAAAACAGCCGACCAAAGACGGGGCACGCCCAGCAACGTCCGAAAATCTATACGCTTCCAAGGACTCCCTAAGTGAGTTGGTCGATATCAACAACAGGTGAAAAGGCACGCAAAGTGCGGACCGCAAGACAACGCCGAAACGTCGGGGATCAACAACAATGACACGAACGAATTACTTCGCGATACTTTGCGCACTTCTTCTTTTGGCTTCCGGATGCGGTTCCACGACGACCACAACCGAAGATGATTCGTCAAACAATGGTTCATCCGACACCGGCGCGGGAGGCAACGACGGATCAACAGGCGGTGACGCATCCACCGATGGCACTCAGGCAGTTTTCACCTCGACAGAAGCAAGCACCGCAGCCGAAACCGCTGCATCGGCCCTTGCGCAATCCCTCATCGCAGTCCTAACAGTCAAAGACCTCAAAACCATCTTCGAAGACGGCGCATCAATGCCCACCTGCCCGAACATGGAAACCACAATCGACCCGGGCGCAATCGTCCTGGTACTAGATTTCGCAGCAGGTTGCACACCAGCCCCTTATACAACCCCAATCCTCTCCGGCACCGTCGCCGCCAGCGTATTCACAACGATCAACGCGTTCGAAGCAACCCTAGAGTCCCTCCAATTCAACGACAACTCAATCACCGGCACACTAACAGGAACTTTCGCAACGGGCGCAGGGACGACCACGTTTGTACTCACGCCATCGATCACGCACGAAGGATCCACAAGCTACAGCGGAAGTGCAACCATGGTCTTCAACGAATCAACCGGCGAGCTAACAATAGAAACAGCCTCCCTCACAGTAGCCAACGAAAACCAATCCCTCACGATTCAAATTACCAACGCAACGATCACGCCAGACGCAGCCGCCGGCACAATCCCGACCAGCGGCACAGCCACAGTAACTAACCTCCAAAGCGCCCCAGAACAGCAAAACTTCGAAGTAACATTCAGCCCGTAATCGTACGCATCCATCGGGATATTCGGCCCATGCAGAATCGATGTGTTGCGCCAATTTAGAGTGGTCGTAACGCATAGCGTCATGGCAGATCCGGTGTCTGTTTGGTGTCATCGAGTTTGTAAGACCACCGTAGCGCCACCCGAGCGCCAGTGTAGCGCTACCGTAATAGGTTGAAAGATCGCCCATCTTCACGCGAAAAACGGCGTTCTTGGCGTCGCAAGGCTGGTTTGAGTTGATGACTCCCTGCTCGACACGCAGGGGGTCACAGGTTCAAGTCCTGTATCGCCCAGTTTCGTAAGTCACGTCAAACGTAAGAGTTACGACTCTCCCAACATTGACCGCGACCGGTCCGAGTTGCCATTTCGGCCTGAAAGTGTCTGAATAGTGTCATTCAGCCCAATCAACCCCGCGGTTTGCAAACTGGTTTGCGCTGATAAAAGGCAGCAGAATGATGCGAGGCTCGGACTTGGCGATACGCAAGAGTCTTGGCCCCCGAGAACATCCATGTTGACGCACACGCCGCCTTCCCAACAAATACCGGTCTACCTTCTGAATACGATTCAGAGACTCTCTATTGTTTGTTCATCTCAAGATCTTGAGACACGGGTGTTTCTATCGACCGGCTACTGGATCATGCTGGGACCCGGGGCATGTCACTTGATATCCGAATACATGCGCGAGAGCCTGAACGCGATATTACTCAACTCTTGGCTGATAACGAGCTCTGAGACAACTGCATACTCCGCTACGGAGTGCGCAATGCCCAACATTCATTGGCCAACCATCCGGGAGTTGGGACCGCGCCCGTTGGAAGTCTCGAATCCGGCACCGGGAAGATTGAGTCTTGTTCCCGGATTCGCTCGTATAACAAGCCATCGTCGTTGGTTGCCGTTCATGGCCGATGAGAGTATTCTTGCGGACGGTTGAATTAACTGGTTTAGTACGAAAGGCCGATAGGCGCTGCTCAGATCTTGTCGGTGCGTCTGAGGTTTCTAGGCACACAGCGGATGATCTAGGTGTCTCTGCCGGAGTGAAGGATTGGATCCCAAGTCGTGAAGTCAAATGAATTAGAATTCTGGACCCACGAATCAATCCGTCCGTTTGCAGGCGAGGACGATCCGATCGCTGTGATGGCAAGGCGGGCTGATGATCTTGTTCTCGATGCAATAGAAAAGGGATGGATCGGACCACCCTTCGATCCCATCCAGCTCGCTAACATCCTAGAGATGTCAGTAATTCCGTGCGACTCGATCCGAGATGCACGCCTAATCGCCGCCCCGCGCAATCGCTTCCGTATAGAATACAACCCGAGTAGGCCACGAACTCGTATCCAGTTCTCGATCGCGCATGAGATCGCACATACCTTCTTTCCCGATTGTCGAGAACGTGTTCGCAATCGCACCACCCGATATCACCAAGTGGACGACGACTGGCAATTGGAGATGCTCTGCAACGTTGGGGCGGCCGAACTACTTATGCCTGCCGGCAGTTTTCCAGAAATAGGTGAATCTGAATTCTCCATCGACCTACTCTTGCAGCTTCGTGAGCGTTTTCACGTTTCCACCGAAGCCGTCTTGATTCGATTTGCCAAACGCTCTCGTATCCCGTGCGCCGTTTTCGCTGCATCGCGGCAGCCTGCTGGGCGTAACAGAGTCAGGGTGGATTACCTCTTGACTGCGAACGATTGGAACTTATCGCTTCCGAACGGCTTTGCAATCCCCCCTGGAAGCGTCGCATACGACTGTGGAGCAATCGGATACACTGCGAAAGGTGATGAAGTCTGGGATAAGAACACAGGACTCATGCGTGTAGAATGCGTTGCGGTCCCATCGTATCCTGGCTCACCAAACCCACGCGTCCTGGGGTTGTTGGGACCGACGCGACATTCGACGTCGCGACTGCCAACAATAGAGTATGTCATAGGCGACGCGACCAAGCCTCGCGGCAGACGGGACAATGTCATTGCCCATGTTGTTAACAACGCGACGCCGCGGTGGGGTGGCGGTTTTGCTCGCATCGTCAAGACTAAGTGGCCTGAAGCCCAGAAAGATTTTGTAGAGTCCGTTGTGCGTGACAGATCGATGCTTCGGCTCGGGAAGCACCGCCTTTTTGAAGTAACTGAGCGACTATCTGTCTTCCATATGGTTGCACAGCAAGGCTACGGTCCATCGAAACATCCGCGTATACGGTACCGACACCTGGAATCTTGCCTTAACAAGTTAGCTGCGATTGCGGAAAGACAAAGCGCATCGGTCCACATGCCCCGAATCGGATGCGGGCAAGCCGGTGGCAACTGGGCCGTTGTGTCAGAGCTAATCGACTCGAGTCTTTGCCAGCGCGGGATCGAAGTAACCGTTTACGATCTCGAGTCGGAGAGGTCGCACTGGGCCCAATCTAGCCGAGAGCCGACTCTGTTCGATGATCTCAACGTAATGTGAACGGAAGTTGGTTCTATGGCGAAGTTGATCGTACTTCTATCGGGACACGTCGCGTCTGGCAAGAGCACACTCGCGAAGCTCTTAGAGGTGGAGTTCGACTTTCATGTCGTCAAGACCTGGCAGCTCTTGAATACGGTCAGACCGGATGTGGCACAAGACCGCAAGTCATTACAGGAACTTGGCGAAGAGCTTGACCGGAAGACGAACGGGCAGTGGGTCGTCGAGCAACTCGGCAGTTTCGTCAGCTCCATCGAACCCGATGCGTTGGTCGTTGTGGATGCAGTCCGGATTCAAGATCAGATCGATGGCGTTCGGAAGGGGTTTGGCAAAATCGTCAAACACATTCACTTGCACGCACCGAAAGCCACCCTCACCAAGCGGTATAGGAAGAGATCAGGAAAGCCAATCAAAGAGTTCAAGTCGTACACTCAGGTGCTGAGGAACCCAACCGAAAAAGACGTTCCGAAACTCGCCTCAGCTGCCGACATTGTTGTCGACACAACCAGAAACACGGAGAAGGACGTTCTTATTCGCGCGGCATGCCATCTCGGACTTTATGGGCGTGGCTACGAGCGCGTCGTCGATGTACTTGTCGGCGGACAATATGGCAGCGAGGGAAAGGGGCAGGTCTCGGCATATCTTTCTTCCGAATACGATCTCCTCGTTCGGGTCGGCGGTCCAAATGCGGGGCACAAAGTATACGAACTGCCAGAACCGTATACGTTCCATTCACTCCCTTCGGGTGCAAGGACTTGCACAGCTGATATCGTGATCGGAGCTGGCGCGGTCGTGAATGTCGAAACGTTGTGGCGTGAGATCAACGATTGCGACCTCAACCATAGACAACTCACGATTGATCCACAGGTCATGTTGATTTCGGCAAGGGACATTCGAAAGGAGCTTGGCAATGTCAAATCCATCGGATCGACAGGCCAGGGCGTCGGAGCGGCGACCGCTCGTCGAATTCTCGACAGAGGCATTAATCATGTTGAGCTAGCGCAACATGTCAAAAAGTTCAGACCGTTCGTACGTCCTGCTAGCGAGGTAATAGAAGAAGCATGTCGGAACCACAAGAAAATCCTTCTCGAAGGAACACAAGGCACGGGGCTTAGCCTCTTCCACGGGTCCTATCCGCACGTCACTTCACGAGATACAACTGTCGCGGGGTGTTTGTCAGAGGCGGGAATCTCGTCGAGTCGAGTACGCAAGGTCGTAATGGTCTGCCGCACGTATCCAATCCGTGTGCAGAATCCAGGTGGGGCAGGTAATACGTCTGGACCCATGTCGCAGGAGATCAAACTGCCGGAGATTTCTCGCCGGTCGGGCATCAGCGTCAGTGAGTTGAGGAAAACTGAAACCACGTCGACGACAAAGAAAAAAAGGCGAATCTCTGAGTTCGATTGGGTCCTCTTGAAAAAGGCGGCGGAGCTGAATGCGCCAACTGACATTGCACTGACTTTTGTAGATTACATCTGCAAGAAGAACCGCGAGGCGCGTCGATTTGAACAGCTGACACAAGAAACCGTCAGATTCATACAGGAAGTTGAGAGAGTTGCTGAAGCTCCGGTTTCACTTATCTCGACACGATTTCATCATCGTAGTGTTATCGACCGCAGGTCATGGTAGAGACAAAAACGTGCCTTTCACAATTCCTCAATTCATAAAAGTCCGGCCATACCTGTTTCATCTTACGCATCGAAACAACGTCGAGAACATCCGCGACTCGCGCATTCTCCATAGCGCGGAAAGTCTGATGCAGCAATCTGGAGATTGCCGATTTCTCAGGCGCAAACGAGCGGAATCCATAACCGTTCAGATCAGAGGAGTGGACGTTGACATCCGCGACCAACGACCACTTTATGCAGGCAATATCGCGCTCCAATCGAATTGGTCGTTTGAGGATGTTGTCCGTTCATTGAATAAGCGTGTTTTCTTCTGGCCCGGCACTGACTCTGGCCCGATCAGCTACGGTGAGCGGCATTTCGAGCGTTACGCAGACGAACAGCCGAGAATCATTCGTGTTTCGACCAGAGATGTGTTCGAGGCCAATCCAGACAACGAGGGAACCTTTTGCCGTTTCAACTCTGGCTCTCCACGCTGCTCAGCTGGTGACGGGAGCCCCCGTGGGTCCAACACCTTTGTGACGTGTGCTCGGGCGGACTACACGCCGAGCAAAGTCGTCGAAGTGACGTTTGCAAAGGAAGTTGCTCTACCTACAAAGATCGATATCGCTCGTTCGGGCTTCGGAGTTTGGCGATCGCTCTAGCTGAGTAGTCGAGGTCAACACTTGTGATTGCCTTCAAAACCATGGAATGCGATGTTGAGTAGGGCGACTCCGGCTTAGGAGTACAACTCCTTCCAGTTCTTTCGACCTAGCAACGCCGGGGGAGAGTCAGGTGAGAACTTACTCATGAAGTCTAGCATATCTCCACGGATCGCAACGTGTGGCTCATATGTCTTGAGCGTTTTGGTGCGTTCTCCGGCACGATTACGCGCGGATAAAGTGGAGGGTATGACCCGACTCGACCTGGTACTCATGCATAGTTTCCTGGCTCAAGTGCGACGCCAGTAAGTCCAAGGTCTTGATCACTTCTATGACGCCACCGAGTTCATTGCATCCTTGATCGGGGCCCTCGCGCGCCTCTCGAATCAATTCATCAAGTACACCGGAGTGCGCGGGGCGGTTACCCAATGAGCAGACATTGAGTTCTAGGTCGTCGAGGAGTAAGCTGATTCTGCTGTTTTCAACATCAAACACGAGCCGGCTCTTTCCGCTGTCCCTGTCTTCTCGTGTTACCGACCATTGTTTGAAGTTTTTCTTACTTGTTCCTGCGCCCTTGCCAACCTCCAGCACGAACTCACAGTCCTTCCATGCGCATGTGCCGTTGGTCAACCATTTCACGGAGGCATAGGTCTGGCAACTTTCCGCGCCGAGATGTGTTGCTTGGTAGCAAACCATTTCATCGGCCACAAAGACGGAGGAGTAGTCAAGTCCAAGGGCACAACAGAATTCATAAAGCGTCGCAAGATGGTGGACGCCAAGATCAAACAGCGCACCAAAGTAACTGCCGGTGCGCCCCTCTGCTAGCGGCTCTGCCTCAACGAGGGCCATCTCGATCCTATGAGGCGGAACGAAGTGGCGGATGAGTCTGCTCTTTGTTACCGGTCCGATGGCGGCGTTTACCGACTTGTGTAGATAGTGGTCTATTGGAATCACGCGGAACGGCAGATCCTGTATCTGTTTTTGGAGCGCCTGCGCCTCTTTTAGTGACGTAGCAAACGGTTTCTCCAGAGCAACGACGACGCTGCTGGCATCGTTTATTCTCTCTTGGATAACGGCGAGAGCTGCCGCATATTGCCCTGGGTGTATAGAAAGGTATATCACTGTTGGGCTGCCACAAGAGATTTGATTGAGGTGAGGGACGAACATCGCGTCATAGTCATCTTTTGCAACTTGGACAAAATTCGAGAGTACGAAGCTGATTTCTAACGTTGAGCAGGAATTGACGGCGAGCGCAACTTCTTCGACCTCCGCAGGCTCGTTCGGGGATGCGAAGGTTACATTTACACCTTTTTTGGAAAGCTGGAAGCACGGCCTGGCGAGATTGCGAAAGCAGTTGTCCCCTGTACCAACCACAAACAGATTCGTAGGGTTCGGCATCACTGCTTCCTATGAGTTCACAGTTTTATATACTTTGTTGAGTGCTTTGAGAGACGGCATACCCGAATACGATGACACAAGTTCTTGAAAATGTAGGGAAGTTGATGCATTGTTTGATCGCACAGCGGTGATAGTTAGCAATGAATCGGCAGCGTTATCCACAAGAGTCACGCTGATTCCACCGAGATGTGCAAAATACGCTTCGATCCGCTTTTCTGAAACTGAAAACGGACCTGAGACGAAACCTCCTAGGCGTTCAATGTTCTCGCTCAGGCTGTAGAGAAGGTTGTTTGGGTTTAAGATACTCACTTTAGCACTGCAGAAGCTATCCGCGGTCCGATCACGATTTTCCGATTGCGCGACCATACTCTCAAGTTGGCCAATCGTCGTTGACAAACTGAGCACACATCGCTGTAGCAGCTGTCGATCCGAGTCCCCCGGAGAGTGCGAACTAAGCTCCTCGCCGCATTCCTCCGCCAATTCCTTAATTTGCCCCACTTTCCCTTCAAACAAAGGCATTACGGACTTTTTAAATATTTCGGACCTATCTAGTAAGTATGTGTCAACTCGCCCTGAATCTTCCTTTTCGTCGTCGAAGGTACGATCCAATGTGGGTTTGAAATACGCCCCACTCATGTCAGAAGTTGTTGCGAGGTTCGTTAGCGAACTCATCGTATATTTCCCTTGATCTTGATAACTTCGGCTGCTTGTGACATCTTCTTTCGCTGCTCATCGAAGAGCTCGCAAATATGGTTGAGTGCGTCACCATTGACCTGAAACACAACGTCGGAGTCCTTGTATTTGCTTGAGGATTCAAGACCAAGCCGAACGATCAATAGCGGAACGACGTTTACCAATTGATCATCGTCATCGTAAACAGCACGCACATCGACCGCAAAGTTCAAAGCTCTTACGCCGTCGAGCGTGGATTGTGACGCGCGAATAAGCTTCATTTCGTCTGCCAACTTCGGGTGCTTTTCCGTGACGCTCCGCAAAAACGATTCCAGACGGGCGGTCTGCTCCGATGGAAAATCCAGATGACTAACGTCGTCAATAACATCTTGGGCGGATAGTTTTCGGGCCGCCATTCGTTTGAGAATAAAAAGTAACACACAAAGGGCGTCTTCAATGTCATCTTTAGAACATGAAGATCCTTGGATGAGAGATTTCACTTCAGACTTGCGAAGTTGATCGAAAACTCTTCCCCTGGAAGTAAAGAAGCTAGTGATTTTTTCCTGAAACTGGTTAGAAGCCCCCGAGAAGACCCTAAGGTCGTCGCTAAACTGTGGATCAGAATCATACGAATCAAATAGTTTGAACTTCCTGTCTTTGACTTTTTCGCTCATTTCGGCGTGCTCCATGCGAAGTTACGAGTTCTTAGTTTCCGAGGAACTCAAGGGGCAGAATTCGAGGCGGGACTAACATTGTCGCCCATCGAGCTGACCTCATAGTATTGTATGGTTTCTATCCTGGCGAAAACGAAGCGTCAAGATTCCAAGGAGCCATGACAAACTGGAGTCCGATCCTGGCTGCAAAGAAATAGATAATACCTTGGCGCGTAGCGGTGCAGTAGAGCGATAAGTGTACCGCACAAGTAGCAGCTGACAGTCTGGCAGCATTTCTCGCCACAGAAAAACATGTGAGACTGGCCAAATAAAAGTGGCGCTGGTTTTCCTGGTGGCGATGCGTTAGGTCGGTTCAAAAGGTTGCTTGTCCCTGTGCTACCTCACGGAATATTGCGACGTTTTTCGGAGTGCGGAGGCCGCCAAGACTCGCCATCGGATCACGCCACGTCAAACTACGCAATCGTTTGGAAAGTAGAAACGTTAGCGCACCCCTGCGGTGCGAGCACGGCCACGCGATTGACCGACACCGTTCTACGTGTCCCTGGTAGGACATCATCCGTGCGGATTCTGCAGAGTCGTGACCTGAAACCGTTCGAGCGCTCGCGGGCGTGCATTGTTACAAGACGAGGATTTAGAGATCATGAAAGAATGAACAGGCAAAGAACTACTATCAAAGTCGGCGGCGCAGTTCTACGGTGCGGCCCGACAGAATCGCACACCAAACGACTTCGATTCAAGCAGCTCGGTGATGCAATCCGCCCACTTGAGGAACCGCGATCACCTTTCCGAGTTCTGGTCGTCACGTTTTCGTTAAATGGGCGCGTTGCAATCCAACGACAAGTTGGTCCTCTGTGTACGGTAATACTCGAAGTACGAGCGGAGAATCGGTTTGGGATGGCGTGCGTTGAGAATGATGGTCTGTTCCAATCTATTGAGCCGTCCATGTTGCCGTTGGATACTCGGCTGCATTGAAGCAACAGCCATCCGCCGGTCATGTCGCGTACTTACGAACAGGATCAAGATCCGGAACGTTGTCGTTGGTGCGGCAGCGAAGTCGATCGACAGACTGCCACACCGACAGTTCCTGCGGTCTTGAGAATGTCGTTCATAACGTCCGAAGCCGCCCGCTCGTTCGCATCCGTAACCCTGTTGTAGAACTGCATCGTGACTCGGGTATTGGTATGGCCCAGCAACTTGGCAAGAGTGCGCGGCGGTGTTCCCGCATCTGCATGATTCTGAGCAAAACTCTTGCGAAACGTATGCAACGTGAATGGAGCGGTTAACTCAACGCCAGCGCGATCCAAGAACGTCTTCGTATCGCGAATCATGTTATTCATCATGTCAAAACTCTGCCAGGGTCTCCAAGCGTGACCACGCCATCCCTCTTTGGCGTAACACATTTGCCAGTGAGCTTGCACCGTCTGAAACCGCTGCTCAGTCAACACGACGAACCCACCCGCCCGAAACGCCACCTTCATCGCAGCGATAATGTCCGGCAAGGCAGCTTCTGGAATCGGAACCGATCGTTCTTTACTTTCTACAGATTGACCTTCCGCCTTGAGCGTAAAGGGCGAGACCTCCGCAGTTGCGGCGCGGTTTCGGATGTGAACACGTCGAGCTTTGAGGTCGATGTTCTCGGTACGCATGTTATACGCTTCACCGGCGCGCATACCACATCCGTACATCAGCCAGTAGGCAGCTCTTTTTTGCGGCGAGGTTACTTCACTCAACATCTTCCTGAAATCCTCGGGTGTCAAATGTTGCCAAGGTTTACCCTTCGGGTTTTGATTCAAAGCCGATCGACCCGCGAGCTTATCCGCCCGAAACGGATTATCATCCATATATCCCCAAACCTTGGCTGCGGTGAAAATGCTGCGCGCGTGAATCAAATGCCGTGTTTTCGCCCAACTCGAAAGGTCACTCTCTCCGTTGCACACTCTTTTTCGTGTTGCAATAAACGCTTCTGCCTCTCGACGGCCGATGTCACGCACCTTGCGTTTCTTACCAAAGTAAACAAGAAGCTGCTTCGTCGTATTCTCGTAACCGATCTTAGATTTGTAGGACAACGAGCTCACTCGAGCTTCCTCGAAATCCGCCACCAACTCTTCGAGTGTAACGTTCACCGGATCACGCGGTTCTCCGCGATTGTGAGAGGTTCGCTTCTCTGCCTCAAATGCCTTGGCTTCATGGCTGTATTTGAAAACCCGCCCGTAGCGTTTCTGTTTGCCTGTGTCAGAATCAGGATTTCCCCACCAACGCACGATCCAAGGACGTTTGCGGGAAGGTTCATGCAATAGACTTACGGTTACGTTCATTTTCTATCTCCACAAGAATTGTGTCCCGGTGTCTACAGACACCGAGCAAGAATTGATCGTTTTGGCGCTTCAATCAAGCGATTTTCGATGTATAGTGCCATTGAATGACACTTTCTCTTGCCAGAACCCCCTTTAGGTGCGTTTTGGGCCGCTCTGGCGAGGCTTCTTGGCCCGGATGGTGTTTGGGCGCGTGGAAACGAATTCAAGCACGTCGATCGCCCGAAAACGCCTTTCCCGCCCGATCTGGATGGCAAGGAGTTCATGGGCGAAGACGTACCGATCGATCGTGGTTGTTGAACAGCGCAGAATCTCAGCGACTTCGGCGGTGGTCATTACCAGCGGAATGGATTGTGCGATCTGTACGCTCACTGCCTCATGAACTCCCGGCCCTTGTTAGGCCAACTAGCCGACTGTTACGACCAAACCCGTCACTACTGCCAACAAAAACCTAACCAAACCCAAGGTGACCGCGGCGACGGGAAGACTTCGTTCCGAACGCAGACTTCGCCGCGACGGGATTCGGCTCCACAGCCTATCAATGCGTCTCAGCGTGCGATCCACGAGCGGGCGTGCCGCGTCGTCGACCTCCGTTATAATCACTCCGTGCCATCTGTCGGCGACAACTCGAACGAAGAGCAACAAGAGCAGCCAGTCGATCAACAGCGCTGCGGCGTAAGCCAATAACATTATCGCTACGAAAAACAGCCCCATATCCTTCACCTCCAAGAGAGAATCGATTTATGAAAACCCTTATCGCGTGATATGTCCGGCAAGCTGCTCGAACTTGGCAATCAGGTCGCTCTTGTCGCCAATGAAGGCATAGCGAGGGGTTACACCATCCGGTTGCAGGGAAGCGATTTCCTTGAGTCGATCTTCGTCAACGCAGTCGGGATCCCCGCCAATGCCGACGCAGTCGATGCACACGCCAACGTTTTTCAGTCTTGTCGCAATTGGTTCCGGGTCATCGCCGTGATTGTGGAAGCCGTCGGAGAGCAGGATGATCCTGTTGCTTCTTAGCTCCTGACTCGGGGCACGAAGGAACAGAGCTTTCACGAAGCCTGACGATTCCGTTCCTAGGAACTTCCCGGATTCCTTCAGCGCCGCCGTGATGTTCGTCCACATCCCGGTCTTAATCTTACCTATCGCTTTGTAGAGCAATGCCTTTTCTTTGCCGACTGCAAACGGGCTGCAGTGGGTACTGGCTTTGTCTGCGTAGGAAACGATCCCGACTTCATCCTCAGGTGCGATGCGTTGCTTTCGTTCGATCAATGCTGCTGCAGCCTCCTTCGCCGCGTCCAACCGGGACGGCGGCCAATCGGTATCTTCCATGGATGGCGATGCATCGATGGCGATGACCAATCGTTCTGGCCGTGATGTCGCGGAGCCGTTGGTTCCGCTTGCAAAACTTAGGTACCTCATTTCATGTTCCTTGAAATATTGTGATTCGTGTTTAAGCAGCAGTCTGCGACACGCCGGACTCTTCAACGCCCTTGCTGTAATCGATGCGGATTTCGACTTGATCTCCGCCGATTAGGTCGTGGCCGCGGGCGGTGATCATCCCGTTGTGATCGATGGCGTAAGTCACCTCGATCCGCTTGGACGGGCGCTGCTGGGGCGGCAGGTTCGCAAGTTCAACGCATCCGATGGAGAGGCATGCGTTGCGTGCTTGCCCCTCTTCTCCCTGAAGGACTTCAACGCGGGCTTCGGTCTGTGCATCGAATTGCAGCGCGAAGCGGTCCGTCTTGGTGGTTGGGATTGCGGTGCCTTTGGGCAAAATAATCGCGTTAGAGAGCGTCCCATCCTTGGCCACAACACAGCAACCAACGCCGTGGGTGGTGACCTCACGCACTAAGACGTTCGGCGTCGGAATCGCCCGTCCGCCGATCGTGACCGCCTTACCCATGGCCTCCAACTCGATAGCGCATTGCAAAGCTGCCCCGTAGCAAACCGCACGATCGGGCTCCACGTTCATTCTTGGCGAGATGCCGCTAACATCGGCGAGTGCTGTTTCAACGGCGGGCATGCGAACGGCACCACCCACAAGAAGAATCACGTCGATGTCACTCCAGGTCTTGCCGGTCTCTGCGATCGCCTCGCAGGTACAGTCAACTGTGTCTTGAAGCAGATCCTTGGTAAGTTCCTGGAACTTCTCTCGTGTAATCTCTACGATGGACTGCTGCCCACGACAGCCGATTACGATGCGAGTGGTCGTCTTGTCGGAAAGGGCGACCTTCGCCTGCTCAGCCTTCTCCGCGAGTTCGGAGAAGAACATCGGATCCGCCTCGAGGGTGGGGGTGTAATGGTTCTCAGCCGCGAAGAGCTCAACAACGTATGTTTCGATGCGCGCGTTGAAGTCCTCACCTCCGAGTTTCTCGCGACCGGTGCTAGTAAGGACTGTGATCTCGTCGCCCTTGGTTTCCAGAACGGAAACATCAAACGTTCCGCCACCGAGATCGTAGACGACGACACACTGGTCCTGTTTTTTGTCCAGAGCATGGGCTATACCCGCCGCCGTGGGTTCGTGCAGAAGCTTGAGCGTCTTAATGCCCGCGGCCTTCGCCGCGTCGATGGTCGCTTGCTTCTTGTGGTCCTTGAAGTTGGCGGGAACCGTGATTACCGCCTCATCCACTGCTTCATTAAGCCGTGCTTCCACATCCTCCTTGATCGCTTTGATCAGAATCGTCTGGAAATCCATCGCCGTGTACGTCTTCCCGTCCGCGTCGGCGTAGAGCGCCTCCTGCGACCCAAGCACGCGTTTGAAGCAGGTATGCACATGCTCTGGCTGCAAGAAGCCCTCGGCGAGCGCTTCTACGCCAACAATCGGGCGCTTACCATCTTCAAAGAAGATCGCCGAGGGCGTGAATAAATCGCCACGCCTGTTGGGGACGATTTGCGCCCGGCCAGTCTCATCCACAAACGAGGCTTTACACCTCGTCGTACCGATATCAAATCCTATCGCTGCCATTGTTCTTCTCCTGTTCTTGTTAACTGAATCTCAATTAGGAATTACGACCGCTTGGTGCCACGTACACAGCGACCCGCTCTGCGACGATGACTCGCCCATCGATCCGCAGTCCGGGTGCGATGCGGCGTGCGATCTCGCCTGTTTTGTGTGAACTACCGGCCGTGACGCGTTCGACGGCTTCTTGGCAGCGCCGATCGAAGGCATTCCCGCCTGCCACGAATGTCTCGATCCCGAAATCTGCCAGCAACGTCTCAAGCTCCACCCGCGTCGCCTCAAGCGATCGGTAGGCCCAGTAGTAGGGCGATGCCTGCCGCAGTTGCTGAGGCAAAGTTTCAAATGCCCGGCGTGCGTGGCCCGCCTGCTCGCGAAGACGGCGGTGCAGTGGGGCGGCCTTGCGAGTAAGCGGTTCTAGAAAACTCCGACTTCGTTCGTCCTGTTCGTAGGCAGCGAGCCGCTCGTGCAGCCGTCCAAAGAGGGAATCGCGGTGGCCGAGTTCGGTAAACATCTCGCCCTGCGACACCAACGTTGCCTTCACCTCAGCCAGCGACTGAAGAACTTCGGCGAGCGTAAACCCGTCGCCGCTCCCAGGCGGTGGAACCGGCAATTCCTCTGTAGCAGCGACTCCGCGACATCTCCCAGAATCTGGTCCGGGCGACGTGTCCACTACATCTGTCTCGCCGTCAGTCGCGACCTCTTGTTTGCTGTTTGCTATCATCTGTCTTTGTTCCTTTCGTTTGCGTCCAAGACCAATCGCACAATGGCGACAAACGCGACCGCCAGAATCCCAAGTACGAAGAACCCGTGGAACTTTTCCGCCGGTGTGTAGCCGGGACCGATCTGTCCGACCCCACCAAGGGCCACGCCAACCGCTTCGTGATCTTTCACCAAGAGCACGGTTCCAAAGATCGCCAGCCCAAATGCGACGACGTTGGGCCACTTCATTTCCATCACTTAACCGCCTTTCACTTCCTGCTGATTGCCGCTTACCGTGCCCCAAGCCGTTTGTTTGCTGTTTGCTACTAATGCCTTACGACCCAGCAAAAAGCGGCAAACAAGACCTAACTCGTTGTGTGGCAGCACCTTGCGTCAGCACATAAACCCCGACCCCAACCCCGACACCGCAACGACCGGCGGCCCATGCGTTTTGCCCAAACAAACCGGTCGGACCGTCCTTATGGTCACTCGCTACATAGACATCCAACCGCAGAAGACCCCGCCGAACCGACTCAGCGACCAGGATGTTGGGTGTGACGATCCAGAGTTCCGCAGCATGAAGCGCCTGGGCTTTCTGGAGATCGCGTTCGATCCGCTTTGCCGAAAGCTCCGCCTCAACCGCAATGCAATAACCATCAAGCTCTGCCACCAGATCAACAAATCCCATTCCCTCGCCAAGCCGCACCGGAACTTCCGTATCGCAGGACCACCCCTCACGCTCGAACGCTCGCAGCAAACAATTGACCAAAACCACGTTGTGAATGAATCCGCCCCTCATTGGTCGCCCTCCGTTTGATTGCCCACCGCCGCCATCGCCGTGGCCGTTGGCTCAAGTATGATCGAACCCCGACCTCCCCGACCCCGCCCACTACCCCGACCGGTTCCCAGACTGCCGCCTGACATGTTGACTTTGTGCTCTTTCAGAAATCCACCCCCGACCAAGCGCGTCCGAGCCGCGATTGACTGATGGGTGCCAATACCTGCGAGTTTGGCATATGCGCTAGACGGCTGCGCGGGATTGGCGATCACCGCCTTTAGGAAACGAACTTCTGCGTCTGACAGTGTCGGATCCGGCGTTGAATCGACATCCGCCTTCGCTGCCCCTCGCGTTGTAGTTCCGCCCGGGGACCAATTAACGAATTCGCTCGCTACTTCCGTTGGAAGCGATAGAAGCGTTCCAAGACCTCCGTTGTCGCTTGTGTCACAGCGATCACCCACTGGCAACAGACCAGCGATGACCGGACTGACTGAGCCTCCCGTTTGTTTCGGGAGCTTTGATAAATCAACGAGCGGAACCCGATAGAGAAAAGGTTTTCGCCAATCACCCTCACCGAATTGGCCGACGAACATGCCGGGAACGAGGGTTTGTGCCATCAGTCGCTTTTGCTCAACGGTCAAACCCATTGATTCCGACATCGTGTGGTAGTCCGCCGAACTACCACAGCGCCCGATGAATTTGGTCGCGGTGTTGCTCAAAATGGCTGAAGAGATGTCGGCGGTCTGAACTGAAAGTTCAAGACCGATTCCAGTGCCACGGATAAGCCCGATTAAGTCGCCAATGCCGCCGCCAGACCCCGAGGTCGACACAAGTCGCGCAGCTTCGTCGCAACAGACCAACAGATTCATCTGCGCGTTGGAGACTCCGCTTGCGACACGCGTGGTGAACTCCGGCAGCACCAAACTTGAGAGAAGCAGGTCCTTCTCGACCTCGGCGACCCCATCGAATTCAAACACGATGCGATACTTCGCGAGATCGCCGGTCGACCAACCGCGACGATAACAGAGTACCTCTCGAATCGAGACCAGAACGGGGTCGAGGGCGTCTACGACGGCGCTGCGTGCCTGGGCATTTGCCTCTCTGTTATTGGCGATCGCCTCACGCAAATCGAAAAGCGTAGGGTAGTGCGTACTGCCGTTTGTAACCCCAAAGCGTTCAAAGAGATCAAGCATCGTGAGGTTCAGCAGTTTGGTTCCGCGTTGCGGAAGCCGAAAAACCTGCACGAGCATGTCCGCTACACGGGAAGCCCACGCCCTTGCATCAACGCCGAACGGCACCTGCATCGGATTGAGGCGCAGCATGCGCGCTGGAACGACAATCGTTTCAAGTCCAATCGCCTCAAGCCAGGGCACCAGACATCGATACTCGCGCTTCCTAAAATCGAACATCCACAGCCCCGACACGAACCGGGCCGCTTGCAAGATCATCCAACGAGACTTGGTCGTCTTGCCCGAGCCGCTACCGCCTAGGGTGAGGATGTGGCTGCAGAGCGACTGAACAGGTATCCGGATGGGGCGACCCTTGAGGTCGTTTCCAACAACGATCTCGCCATGTGTTGGGGGGATCCGTGTAAACGGTCCTGCAAACATCTGCGCGGTCTTGTGCTCGGAGACGCGTTGCCGCAGCCAACCGATCTGAGGTATCCCCGCGACATCCAATGCAATCACGCGATGTATTGCATGGCCAAGCGGATCTTCAAGGAGGCGATTCTGTGCCGCATAGAGCAGATCGAGTGTCGTCTGGGAGGGGTTATCTCTTAGCATTGTCATCTCCGAATCGCACAAAGGGTGAAAGAATGGCCCGGACGAAGTTGCCCACGGATCGTTTTCGGGACTGTGCGGCGTGACAGGATTTGCACCAACGCAACTCTCCTCCTGCATCGTTGTGTTCAAAGACCGAATCGCGAGGGCACAGGGGCATGTGGCAGCGACAGCAAGGGCCGTAACAATCAACACAAGCGGGTTGTGCGCAAACCGCACAGAAACCGCCCGGAGGTTTGAGACATCCGCACACACACGCGTAGCTACGCCCAACGATGTGCGATTCAATCGCCCCGGCGTCATCAAGCACGTGCGTCGTGTCTTTTTGGGCGGTTTGCTGGGGTGTTTTGTTCCATGGATCATGACAGAATTCATCCTCTCGTTCGCCCCGTATGGGTTGCATGAGATCGTTCCTTTCTGGTGGTTCACTTGCACGACCTACCAACTCCCGGTGAAGATGTTCTTGACCAGCCAAGACCAAGAGTGTTCTAGAAATCGATAGCAAAATGCGATCGAGAAAACGCCGAACATCAATCCGTTGATCGCTATCGCGATCCAAAGTGAAAAACGAATAACGTCGCGCAGAAACTCCAGTAGTGATTGCTTCCAAGGGTTCATATGCTTCGTTCTCCCGCGTCTTAAGAAACTGCGGTTGGACACTGCGTCGCAGCTTCCTTGCACCTTGGTTCAACCTCCATGGAACTTTCTACGAGTCGGTCCCATTCGTTTCGATCCGGACCGACGGGTGTAGGGATTGCCCAACCAACAGCTCGGAAGGCCCGAACGCCGACTGCGATCGTGCGAAGAACCATTCCGCCGTGATCACCATGTGAATAAAGTCCAATCGCCCTATGGAAATCTCGCCGGACATTGACGGCCAAACGAAGATCGGGCGACAGATCCTGACCGCCCGGTACGCCAGATTGAATGCTCATAAATTACTCCTTGGTGTTGTTACGGATTCAAAGGTCTAAGGGGATGCGTCAACTGCACCCTGCGTAAGCCCGGCTATGCGCCGCGTTTATTCACATTGATTCAGGTATTTTTTTGCAAAAAGTCCGCGCTCATTGCGCAGTTTGCGTTGGAATGCGTTTTTATTTTCCCTAGCCCGTTCGAGTAAGCCGTGGACCGCGCTACGACTTTTTCCGATACGTTTGCCGATCTCGGCTTGGGTGTGGCCGTTTCGAAATCGAAGACAGATGACCGCCCACTGCGGTCGCGTGAACTCTTCCTGGCAAGCCAAATACTGCTCGAAAAGACTCGTCAATCGCTGGCGCTCGTCGAACTCAATCGACATATCTGCTACCGGGACCATCCTTGAGTTCTTGGTGGCAGACTTCGGCGTCATCAAACCAGTCGGATCGATGGTCGAATAAGACTCGGTGAGCTCAGTGAGCTGGGTCGTTTCGTCATCGTTTTGAATATTCCCTGTGGTGTCGTCTTCTGCGGTCTCGGTTAGGAGGTCTCTGACGGCATTTAGCCACTCGCTAACCACTGGAAGCAGTGCGCGCACCTCGTCCCAACGTAGATCGTTGCGATCGGGTTGTAGATGACGCTGCTTCATTGTTTCAAAACCGCTACGGTGAATAACGAATCCTCAAGACAAGACGGTGGCCTACGAACGCAAATCAAGGAGGCGAAGGGAGAAACGGGCGACGGGAAAAGCATGCCTCTTCTTGCCAACAACTTAGGCAAGAAACCCCCGTCGCGTCCTCTCCCATCGCCCGCCTGTCAAGAATTATGCAAGATCGACCGTCGTAGAAAACGCGGTGTAGCCGAAACGATCCACGATTTGCTCAAGCGCAGTTTCCCATTTGGTGCGATCGAGTTGGGGGGGCACGGGCAGTTGGCGACCGACCGCGTCGTAGATGATTTTTCCACGAGCAATCGTGCGCAAGATTTCTGGATCCCGGCGATCTATGCTGTAAAGAAAAATCGCACTACGAAGCTCGGGCAACAGTTTGCGGAGTTGTGCGAAAGCGTTGGTCCGCGATCGTTTGAGTTCCAGTGATTGCGTTGTCATCATAACGAACACTCCTTTCGAAAGTTCAAGCATCGCCACGCTCTCGCGCGATACGATTTTGATCTGGGCGGCTTACGACTCGCCTCTGACAAGAGTGTGCGCGGCGCGGGTGATCGGATCGTTTTGCAACGTGAACACGCTCTTTTTTTCCAATCCCACGCGACCGAAAGGCTTATAAAGGGCCGGGAATCTACCCGGCAATGACATGGGCAACATTTCGGAGCGGAGATGATCTCTACCGCCTGACCGATGGTTACGTTGAAGTGGTTAAGACTGCAAAACGCGAGCGTAGCCACGCATATGACTTTGAACAGCAGATGGCTACGAACGTTCTAAGATTGGCAGACCAACTATATCGCCGAAAAGCGAGACTTGACCCGATGGATGTGTTGATCCTCGGCAAAGCTGGCTGGGATCCGACGATGGCTAACGAGCCAGCGCGCAGTATCATCGGAGATGAACGTGATGAGAACTACAGAATGGTCATCACTCGAGAAACCACGTACTCGGACATCGAAGCCCCGGTCCCGCAATGGTCTAAGTGGATTACATCAAGTGGCCTGCGAAGAAAGAAAAAACACGGGAGTAAGACGACTTTTCAACAAAATGGGGAGACGTTGCTAGCCCTGTTGCATGACCACGTCCAGAATTCGAAGTCATCGTACGCCCAGCTGTTCAATACACTCAATACTCCGTTCGCCTACGCGGGAAGATCAGGTGCCAATCGTGACGGTACAGCATCGAGTCGGATCCAACAGTAAGGGTGACGCGTCACCTCGTAACGCTCTTCAGTCTTTTGGACCGTGAGAAACTCGTCAAGCACCCCTCCAAGCTTCTTGTTGAGAGTATGCTTGATACTTCGGACGGATTCACCTGTGCCATCCGGATTCTGGAGTACGTCTTTCAAGACCTGGGCATATGTGATCACGCCAACACGCGCGAGTGATCGAAGGAGCACGAAAAGAAAACGGCGATGCCGCGGTTGCAGACTCGACAGTTGAACCTCCGTACCCGCAGCGAAGAGGTTCCATTCCTGCTCGTCAACAAAAAGCCTAAATTCCGAAGCACGCTTGCGGTACAAGTCGTCTGTTTCTTGAGATGTATGCGTGTTCGAAATCGAATGCCTTGCGCCTCGGCCGTCCCACTTGGGTTCGCAGTAGTCAACCCTGAAAAGACCACTTGCAGGACCAGCGACATCTCTCTGTTGACCCCAATCTACCGCTGCCAATTGGTCTGCGAGCAGTGGCGTTCCAACTTTCTCAAGGATTGCACGAACGTGCTCCGGTGCGCCCAATTGGCTTGCGTGATGGCGTAGCGCCTGATCTATGTCAGCTGTCACGATCAGTGCGTCTTGATCTTGGTTGAGTAAGGTTACGAGCGCTCCAACGACGGATCCAACAACGAAGAGCGCATCCATTGCTTGTTGGCTCGTATCGCCTAGCGCCGCCAGAGCCCCCTTGGATCGACCACCACTCCAAACGGGCGGCTCTTTGAGCATTTCGATACGATCACCGGGTAAGGATTGCCAGAACGCCTCCCAAATCGGGTCGAACATTTGGGCTTCACCCGGGAAG
>JAJDDZ010000152.1 GCA_029260025.1 Phycisphaerae bacterium | reverse complement strand
TTTTGCTGTTTTTCTTTTTTGCGCGCGCGGGTTTCGCCACGGGTGTTTGTTTGGTTGGTTTTGTTTTCTTGGCCATGGACTGCTACCGTTTCTTTCTTACTTTCTGCCCGCCGCGTTTTGGTTTTGTTGTTTTTGGGGTTTTTGTCTTGGGTCGTTTTCTTTTTGGTTCGCCGGTGTCGAAGAGCATTCCCGGGGCGGGGGTGTCGAAGTCGTTGCGCGATTCGTTCGTGGTGGTCTTAACACCGTCGGTTTCGTCGGCATCGAGGTCAGAGTCAAGCGAGACCTCGATTCGCTCGTTGGTCAGGACTTCGTTTCTGTTGACGACGATTGTATTTTGCAATCCCAAGTCGTTGCCATCTTTTTGTTTCTTTTTCTTGATGACCTTGCCGTGGTCATCGAATTCCATGTCAGCCTGGGCGGTGTAGACTTTTGAAAGATTGACTAGGTTGCGGCGGAAGTCTTCTTTGTTGATGGTGGCGATGGCTCGCGTAGCGTTGACGACTTCGTCGATATATCGCGTGAAGACGTCGCGGCGTTTTCCGTAGTCTGCCTTCTTTTTCTTACGCCTGAGCAACGTCGCCAAGCGTCGGCCACACTCGGAGATGGCGAGTTTGACCTCTTTGCGAATCTCGTCGTAGTCGGCAATCGCTTCCTTGCCTTCTGAGATAAACGGGACCCAGACGCTTGCCATGTGGATAAGGATCACGACCGGACCTCTTGGAAGTGCACCGTTTGATTGGGAGAGGCCGTAGTTATTCCAGCTCGTATCGACGACTGACTTAAACGTGCAGCATGAGCTCTGTTGATAGAGAAGCGGGACGCGGTTGGCGAAGCGGATCACGCGAACTTGCCCGGGACCGCTGTCTTTCTTGCCGTTGGCGTCTTCTTCGACGTCGTCGTGTCTGTCGCTACCCAACTCGCCGCCGTAGGCGATACCGACTTCGATCTGAAATGGGTTACCGCGATAGACGCTGGGTGGTCTGGTGCTCGCGGTATAGAACTCTGCCTTGATTTCTTTGAGAAGGCCCGTGAGGATTGTTTCTGCCCCGATAGGTGCGAGGCAGTTGGTCGATGGGGCTTTTAGTTTTGTTTCTTGCAAGGCGCTGTAAATCTTTTCGGCAACTTGCGAGGATACGCTTCCCATATAGGTCTGCGGAGTTACCTTGGCGTCTTTGCAAACCTTCTGTGCGACGGCGCTTGAAACTCTGGAGAATTCTCCGGTGAGAAATTTACCGAGTTGCTTGGCGCTTGTTTCTTTGCACATCTTGATGAAGGTGCCCAGCTCGATCCCGTAGGGATGCGGTTTGATCTCCTCTGTTTCTTCGGGGAGTTCTTCGGTCCCGCGCGGACATTCGATCGTTTCGCCAGTTGGCGGATGGAACGTGAACTTCGCGTGCGGGTTGGCGATGGCGGTTAGCTCCAGGTATTCGTCAACGCTTTGTCGCCCCTTGTTGTACGCTGCCTGTAGCTCGATCGTCACCTGCGTACCACGATCCCAATCGACTTCGATGGTCGAGTCGCGAATGATGTCGGGTTTGTTTTTCTTGGTGTCAATTGCCAGGGAGTAGTCATGGGCTTCTGCGCGGGCGCTAGTGCGAGAGATGATGTGGACTGGTTTCCCCGTTGTGATCAGTCCGTACATCCCGGCTGCGCTGATTCCGATGCCTTGTTGTCCGCGTGACATTTTGAGACGGTGAAACTTGGACCCATAGAGAAGTTTTCCGAAGATGTTTGGTATCTGGGCTTTGACGATACCCGGTCCGTTGTCTCGGATGGTGACTCGGAATCTGTCGTCTTTGACCTGGGTCACGCGGACATGAATCTCTGGGAGGATGCCCGCCTCTTCGCAGGCGTCCAGACTGTTATCTACCGCCTCTTTGACGGTGGTCAGTAGTGCTTTTCGCTTGTTGTCGAAACCAAGCAGGTGGCGGTTTTTTGCGAAGAATTCTGAGATCGAGATTTCGCGCTGCTGCTTGGCCATGCTCTCGGCGGTGGCTGTGCCCGTTTTCTTTTTGCGCAAGGCGGACTTCTTTCCAGTCGCGGTTCCGGTCGCTTTGGACCTAGCACTAGCCACGGACGTTTCTCGCAGGTTGGGTCGGTCTGGGGCTTCTGGCGATGGAGTGGTCGTCTTGTCTTGGATCGCAATCTCGGTTTCGATCATTGGGGGTTCCGTCCTGGATTGTTGGTTCGCCTTCCATGGCATTGCTACTCTGGGGATTTAGGCTGACTCTGCAATCTTAGCCTAGGTTTGTTGCTGTTCAAGTTCAGATCGGCGTGTCGCTGGTGTCTTCTCTAGGTGAGATGCGAAGATGAGTTCCGCGTGCGATTGTTTCGGTTAAATGTTGACTTGTTTCTTGCAACAATTCACTGGCGTGAGGGTTCTGTTTCGCGTAGAATGTAGTCCCCGCACATGGCGGCGAGGAGACCGCTGTAACTCTCTATGAATAAAGATGTTACGGCATCACGCTGGAACCTTGAGTTTGGCGTCTTGAATGATGTTCGCGGCGTTGATCGCGCGGGTGCAATTTCTTGTGGCTGTAGCAACCAAAACAGTTTGGGGCGACGTACTTGGGCGGTTCCGCCAGGACCATCCCGAGCTAGTCCGCGGATGGTTTGGCGAGCTTCGCCTCGTGGATCTTTCGGGCGGGGTTTTGACAATCGAGGCGACAAGTCCACCGGAAAAGGAATACCTCGAGCGAGAGTGCGGGCGGGCGTTTGCCGGGGTTGCTCAGGTTGTTCTTGGCCGGTTTATTACGATCGGCGTGACGCTTCGCGGCGAGCGGAAGACTGTTCGCGAGGCTCTTCCGATCGATGCCGCGCAACATGCTGCCCCAAAAGAGTTTACGTTCGACACCTTTGTGAAGGCGCCCTGCAACGACCTAGCATACGCCGCTGCTGAGGCTGTCGTTGACGGACCTGGCGAGCATTACAACCCGCTTTTTCTCTTTGGCGGGGCGGGCACCGGCAAGACGCACTTGCTTCTGGCTCTGTGTGCAGACCTAAGAAAATCACAGCCTGAGGCTCAGGTGGTTTACGTTCGCTGTCGGGCGTTTATGGACGAGTACGTCGATGCGTTTGACCAGGACGAGCTTCCTCGGTTTCGTGGACACTACCGCGATGCGGACTTGCTGGCGATCGACGACATTCACGAACTGGCCGGAAACGAGCGATCACAGGAAGAGTTTTTTCATACTTTCGAGACGATTCATAAGGCTGGGCGGCAGGTTGTTGTTTCGGCCAATCGGTCGCCCGGAGAGCTGGGCGACATTGCCGAGCGTATTACGACACGGTTTGGGCTGGGTCTCATTGCCCCGCTGGAGTCGCCATCGCGGGAAACCCGGTTGGCGATTATCGCCTCCCGCGCTCGGGCTCGATGTTTGGAGCTTGGCGAAGGAGTGGCTGAGTTTTTGGCGGACCGGTATTCAGCTAGTACGCCTGACTTGATCGCCGGATTTGATAAGATTGACGAGCTGGCCCGGGCGCAGGGCGCTCGAATTGATGTTTCGCTTTCACGGCGCGCGTTGGAGGATGGTTGCGACGGCGTTGTGCCGGTCGCGGCAGTGATCGATGCGGTGTGTCGCCGGATGGAGGTCGATCGGGCGGACCTCTTGTCGCGAAAGCGTGCCCGGCGAGTGGCTTTTGCTCGCGAGGTTGCTCTTTTCCTTTCTCGACGGGTAACTCGCTTGAGTTTGGAGGAGGTCGGCGTCGTTTTTGGCGGGCGCGGACATGTGGAGGTTCTTGAGGCGGCGCAGGCGATGCGCGACAAGCTTTCGGAGGACGCCGAGCTCGCGACGATGCTCGACGAGATCACGGCGGAGGCGAAAAATGCCTCTAGTTAGTCGTGTTAATCCCGTTCGATTCGCTGTTGCCAAAGCGACCGAATCGCACAGGTTTTTTCGTCGCGCCCTTGGGCTGTGCGATACGGAGAAATTTCCGACAGGTTTTCTCACAGCGACCCAACAGGCGTTTCCCTGTCGGGATCGCAGCAAGCATTCGGTTCGCAGGAGTTTGCGCGCAACGTCTTTTTGTATCGCACGGAACTAACGGCCCTTATTATTACTATTAACTTTATAACTTAATAATACTAATACTATCGTGACAACGGATTGTTTAATCTTGAGAGGAAGGATGTTGGCGTGAAGCTTCGATTCAACAGGGAAGAACTTGCGGAAGCTCTGGGGGCGGTTTGCGGCGTCGCGTCGAGTCGCACCCCAAAAGAGATTCTCAAGTGTGTGCATGTGGAAGTTCGCTCAGACGTCGTACTTCTCTCAGCCACAGACAACGAGATCGGTTTGCGATGTGCCGTGACGCAGGTCGAAGTGGACGAGCCTGGCGAGACGCTGGTGACGGCAGACACTTTATCGAAGATCGTCCGCGAATGTCCCGACGAGATTCTGATGTTCGAGGTGAAGGACAACGTCCTGAACATTCGTGGCGTAGGCAGCCATTTCAAGATCAACACGCACACTTCCACCGATTTTCCGACCGTGCCCGATCTTGAGGGCGATCCGGACTTCATGATACCAAACGAGGCGCTGGCGGGCCTTATCGACTGGACGGTGTTTGCGTGCGCGAAGGAGAGCACGCGTTACGCGATCAACGGCGTTCTGTGGGAAGTTACGCCGAAGCAACTGACGATGGCAGCGACCGATGGGCGGCGACTGTCGGTCGGCAAGATGAAATTCAAAGAGGGCGGCGCGAAGGGTGATTCGCAGGCGATCGTACCGGGCAAGGCATTGCAGCTTTTTGCACGACTCCCGGGCGACGCGAACTCGTCGGTGGCCGTTCAAATCGCGAGCAACCGGATCATCCTGAAAGTAGGTCGATCGACGCTAAGCTCGAACTTGATAGAAGGACATTTCCCAAAGTATCAGGACGTGGTCCCTCAGGATTGCGATCGCGTTGTTGAACTCAAAACGAGTGAATTTCAAGGGAAGCTCAGGCAGGCGGCGCTTCTGACGAACGAAGAATCCAAGGGCGTTCGTCTTTCTTTCGCGAAGGGTGAGTTGACTATTGCGTCGCGCGCTCCGGAGCAGGGTGAGGCCACGATTTCCCTTCCGATCGAATACGCGGGCGAGACGACAGAGATCGGGTTTAACCCGGTGTTCTTGATGGATGTCTTGCGAGTGGCGGATACGGATAAGATCACGTTTGCGTTCAAGGAGGCGAATCGTCCGGGTCTTATTAAAAAGAGCGAAGACTTCTTGCACGTTGTCATGCCAGTCAATTTGACGTCGGCGTAAGTGGATCGGACGGTACGTGTCGAATGTCGGCGCCGCAGGCAATGAGAGTAGAATTGGTGCGGCGATGAGCGATGAAACTCGATTGGAATGGGTTGCGAAGAATCGTAAGCGAGAATCCAATGTTAGACCCATCGGGTCGCAGATGGCGGGGCTAGTCGAGCGGATGGCGGAAGATTCGGTCGCGGTCGAGGAAGCGGTCGCTCGCGTCGGCGAGATCGTCGACGACGAGTTTCGCGAACTTTGCCGGGTCGAGGGAATTGAAAAGGGCGTGCTTCGAATTGGCGTTTTGCAAGTGAATGCAACGTCGAGCCTGTCACGGAAATGGGCTGGAAGACTGATCGCGGCGATGCCAGCGAAGTTAAAAATCAAACGAATAGCCTTTGCCTACGGAACTCGAGGATACCGAATCGATTAGCGGCGAAGGCGTGTGGGCAGAAAGTTTATGGCAGACACTACGACAACGACACCAAAGATCTACGACGAATCAAGCATTATGGTGCTTGAGGGGTTAGAAGCTGTTCGCAAGAACCCGGGCATGTATATCGGCGGGGTGGGTTCTACCGGATTGCATCACCTGGCGTATGAAGTCATCGACAACGCCGTCGACGAAGCGCTCGAGGGCTTTTGTACGGAGGTTTTGGTTCGACTGAACGCCGACGGAAGCTGCACGGTCGTGGACAATGGCCGGGGGATTCCGGTTGGTCCGATCGAGCACGAAAACCCGAAGCTCAATGGCAAACCGGCGCTGGAAATCGTCATGACGGTCCTTAACTCGGGC
>JAJDDZ010000151.1 GCA_029260025.1 Phycisphaerae bacterium | reverse complement strand
ATGATCGTCTGGCTGGGAGTAATCATCGTTTTGTTCTCTGGTGTGATGAACAGCGTTCGACACTCGCCGCTTTCGAAGAAGGCGACCGCAACTCCGACCGCTTCCGAGACGGTTACGGCTGCTCCTACCGGGGGCGACACGTCTAAGCCGTGACCGCGCCCGTTGTACGTCGCATCAGTCTCTTTCCGTTAACCATTCCACTGCGCCATCAGGTTGAGCACGCTGCTTCTGCGCGGGCGGTGGGTGATCCTGTTGTTGTCGCTGTTGAGTTGCAGAACGGGGTTGTGGGGTATGGTGAGACGCTGCCTCGCCCCTATGTGACGGGCGAGAGTATTGAGTCGGTGGTGGCGGGTGTTCAGTCGACGTTTCTTCCAAGTTTGATGTCGTTTCATCCAGAGACGTTCGGGGAAGCATTGGACTCGCTTGAATCGCTTCCTTGGGTTGGTGAGAACGATACGCCTGTGCCTGCTGCGCGGGCTGCGGTTGAGCTTGCGCTTCTCGATGCGTCGATGCAGACGTTTGGCCGGGGCATGGAAGCGGTCGTGCGTTTCTTGGATCTTCAAAAACTCGGAACGCCGGGTAGTCTTCCTGCGATTCGATTCAGCGGGGTTCTCGCTACCTCTTCTGTTGTGAACATGCGGAAGATGCTGCGGTTGATGTACTGGGGTGGTCTTCGAGATTTCAAATTGAAAGTTGGGTTCGCGGGTGACGTTGCGTTCTTGCGCTCTGCTCTTGAATACCTTAGAAAACCGATCGGATCGGGGAAAGCGTCGCTTCGCGTGGATGCGAACGGTGGGTGGTCTATTGATGAGGCGGAGGGCTGGGTTCGTGAGACGGCTGGTCTTCCGATCGCTTCGATCGAGCAGCCGCTGTCAAAGGCTGCCAATAGTTCGCTGCCCCGGTTGAAGTCGGCGATGCGCGACGCGTGCGGCGAATCGATGCCGCTTCTAATGCATGACGAATCGCTGGTGACGATGGGGGACGCGGAGCGCCTATCGGAGATTGGGGTGGCAGAGGCTTTTAATATTCGGATTAGTAAGTGCGGGGGGATGTTGCCAGCGCTTCGACTTGCGTCTTTTGCCCATCGAAACAACGTGACGGTGCAGGTTGGGTGTATGGTGGGTGAAACGAGTATACTTTCGGCGGCGCAACTGGGGCTGCTTTCGGTTTGCCCGGAGGTGCGTTGGGCGGAGGGGTGCTTTGGTTCTTTTCTGATTGGTGCGGATGTCTTTGATAAGCCTTTGCGGTTTGGGTTTAGTGGGAGGCCGCCGCGCGTTCGTGGGGACGGATGGGGTACTGGCGTCTCAGCTGAGCGATTGAAGGGTCTTTGCGAGACGGAGCCGATCACTTTGACGCTGTAAGCGGGTAATTGCCGGGGTTATGATTGACTGGAAGCCGTTGCCAGGCACTGGATCGTTATGGATCAAAGGGGGCGTCTTGGGATTCGTGCGCCGGGGAGTGGTTCCTTTCGACGTCGCCTAGAAGGTTGACGGTCTCCGTCGCTCGATCGAGTAGACCCATTTGTTGAAGTGCAAGCGCGAGATGCCCTATGTAGTCGACGTTCGTTGGTTCCTTCTCTGCGGCGATCGCAAAATGATCGAGGGCTGAACTGAATCGTCGCTGATCGGCGAAAAGTAGTCCTAGATGATAGTGAAGTTCGACTGATTCGGGGTCAATGTTGAGAGCGCATTTCGCAACGACAGTCGCCTCTTGGAATCTTCCGAGTCGATGCAGGGTTAGGGAGCGCTTGGTCTGGGCTTTGAGATATTGGGGGTTTATGCTTGCGGCGGTTTGGTAGGCATCGAGAGCTAAATCGAGGTCGCCTTTGTTTTCGAGTAGGACGCCTAGTCTATAGTGTCGATCTGCGTGGCCTGGGGTTTGATCGATCGTTGTATTGAGCGATTCGATCTGGCGGTCAATGAGGGTTGCGACACTTTCGTTGATGGGGGCTAGTGGGTGCGCAGCAATTTTTTTCGGGTCGAGGTACTTGTTGCTCTGGGCCCCGGCCGATGCTTTTAGTTCCATTCGGGCGATTTCGCTGAACAGAAGGGTGCTGTTGCCGTCGATGCCGGCTGCCATATCGAAACATTCTTCTGCTTGTGCTACTCCGCCAAGCGCGCTGTTGGCGACGCCCAGTCCGACGTACGCGGTAGTGATGCGGTCGTTAATCTCGATAGCGCTGGCGAATGCGATGGCTGCGCTGGAGAATTCACCGCGTCTTAGGCGGGCGGTTCCTGACTTGATGGTAGCTTCGAGATATTCCGGGTTTATTTCGATGGCTCGTTCGTATTCTCGTTCTGCGTCGCGGAGGCGACCAACTTTGTGATAAAGGTCGCCGAGTTGGAGGTGTTGATCGGCGGCTTCTTGGTGTTGGTCGATTCGGCGCTGCAGCTCTCTGATAGCGTCGTCGATTCGGCCGCTCTGTATGCACGCTTCTACGAATTGATCCGTGGCGGTCCAGTTATCCGGATCGATGGTGATGGCGTTTTCGTATTGGCGGGTGGCTGCTTGGTAGTTTCCGCTGTGCAGGTAGAGATTGGCGAGGGTCATCATTGTGTCGAGGTCCCCGGGGTCCATAGCGCAGATGTTTTCGTAGCACTCGGTGGCGCTTGCGATGTCGCCTGCGCGAAAGTGGATTGCGGCTATTCGTTCTCGGGCATTTCTTAGGCCGGGGACGAGTTCGAGGGCCTGGGCATAACCTATGAGCGCACCGTCGGCGTCTCCAAGGCGTTCTTGGCAGTAGGCAATGGCGAAGAGGGTGGGGGCGTTGTTGGGATATTCGTCCAAATTGTCTTGAACGTCTTGGCTGGCGTAGAGTTGTTCGATCGCTTCTTCGGTGAAACCTAGTGAGTCGAGGGCGCATGCCAGGCCAATGCGGGCGCGACTGTTGGTTGGGGCGACGGCGATCGCGTCCTCGAATACCGTTCGAGCGCGTTGGAGCTCTCGGCAATCCATGAGTGCTATTGCGTATTCGGATAGGGCGTTTGCGTCGTCAGGAGATTTTTCGGCGCGAGCGCGTGCTTCAGAAATGTTGTCCTGTTTGCCGCCTCGAATGACGTCGCGGAAGGCTGCGCGCAACTCGACGAGTAGCCCCCGCCCTAAAATTTCAAGTAGATAAGACATAAGAAAATAATTCGCTAACCTGGGAGCGCCGAAAGTGCTTGCTTTGCTTTCTCGTATCGCTTATTGAGGGCGATGGCGCTTCGGTAGGCTTTTTTTGCCTTGAGGATTCGCCCTTGATCGCGATAGAGATTGCCTAATAGAAAATGGACGTCAGCGTAGTCGGCGCCTGCGCGGACAGCCTCTTCAAGGCGACTCGTAGCGTCGGCCTTGCGATTGGTTTTTTGATACAGTTTTCCTAGCTCGATGAAAGCTCTTATGCAAGTCGGGTCGAGGTCTATGGCACGCTCGTTTTGCTTGATCGCCTCGAACGGGCGGTCGAGACGGTCTAGAACGCGTCCGCAATGATAGTGTAGCTCGGCGTGCTCCGGCAGATGTTGTAGCGCTTGCTCCAAGGTGCGAAGCAGGTTCTCGTAGACGCAGACGTTTACGCTTTCTTGTGGAAGCGAGAGGAAGGCGTCGATGAATTCTGGGTCGCGTTGGACGATCGTGGCGATTTGTTCGATCCATGCGTTGGGTAGGGCGTGACTGGTTCCTTGGACGGTTGCGCTTACCGTGACCGCGTATCCTTGCTGGGCTGCTGCCCGAACTGAATGGGTTAACAGTGTGGCGATGCGGGCGTCGTCGGGGCGCAATGACTGAGCGTGGCGAAGGAGATTAAACGCTTGTTTTGGATCTAGTCGGACGCCGCAGGTTAGTGCCAAGCTAACGTGGGCATCTACGTGATTTCGGTCAATGCTGAGTGCCTGGGTTAGTCGTAACTCTGCCTCTTCAAGCTGATCGTTGGATGCGAGAAAGGTTCCTAGTTGAAAGTGAAGTTCGGCATTCTCCGGGTTGACCTGGATTGCTCGACGCAGTGTCATGACTGCTTCGTCCGGGCAATCGGCTGACCATTGGGCGTGGGCGGCGCGAATTTCGCTGACTTGGGGGTTGGTACCACCGTCGCCTGCTGCTTTAAACTGAGTGGCTGCCGAGGTGAAGTCGCCGTTTCCTATGCTTGCGGCGGCAAGCAGGGTGTTGAGCTGTTCTTCGCTTGCTGCGAGACTGCGAGCTTGGTTGAACGAAGCGATCGCGTCATCGAATTTCAGTGCGTTTAGCATGCACAAGCCTCGACGGGTTGCGTCGTCGGCGCTACATTTTCGGACGATGAGGTCCGCTAATTGTGCTTGGATGCCCTCGCTGGTTTCTTTTCTATTTTGTAGAGCTTCTGCCATCGTTGTCACTTTCCTTCCAAGACCTAAACGGAATCCCGACCGGAGACGGGACGAAGGGTGTATCGACGTGACGGGTGTGGTGCTTGGTAATACGCAGCCATCGCAGAGTGTGTGCGACGTTATCGGAAAGTTGGAAAGTCGTGTTCCTTTACAATGCCGGCCTCCGGGTCTAGGCTTCCGCGCGTTGCTTGGAATGGACCCGTTCTAGTGGAAGTCGTAAAGAATGCTCGTTGATGCATTATTGGAAGCAGCGGAGACCAAGGGGGATGTTTGCGCGGTGACGGACGGGGCGAAATCTCTGACGTACCGTCAGCTTGCTCGCCTTGCTCGCGTCTTGCGTGACTGTATCGGTAAGTCTACGGATGCTTCGAGCGTCGGAATCATGCTACCCGCCTCTACGGCGTTTCCAGCGACTCTGTTTGGGGCGCTATGGGCGTCGAAGACTGTTGTGCCGCTGAATTTCTTGTTGCAGCCAGATGAGTTGTCGCGGATTGTCAAGGATTCTGAGATTGATGCGGTGGTCACGGTTCGCCCTTTCGAGAAACTGGCGGCCGAACTTGGCGTGAGGATAGTCTATCTGGAAGACCTTCATCTGAAGCGCAAGATGGCGTGGGGGATGTTCCGAGGTTTGCCGCGGGCGCCGGTCGTTGAGAAAGATACGACGGCTGTACTGCTTTATACGTCGGGTACGTCGGGCGATCCGAAGGGTGTGGAGCTGACGTACGAGAATCTTCGGAGTAACTGTGAGGATACGATCGCGACGCTGAAGATTGATCCCAAGCAGACATTTCTGAACATACTCCCGCCGTTTCATATTTTCGGGCTGACGGCAAACGTGCTTCTTCCGGTGTTTCTTGGTGCGACTGTGTTTGCGATTCCGCGATTCAATCCGCTAGCTGTGCTGCGTGCGGTCAAGGAACACCAAATTTCGATCATCATGGCCATCCCGAGTATGTACGCGGCGATTTTAAGGAGCAAGTCGGCGAAGGCGGATACGTTTGATTCGATTTATCTTGCAATAACCGGTGGTGAGCCGTTGTCTGATAGCGTTCGGATCGGGTTTGAGGAACGGTTTGGTCTTACGCTTCGGCAGGGGTACGGACTTAGTGAGACTTCGCCGGTGCTTTCAGTGGGGACCCGCGAGGCTTACAAAGTTCATACATCAGGTAAGTCGATTCGCAACGTCGAATTTCGGATCGTTGATGCGAACGATGAATCTGTGGCCATTGGATGTGATGGCGAAATCCTGGTGCGATCGCCGGGGGTCATGAAGGGGTATTTCAAGAGAGTTGATGAGACCAAGAGCGTGCTGGGTGATGACGGTTGGTTTCGCACGGGTGATATCGGAAATGTCGATTCTGATGGATTCATTTCGATCACTGGTCGAGCGAAAGAGATGTTGATCATCGGGGGGGAGAACGTTTTTCCGCGTGAGATTGAGTCTGTTCTTGAA
>JAJDDZ010000016.1 GCA_029260025.1 Phycisphaerae bacterium | reverse complement strand
GAGATAGAGGGCCAACGCCCAGGACTGTGCGTAAAGCGTTGTAAGATCAATGCTTGCGCGAACGAACGAGTCCCTGTCTGAGATCAGTATCGGTAGTGGCAGAAGTTTCTCTGTGTTGAACGGCGGTGGTATCTTCCCCGCCCCGGTTCGCCCGGGGGGAATGCCAAGTGCATCCCGCAAGTCTCCGAGTCGTTCGTGATTGATACCGGTGAGTTTTCCGTGCGGCTGAGTTTGGGGGACTTCGAACTGAGACGCAAGTCCCTCGATTAGCCACTGTGGATTCGTGGCGGAGCGTGCATGTACGCCCGCCACAAAAAGAACTTGGTGGGCTGCTTCATGTTGAAGGACGAATCGGTTGTATTGTTCTGCGATACGATCTCGCTGCCAGCGCCAATCAGAGATATTCGCCTGCAGTGAGCCCACGCGTCTCCCGGTAGTTGCTCCACCCCGTTGCGTCATGTTGCGAAGGGATCTCTCAGCACGGGCAATCTCGTCGTTGATGGGCCTTAAATTTGGAGCGTTGGCCGTATTTAGGAACGCTGCAATTTTGCTCCCTGTGTGGTAGAAGCCCGCAACGTCGTCGGGATTCATACCCATTTGTCGCGCGTAGGCAGCAAAGCCATCGAAATCATCGTAGAAGATAATCGGAAGGTCGACCGGTGACTCGCTGGGCGTCATACCGAGGCTGCTAGCGAAACGGAGGACCGCGTCGTAAGTTCCCTCCAGTCTTCCAACGTATGGCCGCAAGACATCATATGAACAGTTATGGGCGATGATAAAATGCTCGGTCTTACGAATTTGAAATTCATCACCGGCGATCGCGCGAAGTTCTGCTGCTGTGGGCGATTCTGTTTCCTTGGTTTCTTGTGCGTCTGCTGTCAACGAAAACAAGAGGAATACAGTCGTCGTGAAAGTCGTCAGCCGCGAGCAGTTCGATCGCATAGGGCAATGACACCAGGAGTGCCAACTCTGCGACATCAACCATCTCGTGCGCGTGTGATCTTGCGGCATGTTGCGGGTTTCTCTGGGCATCATATAGGGTTTCAGCTCGCGTTTTTTTCGGCTATCACACGGTAAGATTCTTTCTGCCTGATAATACAAGGGTACTCTGTGGGGGTTGCGTTGCAACTTGGAACGCGTCGAAAGCAAGTGCGTGTTGCTGTCGGGGTCGGTTAGAATCAATGACTATGGGACAGCCTCAGCATCAAGAACTTAAGGATCTTGCACGTCTCGCGGCGTTGACTGCTCGCGTTGTGGCTGTCGCGTATGGCGTTCTTGCGTCCTCGTTGGAGCGGAGGGCACAAGAAGGGTTCGTGGAATCGACGAATGAAGATGATTCCGTGATTGGCGAGCCTAGGGCGGCGTTCCAGGTCATGGCAGGTCACGTCGAACAGATTCGTACTCACGAATTGCAATTGGATCGACTCTCTGGACAAGATTGAACTCAACCGCTTAGGTGTTCTCTGTTGCTTGGTCGATGGCGCCTCTTGGACATCCGATATCTACAATGTGGATTTCCCCGAGATGACTGTCAGCGCCCGCAGCATCAAAGCCAACCTTCCGGCCGACAAATGTTATCGTGTGGTTGGCGCTTATTGCGACCCCTCCGGGGACTCCCGCATCGCAGTCGAGTCCGGAAGGAATATCGATCGCTATCATCGCGCGCTTCGAGGATTTGTTAAGCATTTCGATCAATGAAGCCGTCGGTTCGCGTACGGTCCCCGAGAACCCAGTTCCCAAGAGGGCGTCAATAATGACATCGTCTTTCTGAATGCTGTCCGCAAGAAGCCCAATCGTTAGGTCTGTGTCAACGATCGTTGTCGCAAGACCCATTCGATTTGTAATGTTGGCATTGGCTCTCGCATCTGGTGTTAGCTTCTGAGTCAGCCCCGTAACCGCCAGGCGAACGTTCCACCGGCGATTATGAAGATGGCGGGCGACTACAAACCCGTCACCGCCGTTGTTTCCCGTACCGCAGACAATGAGGGCGGAAGCGGTAGGCCCGCACAGATGATCGGCAATCTCGGCAGCTCCCCGACCTGCGTTTTCCATCAAGACCAGTCCCGTCATCCCGTACTCGGTCACGGCAATTCGGTCGACGCGGCGAACTTGATCAAGGGTCAATGTGATCGACATGGTCAGCCGTTAGCCTAACAGACTTATCTGACGAATTCGGTTTGTAGGATGATCTGCTGAGCGTCTTTTTCGCATCGAGCGTGATAGAATGAACAACCGCGGCGCTGCGTTTGCTGAATTTGGTTATCTCCGCTGGGAAGACAAAGATTAGAAGCATGGGCAACGCGCACCCCGCCAGTGCCCACTTTGGACCATTACCGCCGTCAGGTGAGAGCTTTGTCGTTGGCGTGCCGAAATAGACCGCTGCCACGATGCGAAGGTAGTAAGCCGCCGCGATTGCCGAGTTGATGACCGCAATGATCGCCAGCGTCACCATTGGACCATGCATTGCATCGCCAGGCCTAAGCGAAAACGCGCCGCCGAGTACAAAGAGCTTTCCAAGGAAACCAGCCGTCGGAGGAAATCCCATCAAACTAAAAACGCACACAGCAAGTCCAAGGCAAACCCCGGGCGCGCGACGTGCAGCTCCTGAGATGTCCTCAAACGTTTCCGCATCGCGTCCATCGGTTTGCAGCGCGGTTAGGGCGGCAAAAGCGCCGAGATTCATGAATCCGTAAATCGCGATGTAAAACAAAATCGCGTCTGTCCCGCGGGGCATGAATCCGGCGTTTCCAGCAAGCGGTCCAACGAGGAGTGCAACGAGGAGGTAACCTGTATGCGCGATGCTGCTATACGCGAGCGTTCGTTTGACGCTTCTCTGTAGTAATCCCAAGACGTTTCCGGTGGTGACAGTCGCGGCTGCCACGATCCAGAGCATCCAGAAAAGACTCGTAGGAAGCTCCCACCCAATCGACATGAAGACTTTGATCAGTGCGAGGAACCCCGCAAACTTTGGCACGAACCCCAGGAAACCAGTAACGGGTGAGGCTGCGCCCTCATAAACGTCCGCGACGTAGGCGTGAAACGGGACGGCTGCGATCTTGAAAGCTAAACCCGCAAAGACAAGCACGATCCCGATCATGGCAGTCGTCGGTAGTCCAGAGGCGAACCGCATACTTGTCTCCGTTTCTGAGACAAGGAACAACGTGATCGTTGTCGTTCCGGTTGCGCCATACAAGAAACTCAGTCCGTAAGCGAGGATCGCCGCCGACAGTGCGCCGAGGAAGAAGTACTTGACCGCACTCTCGGAGGCCCGAGCGTCGGTGCGACTCAAGGCGATCATGATGTATGTGGGGATGCTGACCAGCTCGATCGCGAAAAACAAGACAACCCAGTCGTTCGCGGAAGCTGTTAGAAGCAGGCCCAGCAGCGAGAAAAGAATCATCGCCATGTACTCGCCGCGCTCGCGTGCGACTGGTTGATTCCAGCTGACAAGGATAGCGACTGCCCCGAACGACAGGGCGGTCAATCTCACCAAAAGGGTAACAGAGTTAAGCCACAATCCCGGGAGAATCTCACGACCGCTGACCGTGCCGATCTGATCCGGGTCGGCGAAGACGGCGAGCGCTAATGCGCCAAGAGCAACGAGAAATGCTGTTGGAACAGCGAGGCGATCGTTCGCTCCGCCAGAGACGCCAACCATCAGTACAATGCAAGCGCCGGCAAGAAGGACGAGTTCCGGCGAAAGGGCAAAGGCGAGTTCGCTAAGATTCATTGCGAGTCACCTCCGAACTGCTTGGCAAAAAAGGCATCTGCGACTGATGCTTGATCCCCAGGGATGATTAGCCCCAGCTCCTCTGACGATTCGTCGGGTTGATCTGAAATGTAGGGAGTACGAAGAACGTGGTCGCGCGTCGCGACTTCAAATGTGTCGAGCATCGGCTTTGGATAAACCCCAAGGACCACGCACGCGATGGCAATGGGTGTCAAGATTCCAATCTCTCGGCGAGTAAGATCTTTGGTCAAGCCAGCCGAAGTGTCTGGCGTATTCGGCGGTTCATTCAGTGGACCAAAAAGCACGCAACGACACATCCAGAGCATGTAGACCGCGCCGAGTATAATCCCAAGCGCTGCAGGAATGACATAGCTAAATCCAAGCGGCCCGCTACTCAATCCGTCTTTCATCGTCGATGATGTCGCAGTGCCAAGCAGAACCAGGAACTCACCAACAAACCCGTTAAGTCCGGGCAACCCAATACTACACAACGTGAAAAAGACAAGGAAAAAAGCCATGATCGGCATCTGTTTGGCGAGTCCGCCGATCTTGCGGATGTCCCTTGTATGATAGCGCTCGTACATGCACCCAATAACCAAGAAGAGGGCGGCCGTTGAGAGTCCGTGGTTGATCATATAGATCACGCCCCCGGAAACGCCAGCCACTTTCAAACTAAAGAGCCCTAACATGCAAAAACCAAGGTGGGACACCGACGAATACGCAACGAGTTTCTTCACGTCGGTCTGCACCCAAGCGGCAAGGGCAGCGTAGATAATTCCGATGATCGCCAAAGTCGCGATCGCGGGAGCGAAGAAAAAAGTAGCATCCGGAAACATCGGGATGCTCAAACGACAAAACCCGTAGGTCCCGAGCTTGAGCAGGACGCCTGCGAGAATGACGCTGCCCGCAGTCGGCGCCTCCGTGTGGGCAAGTGGCAACCAAGTATGAAACGGAAACAGGGGCACCTTTATGGCGAAACCCGCAGCGAATGCCAGAAATAGCCACCACTGATGATCAAATCCGAGAATCCCGGTTTGTCCCAACTGGGTCAGCTCTTCAATATCAAGAGTCAAATGACCCAGCTGGTCATAACTGAAAAACGCAAGAAAAATCAAGCCGGCGAAAGTAAGAACACTGCCAGCAAGGGTGTAGATGAAGAACTTATTGGCCGCGCGGCGCCGATCTGGTCCGCCCCAGATTCCGATCAGGAAATAGAGCGGGATGAGGGTAAACTCGAAGCAGACGTAAAAAAGCAACAGGTCCATTGCGCAGAACACGCCCATCAACCCCGCCTGCAATAACAGGAGCAAACAATAGTACTCGCGAAGTCGTTCTCGGACGGCGCTGAAACTTCCCCAGATTGCAAGGGGCATTAGAAACGCGCTCAACGCGATCATCCAGATGCTGATTCCGTCAACGCCCACGTGGTAGCGAATATCAATGGCCGGAATCTCGCCAAGAGTTCCGTTTAGCAGTCTTGTCGTGAACGTCTCAGAGCTCAGCCACGAGTGGTCTTCCTCAAGCACATACGAAAGATCGTCACGAACGCGCCCCGGTTCTTGCTGGTAGAACTGAACGAGCGCCCACACCGCGATCCCGGCTGTGATGACCGAGGTCAGCAGGGCCACGCGCTTCACGCCCGCCGGATTACCATACGGCGGAATAAGCAATAAAACGACGCCAGCGATCGGCAGAATGATAAGAAGTGTTAGGACACCCATTAAACGTTATTTCCAACTCGTCGGTCAAGACCCGCCAACGAACTAATTCCAAAGTACAAGGGCGGTGATAATGGCTGCACCAGCAACCATCGTTAATCCATAGCTCTGAAGAAGACCCGTCTGCGTAACCCGCAAGACGTATCCCAGA
>JAJDDZ010000150.1 GCA_029260025.1 Phycisphaerae bacterium | reverse complement strand
GCCCTGGATGCTTTGGGGGATGTTCGATTTAGTTCTACGCCTATCGCGGTGGGGGATGAATTTTGGGTTCCCTACTACAGTCGGGCGGATTTTTTTGTAGCAGTCTTGCGTGCGGGTGATGGCGCTCTGGTTTCCAATATTCTTCTCGGTTCTGTTAATGACGCGCGTCGAACTGGTGGATTGCTTAGTCCGCCGAGCTACGGTGATGGGATTGTGTATGTTCCGTCTGGTGTTGGTGTTCTTTTTGCGGTTGACTCTCGCAATCATACCATGCGCTGGGCTAGTCGTTACAAGTCTTCGGAAGATGCCAAAGACGCGAGTATGAGTTCGAGTTGGATTGCGCAAGCGCCTGTTGTTCTTGGTGATACTGTGGTTGTTGCGCCCTCTGACCATGGCGAGTTGACTGCTTTTTCGACTTCGACTGGGAGATTGCGTTGGTTTACTGAGGTGGATGGTGGTTCTTATATTATTGACGCCGCGTCTGATCTCATTTGGGTTGGGGGACGGAAGATATTTGCGATCAGGGTTGGAGATGGGGAGATCTTGTGGGATCGCGAAGTTGGTTCTGTGGCTACGGGTTTGGGGGTTCGTATCGGGGGGACGCTGAAGATTCCCGTAGCTGACGGACTTGTTGAGTTTGATTCGGCGACGGGAACGCCGATCGAAAAGCTCGATCTGCCCGAAGCGATGTTTCCGCTTGGACATCTTGAGCGGGTTGGTCCTTCGCTTTTTAGCTTTGATCCCTCGTCTGTTCGCCGCTATCCCGATGTCGATCAAGTTTTTGACATTTCGTCGCGTGCGGTGGCGGAGGATGGTGGGGATGTTCGTTCTTTCGCGCAGCTTGCTTGGGCGACGCTTCTTCGTGGTGACGCTAGGGGAGCTGATGCGATTGCATCTAGGGCATCTTTGTTGGGATCTTCTCTTGCCGGGGGCGAAGATTATTCGCGATCGCTTACTCGTATACGTCTGGAATCCTTGTTTGTGGTTGCTGATGAATCGTCATCCAATGTTGGGGAGATTTTGGGGCAGCTGGGCGATGTTTGTGACGGTCCACTATCACGTCGGGATCAGTTGAGGTGTCGGGAGAAACTTGCGACGCTGCTTGCGAAATCCGGTGACCCAGTCGCGTCGTATCGGTCGCTGTTTGAGTTTGGACTGAGGGCGGAGGCGGATGACGAGGTTTTGGGGTCTGGGCTTGTTCGACTATCGATGCGTCGTGAGCTGGCGACTCACTTGAAGGCAATCCGGGAAACGATGGCGCCTTCGGAGCTTGCGACGATTGAGTCTGAAGCGCTTACGCTGGTCGACGCTGCTGCAGCGAAACTTGGGAATCAGGGGGGGATTCAACATGTTCGAGAGTTGCAACGTATTGTTGATCTCTGGGATGAAGGGGTCGTGGGGCAGCGTTGCTTGCTTGGACTTGCTGATGATGCAATCGGGCGGAGAAAGTACGAGCGGGGTGAGCAATACCTGGGTGAGGCGATAGGTCTTTCGGGGGGGGTTGAAGAATCGATTTCTGCGCGACTGCGGCTTTGTAGTCTTTACGGGGCGTCGATGGAAAACGTTCCTGAGCTGCTGGTGCCTTGTCTTTCGGAGTTGGATCGTCGGTTTGGTTCTATGCCGATTCCGGCGGAATTTTATCGTGGTGACGGTGCTGATCGGTCGTCTCGAGAGCTGGTTGGAGAGTGGGCGGGGAAGATGCGGTCTTCTATACCGACCTCCGTACTTGAGAGTTATGGTTCTGGGCGGGATGGGTTTTCGTTCGATGCTCGGCATCAGATGAAACTGACTGGTGAGAGTGCATGGTCTCGAAACCTTCAGTCAGGTTCACAACCTCGGATCGTTCGCATGAGGCCTTCGGGCGGGGCTGCGCTTGGGGATCGTGTTGTGCTTTTTGGGGGCGACGAGACGCTCGAGTGTACGGATGCTGCTCGGGGTGGGGTGCTTTGGAAGGCGGAATTGGCGCTTCCTGGGCGTGCTGGTGACGCGCAACCTGTTGGGAGAAGTTCTTACGTTGGATCGAATCCCCGGAATGCGATTCTTGACGGGCAGACGTTGGTGGTGAACGCCGGTGATGCTCTTTTTGGGGTCGGGATGATTACTGGACGGCGACTCTGGGCGCGGCGCTATGACGTTCGTCTCAATGGACAGATTGCTCCGTATCGTGATGGGGCGATGGCTGGGGGGGATGGTTATGTGGCTGCGCTTCCTCGCGATGGGTACTTGTCGCTGCTCCGTACGCGCGACGGGTCTACTGTATGGGAGCGCGACCTGCGGGGTGAGGCCGTTCGCCGTGTCCTGATGGTTGGGGATCGCCTGGTGACGTTTGATGCGGCGATGGCCCGCGCGCATGTTTTCGATCGAGTTGACGGTGGTCTACTTCGTCAGGTTCAATTTGATCAACCGAACCCCGAGGCTGAGCTTGTTTCGCTTGTGGCGACTGGTGATGTTCTATGCGGTCCGGTTTCTGACGGATCGACGAGAGCCCTGATTGGGATAGATCTAGCTAGCGGGAAGGACCTTTGGCGGATCGCGCTTTCAAAGCCGGTTGGGCAGCTTTTTGAAGTTGCTGCTGGGCACCTGGGTGTTGGGATGCTTGGGGGGGAGATGAAAGTGATCGAAGTGAGGACTGGTGAGGTCCTGCTTTCTTACGATGTTCCGCAGGGTCGGGCGAGTGTCGGCGGCGCTTACTTTGATGGTTCTCTTGTGCTCGCGGTGGAGACGTTACGGGGTAGTCCGCGGGTTCCGACGCTTGTCGCTTTTGATATTGCAACTGGTGATCAGCTTTGGTTTCGCGATGATGTTCAGTCATTGCCCGGTGTTTCGGAGCGTTTGAAGATCGTGGATGGCGTGCTTCCGGCGTTCGTGCAGTTTCAAGAAACAAAGATCGTGCAAGGGAAGCAACAGCAGCGTCGTTCACAGACTTCGCTGGCGTTTCTCGACCCTCGGACCGGTGCGCCGGTTGGTGAGAAGGTTCCAGTGCGTGGGGGTCTTTCTGGTAATCGGGTCGAGTTTGACCTGGCGATTCACGGTTCGTTCGCCATACTGGGGACGAACAGTGACATTCGCGCGTTTCGTATATTGCAAAATCAACCCGCCGGCGAAGGGGGACTTTGATGAAACTGACTAGGACGAGGATGAAAAACGTACCTCCAGGTTGCGTGTCGAGTTTCGCTGGCGTTGGAAAGTCGGTTTGCTTGGTTGCGCTTGTTTTCAGTGTTTTTCTTGCCTCTGTCGGACTTGGTCAGGTGACAGAGCCGACAGGGACGCGGGGCTTGAAGCTCGGGGCGAAGGATATTACGCCGGAAGCGAAAAACGCGATCGATCGGGGTCTTGCCTATCTGGCGCGTCAGCAAGAACGTCGCGGTTCTTGGTCTAACACGGGGGGGCAAGGTCGGTATCCGGTTGCGATGACTTCGCTTGCTGGTTTGGCGCTCTTGATGGATGGGAATACGACAACACAAGGGCGATACGCGCCGCAGGTCGATCGTTGTGTGAATTTTCTTCTTAACTCGATTCAGCCGTCTGGTTTGATTACGGGTGGAGAAGAAGAATCTCGTCCGATGTATGGGCACGGTTTTGCGATGCTCTTTTTGAGTCAACTTTATGGGATGACGGAAGATGCGGATCGTGCTCGTCAGATTCATCGCGTCTTGCGGAACGGTGTTGCACTTATTCAGCGGGCACAGAGTCCGGCGGGCGGTTGGATTTATCGACCTGATTCAGGCGGTGATGAGGGGTCGGTTACGATAACACAGGTTCAGGCGGTTCGGTCTTGTCGCAACGTTGGAATTGCGGTTCCGAAAGATCTAATCGATGACGCGATGGCTTACTTGGCTGCTTCGCAGAATAGCGATGGCGGGATTCGGTATTCTCTTCGTCAAAGGCAAGGGGGTTCGCGTGCTCCGATTACGGCGGCCGCGGTTGCTTGTTGGTTTAATGCAGGAGAATATGAAAATCCCCTTGCTCGGAAAGCTGTTGCTTATTGCAAGACTAATCTGAGTGCTGGTGGCGGGGGTGGGCATGATTTTTACGGGAGTTTTTATTGGGCGCAGGCGCTTTATATATCTTCTGACCCTTACTGGGATGAGTACTTTCCTGTTCGCCGGGACTATCTTCTAGGTGGGCAGAGTGCGACCGGTGCTTGGAGCGGGGGCGTTGGAGATATTTATCGTACGTCGGTTGCGTTGACGATTTTGCAGCTACCGCTTGGGCAGCTTCCGATTATGCAGCGATGACGGCGGTCGGTTTTCGAATGATGAAGAGGGAAGCTACGTTGTGCGAGAGAACGAGTTTTGGAGTTAACGATGAGTGATAATCTTGAAACGAATAGGCCGGCGGGTGGCGGCGCCGACCTTGAAACGCTGAAGCAACTTGGCGATGCCCATAAGCGTATTCGGGCGGAGCTGGGTAAGGTGATCGTCGGTCAGAGCGAAGTCTTGGATCAGATGCTGATCGCGCTTTTTGCCGGCGGACACTGTATGATCGAAGGGGTTCCTGGACTTGCTAAGACGTTGATGATTTCAACGCTTGCGCGGTGTCTAAACCTTTCGTTCAATCGGATTCAGTTTACGCCGGACCTTATGCCATCTGACATTACGGGTACGGAAGTAATCCAGGAAGATCGGGCGACGGGGACGCGTGAGTTCAAGTTCCTTAAAGGGCCTATTTTTGCGAACGTGATCCTTGCGGACGAGATTAACCGTACTCCGCCTAAGACGCAGGCAGCTCTTCTTGAGGCAATGCAGGAACGTCATGTTACTGCTGGAGGGGAGCGTCATGATCTGTCACTTCCGTTTTTCCTTTTGGCGACGCAGAATCCGATCGAGCAGGAGGGGA
>JAJDDZ010000149.1 GCA_029260025.1 Phycisphaerae bacterium | reverse complement strand
GTGTGGCACCGGTTTGCAACCGGTGCAAAAGAGCGCGTAACGGACCTCGTTCTTCACCCGCACCACCTCCTCACCACTTGAAGTCGTCACCAGTTCTGGATCAGCACAGTCGAAAAGAGTGGAAGTCATCATCCAAACAACATACCACAGCCATCATGAAAACTTCCAGACTCTGTTCGGACCATCGGACGAGCAAGGACAGCGCAACGACCGCATGAACGGAACAGAACAGATGAACGCCAACACCAGGACCCCAGTTCCGACTTCCGGTTTGGACGTTGGGGTTTTTCAAAGTCTCGACGGCTGGATGTTTCAGCAGATCTCTCAGCCACCCTCAAGAGAAAAAACCTGCCAACAAACCCATTTGTACTCCTCAAGCCCCAAAATCAACGATTAGCATCAAAAAAAACCCATCAAGACTCAATTCAGACCATCAAACACGCCGACAGAATACCCCTTGCTGACCAAAAAAACCGAGCTATAATGCGTGGCTCTGGTGTCCGGGCGATTTTTGCACCGGACGGCAAGAAAAGTGCTGTTTGGACCGTGAGGTGTTGTTATGCCAAAAATGAAAACCCACAAGGGTGCAAAGAAAAGATTTAAACTTACGGCCACAGGCAAGGTGAAGTTCAAGCGCTCTTGCGCAGGCCACCTCATGAGCGGTACCACCGGTGACCAATGTCGCAAAATGCGAAAACCGGCCTACCTCAAAGGCGGTGTCCAAAAACGTATTCGCACACTGATTGCGGGCTAGTTAATCAAGAACATCCCATTATCGACAAAATGTCGGATCGCTTCGGAGTAGACAAGAATGTCAAGAGCAACATCTGGTGCAGCAAGACACCGCAAAAAAGTTCGCATACTAAAAGAAGCACGCGGATATCGCGGACCAAGAAGCAAAAGATGGCGCTTAGTCAAAGAAGCGGTCATTCGAGCAGGATCGAACGCTTTTCGCGACCGCAGAAGGCGTAAGCGTGACTTCCGAGCACTTTGGATCACAAGACTCACAGCCGCCTGTCGCATGCGCGACATTAGTTACAGTCGGTTCATTTACGGCCTGCTACAGGCAAACATCGAGGTCAATCGCAAGATGATGAGCGAGGTAGCCATTTTTGCCCCTGAAGACTTCGACGCTTTGGTCGAAATCGCAAAACAGCACCAAAACCAAAGTGCCGCCGCCTAAAACGCTGAGCTCGAAACGAGAAAAAACAAAACGGCGATCGACGAAAGTCGGTCGCCGTCTTTTCGTAAGTAAAATCGGTGGGGGGGTCAGGGGCCGGTCGTCATCGCCCGGGTCTTCGATCGGCGCTGAAATAGCTGCTTAACTTCGTCGGTCACGTTAGGAAGTGGCCGAACCCGAACACTCGGACCTCGTATAGGCCCGGTAACGCGAAGGCTCATAAGTTGTCGTGTCGCCCCTTCAAGCATATCCGTCAACACAGGAAGTCGCCCCCACGTATCCGGGGCAATATTCACCAGATTAAGATCGATCGAATATCCAGGTAGCCTCATCGTCCCGTTTCCAATCAAAGCAACCACCGGCCCATGCAGCACGATCTCGCTAAAAGTGACCGTATTCCCAGCCAAAAAGAACCGCGCCTGAGCTTCGTCAAACGCGCCATCAGTGGGAGCACTCAGTTGCAAAGAGTTAAGAATTGCTAGCACAAACGGTAGCTGATAAATACGACCATCAACAATCTCGAAGCTACCCCCGCCACGACGCGTTGCCGTCGTCCCCAGCATCCCCGAAAGTCGAAGCTGGACATTCGCATGCCCATCAACACCTTGAGTCGTGGTCTTCGTGGACGCCTCGCCTACATCAGTGGTAGCCAAGAAAGGAGCGACGCGCATCGAGTGGATCAATGTGGAAATGTTGTACGTCGCCGCATCCGTGTCGAACAGAACCTCAGCCTCACCCGTAAGTCGCCCGTCATAAACGACAGCATCGATTGGTGAGAATCCCAATCGTCCGTTCCCGTCTTTCGTCCGAGCGTATTCCCATGTCGCACTCGCCAAGGTAACGGATTTGTCGAGCACTTCGCCCCGCGAAAGGTCGATCCCCCCGGAAAGAACCGTGCCGCCGCGTGCGTCGATCGGATTGCCGGAGAACGTGACCGTTCCATTAATCGCCTTCATTTCAAGAACCCCAGGGATCGCGACATCATGCATCGCAATTTCGCCATCAACGTGCCATTGCTTTTGATCCTGCTCGTTGACCGTGTACGTCAACGCATCGAGGCGCAGGTCGACGGTCCCACTAGGTTGAATCGCGTCCCACGATTTTTTCAAATCGCGCGAGAGAACGTCACGAAAGGGCTGCGACAAAGGCAACCCGCTCGCATTGAGTTTTATTCGCCCGGACTGCTGTTCACGGTCGCCGCCAGCATGGAACTCGACCGCAAGATCCGCACCGGCGTATTTCGCTTTCAGGTTAGTCGAAGAGCTTCCAGCGTTTGTAAAGCGAACATCACCGACAACATTCGTGAACGGAACTGGAAACATACTATGTTCAACGGACGCGCCAGCGAGACTCGCCGTCGAATCGAACATCATCGCCCCGCCATCGCCGGTCAGATGTGCCTTCGCATCGATCGGACCTGTGACGATCCATTGCGAAAGCACGTCTCGCAAGGGACCCGGTGCGTTGTTGCGGAACGGCTCATCGATCGTCAGCCTGTGTGCTTGGACGACAACATCCGACGAGTTGATTTCTTCACCGGTGGCGATTTTCCCTGTCAGGGACAGTTCGCCGCTTCCGTACTTTCCCGAGACGCCGTCAAACGTTACAGAGCTTGGGTCAACCGTAACAATGCCGGTAATGTCATTCATGGGAACCGCGAAGAAATCCGGTCTTATCGAAAGGGCGTTCAAAGTGACGGTTGAGCTTGGCCAAACGCGCCCACCGGAATCGCGCGTGATCTCTGAAACAACATCAACAGAGCCCGTCGCATGCAGTAATTCGATGCTATCACGACGGTCAGCGGGCAAGGCGTTGACTAGCGTTGCGTCGAGCGGAATGTTATCGCCGACGATACGCATCGCGAGACTACCCGGCGTTTCTTGGTCAAACGCGACCGATCCATTTACTGTGACAGTTCCGCCGCCAGATTCGCCAATGACATCGGCCAGTTCAAGGCGACCGGATGCAATCCGAAGCTTTCCGTCGATGCTAGTCAGCGGGTAAGGGAAATGGCGATACGTGGCGGTCGCGTCGCGCAGTGTCACCAGTGTTTCTGTCTTCCAAGACTTGTGGTCGTCGGGCAAGCCGCCTCCACGACTCGTCTCAGTCGTAAAGTCGAAACGACCGGCGGGCGAGAAGTCTTCTTGGATGCTTCGAAAGCGAGGTCCTAACGCGTCAAACAACGAGTCGTCGATCGCGACGTTTTCCCCGCTTATCGAAAACCGCGCAGCCGACCCACGTTTGGAATCAGCAAGCCAAGCGTCCACGCAGACGGTTCCGCCGTCATCGCGTTTCGCACACAGCTTTCGGATCCAGACCCCCTCGGCCGTAAATTCGACTTTCCCAGAGACGTTATCGCCGCGGTAGGGGTATCGAAAATAC
>JAJDDZ010000148.1 GCA_029260025.1 Phycisphaerae bacterium | reverse complement strand
GGTCTACGTTTCTCGATTTTCGTATTTGTGCGATCCACTTTTCGAGCGTCCTGCGATCGAGCGGTGTCGGGATGACGGGGATGTTCGTTTCAAAGGTGATGAACTCATGAAAATTGCTCGCGACAATCAGTGCTTCACTTTGATTTGACGCGAGCCACCGGTATAGCTCGCCTGCGCCCGGTTCAAAACAATTCGACCATGACCCCGATGGCGCTGTCGTTCGATCAGCCTTGTTCCATCGCGTGTACGTCTTGATCCAGTCTTGCTCGACGGTCCACATGCAGGCCAGCAGTAATCCTACCCAAGCACTGGCCCGCAGCCATTTCCCGCAACGAGCGACGATTGGTGCAACGAAGAGGACGAGATAGAGTGGTTTGATCGGTTGGTAGTAGCGATCTAATCCCACGTAGTCGAACTTCCCTGAGAAGAGAGCTTTCGCGACGACTAGCATCACCAATAGAGAGACGGCGACTGCTACGCTGAGTGCGACGGTGGGTTTGGCGAGAAAAACTCTTGCAAATCGTCGCAGAGGTCGAATCGCTACGGCGCTAACGGCTAGGGCGATTGGCCATGCTGCGAACGTCCAGTGTGCGATCGCATGATGGGCGTAATAACCCAGGTCAGTGAACATCCACCACGCCCGTCCAAGTAGGGCGAACGAAAAATCAAACCCAGCGCGATCGCCAAGGTTGAGTTGCGATCTCGTCGATTCGCCGGATCCGAGCAAGGTGTTTACCGTAAGAAGCGCCGCGATTGGTAGGACGCTTCCTGCGCCGAATGCGAGGACGTGCGTGAGTCGTGTACTTCCTCGCGTGATTGATGCGAAGAGCAAGTAGGATCCGAGGGCCAGCGGTACGAAGACGCTTGCGTACCGGAACCAAACGAGCGAGCCTGCAGCCAGGCCGACGAGTGCGAAGAGAAGCGCGTGGCGCAAGCTGTCGCTTTTTCCTGAGCGAAGGGGCTCTTTGTGCATGAAATCGGGACCAACTGTTGTCGCTCTAACGATGGCGATCATTAGCCAAGGTAGGGCTGCGACGACAATCAAATCTGTCGAGGGATTCATTAGCCAAGCCACCGGTAGGGATAGTCCAGCTCCTGTGGCTGCCAGAATGTATCGAGATAGACCTGACGGGACTAACCGCAACATCCACGTAAACCAACCGACGAGTGCGACGGCGCACGCGATGACGGATATCCATCGCGCCGCTTCCAGCGAATTGGTTCCGAAGATCGTACGCAGTCCCGCGACGAGTAGTGGATACCCAACAGGCCACTTCGTTAGAAAAGTCCAGTCGCCTTGCCAATCCCACGCTTGATTTGGGGCGAGTGGGGGAGTTGTTGTCAGGCCCTTGCCGTCCACGAGCCGGTCGGCTGCGGTTAATAGGTAGGCGTAGTCGGATTCGATGAGCGGGGGTACGGGTGAGACCAAGACGATCGTCGCGAGCACGATCGACATGGCTGCGATCCACATCAACGGAATCGCGATGGTGTTCCATCCGGTGCGCGCACAGGATCTAACATCGCCGCGCGAGGGGGCGTGTTTCTGGTCGGACGGGATCCTAGCAGGGATGGTCGAAGCGCCGCTCAACATTATCGGTCTATCGGCGGATATCGTGTCTTGATCTAGTCTCTCGGGGGTCGCAGCAACCCTTTTTCAACTTCCGGGCTCAGTTTTCCGACAAATTATGGGAACTAGATCATGAAACTAACTATCGTCATACCGGCCCTCAACGAAGAGGAAGCGATTGCGTCAACGATTGAGCGGACGCTTGTCGCGCGTGGGCATATTATTCAAAACTCGCCGGTAGCAGAGGTCGAGGTGATCGTTGTTAGTGACGGATCCACCGATCGCACGCCGGAAATCGCAGCGACTTATGACGACGTGATCTTGATCGTCTTTGAGAGCAACCGGGGATACGGTGCGGCGATCAAGGAAGGTTTTGAGGTCGGTAGTGGCGAGCTTGTTGCGTTTTTGGACGCGGACGGGACCTGCGATCCGAACTTCTTCGCCGACCTATGTTCAGCCATCGTCGATGATGGGGCGAATGTTGCGATTGGGTCGCGTCTTGGTGATGAGAGTCGCATGCCGCAGATTCGCCGACTTGGAAATCGGATTTACGCGCTGATACTGTCAGCGCTTAGCAATCAAGCTGTTAGTGACACGGCGAGCGGGATGCGCGTTATTCGTCGCGATACTCTGGCGAAGCTCTATCCGCTTCCTGATGGTCTTCATTTTACGCCCGCGATGAGCGCTCGGGTTCTGATGGACGAGAACCTCACCATCGTCGAGAGGCCCATGAAATACGAAGAGCGCGTCGGGGAGTCGAAGCTTCATGTGCTTCGCGACGGGATACGGTTTTTCCATACGATTTTTGAGATGTCGCTTATGTGGCGTCCGGCGAAGATTTTCGTTTCGGCTGCGTTTGTGTGTTTGACGCTCATGACGCTTTTGGTTGTTTCTCCGGTCGAGGCGTTGCTACGCATGGGGAGCTTAGGCGACGATCAGATTTATCGTTTGCTGTTTTGTTCTTTTCTTGGGACCGTTGGCGCGACGCTTCTTTCGGCCGGCGTTGTCAGTGGTCATCTACACAGACTGTTGGGGAACGCGGGGCGGACTCGCAGTTTTGTTTCGGTTGTTCTCGATCGAATCTATACGCTGGGAGGAGTGGTGTTTGCGACGGTACTTGCTTCTCCGGTTGTCGTATGGCTTATTGGTCCGGGGATTTGGACGCGTATGGCGGATGGTTACGTCGCTCTTCACTGGTCGCGCGTTGTGCTGGCTGGATTGATTGCGTTTTCGCTTTGTCAGATGCTCGTCACGGCGCTAACCGCGAATCTAATTCGGTTTCATGTTGCCCGCAGAACGCTGGCTGCGGCGGTTGCCCCGGTCGGGGTCAAACGTTCTTCGGCGGACAAGACGATCAGTCACCAGCAAATGACGCCCGTCAAGAGTCGTCAACTGGTTAGCACTTCCTAGTCTTTCTCAGCTCCTCTCTGCTTGATATGCACGCGTTACGCTTTTGCAATTGACCGACGTTTGCGCGCATCTATCCTGTATCCCTCAAGAACCTGGGCACCCAGAGATCGGAGAACGGGATGGAATCGAATCAGGTTTGCGTTTTTGAAGATGTACAAGCTGCCCGCGATCGCGTTTATCGTTATTTGCACAAGACGCCGCTGCATGAGTACGCCGGTCTTAGCGAGTTGGTTGGTGCACGGGTTTTTGTTAAGCATGAGAATCATCATGCGGTGCGTGCGTTCAAAGTTCGTGGCGGCGTTAATCTTGCATCGTCATTAGATGACGCGAGTCGCCAACGGGGTCTTTATACCGCTTCGACCGGGAACCACGGACAGTCGATTGCGTTTGCGGGGCAGGTGACGGGTACGCCGGTCCGCGTCGCGCTGCCGGAAGGTGCAAACCCATCCAAAGCGGCAGCGATTCGCGAACTCGGTGCTGAGGTTGTTTTTCACGGGCGCGATTTTGACGAAGCTCGTGAGTGGATCGGGGAGGAAGCGACCAAGACGGGGGCACGCTTCATTGGTCCGACTGATCGGGAGTTAATCGCGGGAGTTGGAACCTACACATTGGAGATTATGGAAGCGCAACCGGACATCGAAGTGATTATCGTTCCGGTGGGCGCGGGGTCGGGAGCGTCTGCCACGTCGCTTGTTGCCAAGACGATCAACTCGAAGGTTCAGGTGATTGCGGTTCAGGCGGAGAGAGCGCCGGCGATCTACCGATCCTGGAAGGCGCGTACGATCACTGCCGCGGCGATGGAGTCTACGGCCGAGGGTCTTGCGACGCGGGTTGCGTTTGAGAATACGTTATCCATGATGCTCAACCCGACGACGGGGATCGATGACTTCGTTTTGGTGTCGGACGAGGCGATGGAGGAATCGGTTCGGTTGCTCGTCGAGCATACGCGGAACCTCGCTGAACTCGGCGGGGCGGCTGCGCTGGCGGCGGCGATTCAGTTGAAAGATCGACTCGCGGGCGCGAAGGTTGCGATCGTTATGAGCGGCGGGAATATTGCAATGGATAAGCTGCGGCGGATTCTGGGGTAGGTAGCTGCCAAGAAAAATGCAAAAAGAAAGCCCCGCCTCGACGTTGTCGAGACGGGGCTCTTTTTATTAAGAAATAAGGCTTGGTCTTACAGGCCGATCATGGCTGCGATCTTTGGTCCGTAGGCGACGACCAGACCTGCGAACACAACACTGACCATGCTCATGAGCTTGATGAGGATGTTGAGACTCGGTCCGGAGGTGTCTTTGAACGGGTCGCCGACGGTATCACCGACGATCGTTGCCTTATGAGCTTCGCTGCCCTTGCCGCCGTGGTTGCCTTTTTCGACGTACTTCTTGGCGTTGTCCCAAGCACCGCCAGCGTTGGCCATGAAGATGGCCATGGCGAAACCGCTCGTCAGACCGCCAGCGAGGAGGCCCATGACGCCGGGGACGCCGAAAATGAGCCCAACGACAACCGGGATAACGATCGCCAGAAGCGATGGGAAGATCATCTCCTTTTGCGCGCCGAGCGTGGAGATGTCCACGCAGCGGGCGTAGTCAGGAATATTTTGACCTTGATACGTGATCTGTTCGCGTGGCCAATTGTCTGAGTTTTTGGCGTCCGCTTCGGACATGCCCTTTTCTGCCACGAGGTACTTCGCGACAGCCTTGAATTGCTCGCGACACTCCAGCATCATGTCGTACGCGGCCCGCCCGACAGCTTTCATCGTGAGAGCACAGAACAAGAAGGCGAGCAGCACGCCGGAGAACATTCCGCAGAGAACCTTGGGGTTCATCAGCGTGACGTTGTAGAAATCCATGAACTGCTGGAGCGATGCTTTTCGTGTACTGACAACATCGACCGTGAGGTCTCCGATCTTTCCGGTTTGGATGTAGTCCTCGTCGCGCTCGGCGGTGTTGAGTCCGGTCAGCATTAGCGGCGCATCGCCTGCGTCAACTCTCATCGTTTCGAGCTTCTTGCGGGTGCGAACCGAAAGTGCCATGTAGGCATCATAACTGCCCTCGCCAGTTCCCGATGTGACTTTGGAAGCAAACTTTCCGTATCCAAGATAGTGAATGTCGCCGACGCCTGCGTCGTCGCTGGTCTGTGATTCTGGCTCCGCGACCCAGACGTACGACATGGCTTCACGAACCTGACCGATTCGAACTTCCTCGACATAGGCGGCGAGAAGAGCGAGGGCTGTTAGTGCTGCCGAACCAATCGCGAAACCCTTGCCGGTTGCAGCCGTCGTGTTACCAAGTGAGTCGAGTGCGTCGGTGCGATCGCGAACTTCCGGAGCTTGTCCGGTCATTTCGGCGTTACCGCCGGCGTTGTCAGCGATCGGACCATAAGCGTCAGTTGCGAGGGTGAATCCAAGGGTGGCGAGCATACCAACGGCCGCAAGACCGACGCCATAAAGACCGAGCATGAATTCATCGCCGCCACCAGCGGAGATGAACGATGCGAGGATTGCGAAGATGATAATCGCCAAAGGTGCCCAGGTACTTTTAAGACCTTCGGCGACACCGGCGATGATCACCGTTGCGGGACCGGTTTCGGCCTGTGCGGCGATGTTCTTGGTCGGAGCGAAGTCGTAACTGGTGTATCGTTCTGTGAACTGACCAATCAGCCATCCAGCGACAAGACCGACGACAACTGAAGTTGCAACGCCCGACCAGCTTACGCCGTCAACGCCCTTAAGTAGTACGTTGCAAATGCCGTAGGTTGCAGCAAGGATAACAACACTCGAAACGATCAATCCTCGGTTGAGGGCTGACATGAGCTGAGCCATCGAAGCGCCTTCTTCGGTTTTGACCAAGTTGATGCCGGTCCAGATGCTCGCGATAATGCCGAATCCGGCGATGACCATCGGAACTGATAGAAGAGCCATCGCGTCAGAATCAACGCTTGAATTGCCAAGTGCATGAGCAGCAGCCACACCAAGTGCAGCCGTCGCCAGAATCGAACCCGCATAGGATTCGTATAGGTCAGCCCCCATACCCGCGACGTCACCGACGTTGTCGCCGACGTTGTCAGCGATAGCAGCGGGGTTTCGCGGATCGTCTTCAGGGATTCCTGCCTCGATTTTTCCGACCAGGTCAGCACCAACGTCGGCTGCTTTGGTAAAGATACCGCCGCCAACTCGGGCGAAGAGCGCCTGTGTGCTCGCACCCATGCCGAATGTCAGCATGACGACCGTGATCTCATGCAGCGACATATCGGTCAGTGTATTGAGTGCGTAGAACCAACCGGTGATGTCGATGACTGCAAATCCGACAACGACGAGGCCCATGACCGCACCGGCGCGGAACGCGACGCGGAGACCTTCGTTCAGGCCTTTTCGAGCACCGGCCGTCGTTCGATGGGCTGCCATGGTCGCGGTGCGCATTCCGAAGTAGCCGCATAGGCCGCTGAAGAACCCGCCGGTGAGGAAAGCGAACCAGACGAGTTCGTGCTGGACGTGAAGTCCGTAGGCCATCCATGCGAGGACCGCCATCAATATCAAGAACACGACGGCCACGACCTTGTACTGTCGGAACAGATAGGTCATCGCACCTTCGCGGACGTATCCGGCGATTTTAATCATGTCCGCGTCGCCTTCGTCCGAGTTGAGGACCTCGACGTAGTACTTGCGGGCCATGACGAGGGCTATGATTCCGCAGACGGGGGCGAGATACCAGATGCCCGGGATGACGGCGCCTCCGTGAGGGGCGACGATTGCACCATCATCAGGTGCATCCTGAGCGAGTGCAGAACCCGGTGCAATGAGGGCCATGCTGCAAACCGCAAGCAGCGGAAGCAATACTAACAGACGTTTCGCGTTCAACGTTCGAGCTCCTTTTTTTCAGTGAAAAGACGATTCGGGCCGAAAAATGATTCTCTTGACTAGCAACCCGCCCCGGAACGTTGCCCCGAGGACTCGCCATAAAGTTCTTGACAGTAAAGACTTAGGAAAACGACATCCGCCAGGTCGCGCCAACCGGACCCAGTGGACGCCGGAATATAGCAAGAGCGCAGCAATGTGCCAAGCACAAATGACCGCTGTTTTTCTGCAAGATTCTGGATCTAGGACGTGGCCGGTTTTTCCGGTGCGGGAAGGGGTAGTCTATCCCCTGAACCGCCCAAAAATGGCACCTCCGGGGGAACAAGTGCCCCTCCCGAC
>JAJDDZ010000147.1 GCA_029260025.1 Phycisphaerae bacterium | reverse complement strand
TCGTCTTGTGTACAACTCGAAATCGTGGCGTGGGGGAAGGGGGCCGTGTGCGCCGACGTCGCCAAATCGAAGTAATCTTCGAACCAACGCTCGACAAATCACGCTCGATACAAACTCACAAAGCCTGATGAAATATGCGGGCTAGTCATTAAATGTATCAACAAGAACGACTATACCGACTTGCATCTCGCAGTGTCCGTTCGTTCATACAAGGCTGAGAAGGTTGCCGCGTGGGTCAATTCCGTTGTTGATGGCCGAGCGGTGGAAGCTCGCAAGATTATCAGAGCGATCACTGACTACCCAATTCATTTGACTAGGTCACTGGCCACCGCGAAATCATGGCTCAAGAAACGGACTCGTGGACATCGTCGATCAGGGCTGATTGCAAGCTCCGGAGCACGTCGCCTCAGGGCATTGGGTCTGGATGTGAAATCTGATGTCGATGTCATCCATTGGTTTCTGGGGCCACCGGACGATGTTCGATCCTCGTGCTTTCTGGAGGTCGTGGCAACGGAGTTTGCTGTTCAGGGGCTCGAACTTGATTGGGCGTGCCTATGCTGGGGTGCCGACTTACGTCGATCAACAAACGATTGGAGCTTCCACCGATTCGCGGGATCTCGATGGAATAGTGTGCGTAGTGAAATAAAAAGTCAGTATATGGTTAACAAGTACCGGGTCCTTTTGACACGAGCCCGCCAGGGCGTAGTTATTTGGATACCTGAGGGAGATAGCAGCGACGAGACTCGCCTGCCGGAGTACTGCGATGGGGCAGCCGAGTACTTGAGACAATGCGGTGCTTCGGAGCTCGAAGACAGTTAACGACTATCAAGAAATCTGGCGCAATCCTGGCGCTTGGCCTGTATCGAGATGTAGCCAAAAGGACTTACAACGTATCCAAACGTTTCGAAATGGGTTTGACCGGCTTCCAGAACTTGCGATAATGGCGTTATTCGCTATTGCGTGCGTAATTCAATCGCAGAATGCCAGCAACTCAGGTCGTTCGCTGCAACTCATTCATCGGCACGCACTTAAGAAATGCAACCTCGCACAAATCTGGACTTTTGGGGCATTCGCCTCTGAATTTACATGCCAAGCCGTGGCACAACTCTGGCTGGAAGACAGCTGTTCGATCAAGTAAAGAGTAGCCGCCAACTACAGCAGATCAAACTCGGAAACGTCGCCACAGCAACCGGCGGTGAGTGACGTCATCGCTTTAAGAAGATGCCTCGTACAGAACCTCCTACACAGACAGCGGAAAATAGCCGTCCCCCTTCGCCAGTACCTGATTGTTGGCTATATCCTGCTGTTACTTCCGCTCGGCCGTACGCTGTGGTCTTGCACGTCAATCCGCTGGCTGTCGGAAATCCTGCAAGGCCATCCAAAGCGTCAAGTCAGTGTCGATGCTAACAGTTCCAGATGCTCCGCTATCCAAGACCGTACCTGACGCAAAAAAGTTGAGCAGCAGTTGATCGGGGGCGAACTGATACTCCGTACCGTCAAGATCCAGTTGACCGAACGGCGCGAGCAGCGTCTGCCCGACTTCAACATCCGGAAGTGATTGGAAAGCCCAGGGACCGTATTCCCAAGCGCTCGCGTCACTGTAGTTTACAACAACAGCACCACCGCTCAAATGGTTCCAGTCTATTTCTACACCGGTGGTCGAATCGACTGCCCAAGCAACAACGTAGCCGCGCAGTCGCTTCCCGCCTGGATTGCCGCGATCGCGATCGGGGCAGACTCCCCCGAGAACCGTGAAGGGCGAAACGCCTGCGGGTCGTCCTGTCGATACAGACCAATACGTCGGCTGGTTCGGCGTTAGTTGGAAGCTATTGTCGGCCCAGATGCACACGTCCCCATGAACAAAGTACATTTGCACGCGGACGTCCTCTGGGTAGTCGTTGGTCAACTCGACGAACGTATCTTGGATTAGGTGGCCGCTAGAATCCCACCTCAGTTCGACCTTAGGGAACACAAGAAGGCTGCCCTTGTGGCTCGCGGATGTTCTGTCCACGGTGGCCGCGCCCCCGTTAGCCATCGTCCCCGAGGTCGGGGGTCTGGGAACCCCTGCCTCCGACCTAGAAACCTTCGCCGCGTTAATCATTTGGTCGTCCGGGACAGATACAATACCGCCCGCCGTTTGTACAGATATCGGGTCAACATAGTAATTGATTCGCCCGGACTCCCTGCCCATTCCGACAAGTTCGCTCCCAGAATGCGCGACGGAGCCATTAAACGTAAGCACCTTCGTCGCCAACCCTAGCAGCGGCACATCGATACTGTCTTCGCCGCAATGCGTCGGGCTTGCAATGCCATCGAGTCGTGCTTTGCCTTTGTCAGTTTGCAGAACGCTACGCCAGAATTGGTTGGCCGGACCTCCGTCGGTGAACCGGCTCAACAATACCTGATCCCAAGACGGCATGCAGCGATTCGTTCCCGAGAATCTCATTTCATTCTCGTTCCAAATGTCTACCTTCACGGTCGTGACTGGTGGGCAAGCCCCAGGGCAGCCTTGAGATTGACAATCGTTGTCGCAGTCATCGTCGTCGATCGAATTGCCATCATCGCACTCCT
>JAJDDZ010000146.1 GCA_029260025.1 Phycisphaerae bacterium | reverse complement strand
GGCAAATTGATAGAACGGGTTCGGGCGACGGCTTTACTTCGCCGTCCTCGCGCGTCCGAATCGCATCGAACTCAAACCCGTACTTGTCGATCAAAAAATCAACGATAGGCCTAGTATTTCGCGTGAGCAGAGCGACAGAATACCCTGACAATCGACAAGCGGCGACGACCCCGACCGCACCACCATATAACGCAACCCCGCGAGCTGCTTCCCATTCATGCTTCGAGAGAATCTCAGCCGCGAGCGCCCGAGCGACGGGGTTCATCTGCTCCATCGCTTCGAGAATGGGGCCGCTGGGGATTCCGATTTCCGCGCGCATGGCGTCGAAGTCGAGGACGGGTCTTGTCAGCGTCCCATCAAGATCGAAAATGATGACGCTGTGATCGTTGCCGTTACGTGCTGAGTTCGTTTCTTTCTCGCTGTGTTTCATCGGTGGGTCAGCTTATCAAATTGCCCCAGCCCAGCAACGACCCAAGACGTGCTTCGCCGGCGCTCGTCGCTATAATATACCGGCGCGTATACGATTTCACGCAGTACTTCTTAGCCACCCAGGCCTCTGGGCCATAAAAGCCCGAATAAGGCTGACCACCCGGATAACTTTGAAATGACGACGCTTTTGGGGATTGAAACTTCGTGCGATGAGACGTCGGCAGCGGTCGTCGATAACGGGACCATGGTGCGCAGCAACGTCGTTTCGTCGCAGATCGACCTGCACAAAAAGTATGGTGGGGTCGTTCCGGAGATTGCATCGCGAGCGCATATCGAAAAAATCGACTCGACGATCGAGGAGGCGATGTCCATTGCAAACTGCAGTCGGAATGATATCGATGCAATCGCTGTAACGAATCGACCCGGTCTTGTGGGAGCACTCTTGATCGGTGTGACAGCCGCGAAGACACTCAGTTGGGCGTGGGACAAACCACTGGTAGCTGTTGATCACATTCGTGCTCACGCCTATAGCGCCGCGATCGATCTTCCATCCCCACCGTGGCCCGCTGTTGGGTTGATAGTTTCCGGTGGGCATACGTCTCTGTTTCGCATCAACACGCCGACGTCCATTGATCTTCTCGGCGCTACCACGGACGACGCCGCGGGCGAAGCATTCGATAAGGTCGCGTCGATTCTTGGCCTTGCCTATCCCGGCGGACCGGAAATTGAGAGGGCCTCGAGGGACGCCAACCCGAAGGCATGCGACTTTCCACGAACCATGCTCGGACGCGACTCACTGGACTTTTCTTTCTCAGGAATTAAGACGTCTGTGCTCTATCATGTGAACGGACACGGGAAAACACGCGGCGGATTGGCAAAGCTGTCTCAATCTGAAGTCAACGATATCGCAGCGAGTTTCCAGAAAGCCGTCATTGATGTGCTCGTCAAGAAGACAATGCTCGCCGTTGCACAAACGGGGCTTTCCACGGTCGTGCTCGGTGGAGGAGTGGCGGCAAATTCGAGTTTACGCAATGCGCTGGAAACTGCCTGCAACGAGCGTGAATGGCGGTTTCACGCCGCAAGAATGGCGTATTGCACCGACAACGGAGCCATGATTGCAGCCCTGGGATTTCATAATCTTCAGGGGGGTAAGATTGCACGCCTCGACCTCGACGCCAGCGCAAACGCATCATGACCGCGATGTGTTTGGAGGATTTACTCTACTGTCGTACACTGGTTCGTCATGACCGAAGACACGCTTCGTAACCTGCTTGAGTCCGTTCGCGCCGGCGATGAACCGATCGATGGTGCGATTGCCCGGTTGCGGTCTATGCCGTTCGAGGACCTCGGTTTCGCGAAGGTCGACCACCACCGGTCCATTCGATGCGGGTTTCCCGAAGTCATTTACAGCGAGGGCAAGACGACCGAACAAGTCGTCACCATTTTTCAAAAGCGAGCCGAGGCAGGTGGAAACGTCCTCGCGACAAGAGCTACGCATGAAGTTTACGACGCGGTCAACAAAGAATTCTCCGCAGCAGAGTATAACAGCGCCGCGCGCACGATTACCTTACGACAAGTCGAAGCGAAACCTTGCAAGGGGACCATTGCGATCGTCGCAGCCGGGACGAGCGATTTTTCTGTCTCTGAAGAAGCACGGATCACCTGCGAAATCATGGATCAACAGACCGAAACGTACTACGACGTTGGCGTTGCCGGAATTCACCGACTGCTCGCTTACTCGACGGCGTTACAACAAGCGAGCGTCGCGGTCGTCGTGGCTGGGATGGAGGGCGCGCTGGCGAGTGTGGTCGGCGGACTGGTCGATTGCCCGGTCATCGCAGTGCCAACGAGCGTCGGATACGGTGCTAGCTTCCACGGGCTCGCCGCCCTTCTGGCGATGCTCAATACCTGCGCATCGGGCGTATCGGTCGTTAACATTGATAACGGATTCGGCGCGGGGTATTCTGCGTCGCTGATCAATCGACGGTTTGGCGGCATGTAAGGATCGGCGGACTATGGTTGACGATTTGATCGTTACTCGCGAGGTCGCACCACTTCCCTTGCGCGGAGATGACGCACATAAAGGTGACGTCGGACGCATCGCCGTTATTGGCGGTAGTTACGGCGACACAGTAATGGTGGGCGCTCCAACGCTCGCGGCCAATGCCTCTTTTCGCTCAGGCGCTGGTCTTGTTCGCCTTGTCGTTCCCCATGAATTGCTTGAATCGGCCGGGGTTCTCGCACCTTGCGCGACGATGCAGAGCTTACCCAAGTCCGCCGGCGATTTGCTACGAATCGTCGATGATTTTCGCGCTGACGTGGTGGCGATAGGTCCTGGATTGGGAACTTCGCTCACTGCCGAAGTGATCGCTGACTTCCTTGCTGGGTATAGCGGTCCGGTAGTCGTGGATGCTGATGCACTCAATCAACTTGCGACGCTTGATTCCTTGAACGTCCCAGATCCGCATAGAATGGTCTTTACTCCGCACCCAGGAGAGGCGATGCGACTTCTCGCGTCGACGGAACGACCTTCGTCGACCACCAACAGCGCCGAGGCTCGCCACGAGCTAGCGTGCGCGCTCGTCGAGAAATACCGTTGCACAATCGTCTTGAAGGGTCGCGGGACCATCGTCACCAACGGCGATCGCATCTATACCAACCAAACGGGAAACGCGGGGATGGCCTCCGCCGGAACGGGCGATGTCCTTACCGGGTTGATCGCAGGGTTGATTGGGCAGAAGTTGGAGCCAATCGAGGCGTCCATTCTAGGAACGTACCTTCACGGACTTGCCGGGGACTTTGCCTCGGAAGAACTGGGACGGTGGTCGATGACGGCGACCGATGTGCTGGACTATCTACCGGAAGCATTCGGTGACTACGAAGCATCCCAAGGAGAATGACCGCCACGACCCCGACCCCGAACCCGGATCGCCTATCGACGCCCTCCGATAATCGACTGCCCGGAGGCTTTGATCCCTTTCACCGCCGACGCAAGCCCTTCGCGATTCGGGGCGTACTCCATAGCGGTATCGTAGTGAATCGTATCCGACTCGATCAGCTCTACGAGCGATGTGGTAAAGGAACGCATCCCTTCCTGCTCGCTTTGCGCTATGATTGAAGGGATATCTCCGTCTTCTTCGTTCGCTATTTTTTCGCGAACCGTCGCGTTCTTTAGCAACACCTCGGTCGCTGGAAACTGAGTCCCCTCCTCTGCGCCAGGGACGAGTCGCTGACACATGATGGCTCGCAGACTATTCGCAAGAGACGATCGAACGAAGACATGTTCGTTTCGCGGGAAGAATTCGAGGATACGAGCGAACGTCTGCTGGGCGTCGGCGACGTGGAGTGAACCAAGGACAAGATGCCCCGTCTCAGCAGCCTGCAACGCCGCGATCATCGTCTCTTTGTCTCGAAGCTCGCCGATCAAAATAACATCGGGATCCTGCCGCACCACAGAACGCAATGCCCCCGCAAAATCGGGAACGTCAAGCCCAATCTCTCGCTGGGACACGATCGACTTCGCAGGATCAAAAATGTACTCTATGGGGTCCTCGACCGTGATGATATGACAGCTCCGGTTTTCGTTGATGTATTGCACCAAGGCGGCAAGGGTGCTGCTCTTTCCCGAACCGGTCACACCACTCACCAACACCAACCCGTCGTTGGTCTTCAGAATCGTGTCGCTGTAGATTTTCGGAAGATTCAAATCTTCAAAACTAGGGATTCGACTCTGAACACGCCGAACCGACGCATTCATGACACCCGTTGAACGGTAGAGGTTAATGCGATAACGATCGCCGGAGCGTCCATGGATTGAAAAATCGACTGAACCGTCCCGTTCGTATTCCTCACGACGCGACTCCGAGATCATCGGAAAAAACATTTGCTCCACAAATTCTGCAGTAGGAGGGGCAGCCACGTCCAATTTTCGAAGTGTCCTTGCAAGGCGGTAGTACGGAGCGTATCCGACTTTGATATGCATGTCGGAAGCCCCGTGCTGGGTCATTCCGGCGAGAAGTTTTTCAATCGTGTCCTTCGGGGAAACTTCGTTTTCTGCCACGTTAATGACTCCATCGCGAGCGCAGGGACCAGGTTAGGATCGAAATAACGCGACAACGCTTGCAACCGTCGCGACCGCAGCAAGTACAAACGCAGCCGTCGTGAATGCAGATAATCGCTTGGTTTGCTGCTGGAGGATCGCGGTCAGCCTTTCGTCGCGTGCAGCCTGATCCCACCGGATTTTCTCTATGGCTCGCCCCGTCGCACTCGAAGCTTCACCGACCTGGGACATACTCTCGCGAAATCCATCCAGCGTCCCAACAACCTTCGCCGTCGTCTCGCGTGACTCCTCGAGGTCGCGGGCTATCGCAACCATCGTCTCGCGTTGCGCGTCGGCGATCTGGGGTAGTTGAGCGATGCTCTCCTCCAACCGGCGAAGACCAGCGCCGTCGGTGGCAAGTTGATCCTTGATCGCGCCGAGCGCATCAAGTTGGGCGCGAGATGCGTCTGGAACGTACGAAAGGCTCTCGGCTAAGCTATCGAGCGATCCAGCCATCCGTTCACCTCGCACACCTTGATCGCTGAGGTGCGTTTGTACTGACCCCATGAGATCCACAACGCGCGCGTACTCTGCCTCAAGGCGATCAAGTTGTGGATTCCTTCGTGAGCGACGAAAAAGCGAGGAACCCGCAGGCGAGGATACAGTTCGATTCCCTTTCCCATCAGAATCTAGAGAGTCGGTGATTTGAGAATCATCGACTGAGATCCCATGACTTCCGGAAGCCGGTTTGAACCAGTCACCCACTTTTGTCCAGAGCTTCTTGCGTTCCATCGCTACTTCCTTCCAGTTGGTTGCTCGCCCCGTGTAGCCGATGCTTACCACCGGTGAAAGATTCTACCCACGCACGAACGTCCGATCAAACGCCAGCCCGGAGAGATGCCGTGCGGGGGTATCCTAGTGCCAACGGTTCGCGGGTGCGGCGAAAGAGGGGTAGCCCAATGCAACGCATCGAAAGAAGTCCATCTACTTAGAGAAAAGTCGTCCGAGGAACCCCTGTGATACCACGTCGTCACCTTGATCCGATCCCTGCGTGGTTCCGACGATCTTCCGAGCGATTTGGCGGATGGCTGAGCGAACTGGGCTATTGCGATCCAGGGCAGCGATCGGTCGCCCGACGTCGATCGACCGGGCGACAAACTCAAAGTCGTTGGGAACGATTGCCAGGACCTCTTTATGAACCGTTTCTTCAAGATCCTTGACACCCAAACGCCCAGAACGACCGTCGCCGCGATTCACGACGAACTCAATCCTATCGTCGGGGACGCCGAGACGACCCAGCGAGTCGTAAAGTCGCTTGGCGTTGCGAACACTTGGGACCAAAAGCTGAGATACAACGATGACAAGATCAGCTTGGGCAATTGCAGCGATCGATCGTGCATCGAACTGGGTTGGAACGTCCACCACGACATTTTCAAACACATCCGCCATGCGCTCCAACATTTCGTGGATAAGGCCTGCAGTTACAGGTTCACATTGTTCGATTTTGTCGGGCCTGGAAAGCAGCGACACATTGCAAGTAAGCTGATGCATCGTCGAGTCGAGCACCGTCTTGTCCAGCGCCGAACCCGACTCAGCCATATCGAAGATGCTGTATTTTGGCTCACAATCAAAATTCAACGCGACGTCACCGAATTGAAGGTCCAGATCAACCAGCGCACAATCTCGCTCAGTCACGTTTCCGATCTCCAAAGCAAGATTGCAGGCGATCGTCGTCGCGCCCGCACCACCGCTGGAACCGATTACGCAGATACATCGACTCTTGGTTTCTGATGCCAGGCGTCTGCTTGCCACGCGTGCGACCGCGTTAGAAAGATCTTCCGGATCGATCGGCTCGCATACGAACTGATCACATCCAGCACGCATAGGGGGAAGTATCGCCTCGGGTCCCGTTTGGTGACTAAGTGCAATCAGGGCAAGCTCAGGAAAACGTGTCGAAACCTGCTCAATGATCGAAACGACGGATCTAGAATCAGGGTCTAGGTGGAAAAAAACGAGACTGATGTCTTCAGAGTTAAGCACGTCAGCGAGTTGTTCCGGAGAACTAACTTCCGCGGACAACCGAACGAAGTTCAGTCCGGAGATGTGCTTGGTTAGTTGCGCCAAGGACTCTGGCTCAACGTTGTAAAGACATGCGTGTAGCAAATTACTCATAGAATCGCCTATAGTGTTGTGTCGCGAACAGAAATAAATCGCTTACCCTGGCGACTGATACTGAACGCTAACTGCTTTATTCTATCGGAAGAACGCCACGAACGGTTTCTGTTCGGCCGAGTCCGCTAATTACGATACGCCTATCATCGTCCGTGCCTCGTCTCCCGTTGGCGCCATACACACAAGGTTTTTGAGGACGTCGAGCACTTCCGAATCGTATTCCCCGCATCCGTCTCGGCGCAACGTTGCGATCGCGTCTTTCGGCGACGCAAGTGCTACGCCGACATCCGACACCGCCAAGCGGTCGTAGGCGCGGATCGTCTTGATAATCCTCGCGCCAACTGGTAAGGACCGCGGAGACGACTCTCCGTTCTCGTCGACGGAGCAATCTCCCCCGCCATCGTCGCCTACGATCAACGGAAACGCGCCTTGGAGCACTGGCCCGAGCGAATGAACCAAGTCAGTCCCCATAAACGTATGTTTTTCGGACGCACCCGGGCCTGTTTCGAGCGTATCGACAGCTCTCGTGAGCACCTTGGTCGTTATCTCGATACTACCCAGGTCGTGTAGGAGCGCACCCACGCGGATGTCATCGATTTCCTTTCGAGACAGGCGCATCGTCGCCGCAACCTCTTGGCAGAGTTCGGCCACACGGACGCACCGCGCCTTGATTCGGCGGTCACCACTTTGCAAGTACTTAGACAGAACCTCGACAACGCCGACGTAGGCTTGATGAAGCTCATCGACCTTCTTGGCACGCTCATCGCAGAGCGTCCCAACCAGAATCGCCGTGAGGCCAAGTACAGATGCCCAAACAGTCAGCGCCAACCCGATCATCACCGGAGAATTGTATGCAGCGAACCCACCAGGTCGGGCGGTCGCTGCGAGCGTGACAGAAAGCGCAGAAAATACAGCCAGTACGCCAGCACTGGTCCGTCCCAGATAGTAGCCACTAAGGACGATCGGAAGATAGAACAGATTCAGCGCGACCATCTTGTATCCACCCATGCGGTAGACAAGGTAAGTCATCCCAATCGCGACGATCATCAACATGATCTCGAACGTCACGCGTTCCTTCTTAAGCTTTGCGGTCTCCGCATTAACGATCATCATTTCCTACTCCTCATCCTCATCGCCGAACACGCGTCGGGTTCTGTGATAATTCCCATCATCTTTGGGGTGCGAATCGGTAGCCCCAATACCCACCTCGCTGACGACAAGAAAGGGCTCGTGAGCGGTCGAAGCGGAAACCGCCTGCGCCTCTTGCTCGTACTTATCCAAAGGCGCCATGCCGGTCTTGCCAACATCGTCATTTGGATTACTAGGTTTCGCAGAGGAATATCGAAGAGCAATCTCAGCAAACTTGGGGGCAACCTCCAACCATGCCTCGACCAACTCCGGGTCAAAGTGAGTTCCCGACGAACCGAGAATCTTTTCTTCACATGAGGCGCGCGAATGAGCAGCCTTGTAGATTCGTCGCGACGACAGAGCGTCGTAAACATCCGCGATGGCCACGATCCGAGCTGAAAGAGGAATCGCCTCCCCGGCGAGTCCGCGAGGGTATCCTGTCCCGTCCCATCGCTCATGGTGATCGAACGCTATTTCACGAGCCATCTGAAGAAAATTCGAGCTTCCCAGTCGCCGTTCAATCCCTTCAAGACATTCGCCCCCGATCGCCGCATGGGTTTGGATGATGCGACGCTCGTCTGGCATTAGCGGGCCCTTCTTCAGTAGAATGCAATCCTCTATTCCAACTTTTCCGATATCGTGCAGTACAGAGCTGATCCCAATGAGTCGGATGAACGCCGGAGTAATCTGGCGACTATACTTGGGATGATGTCGCAGTACAGACGCAAGCGTCGTCGTATAGATAGAGATCCGTTCGAGGTGGTCGCCAGTCTCCGGGTCACGAGAATCCGCTAGTTTCGCAAGCCCAAAGACGACCGCGTCGCGCGTGCGAATCAAGTCCTGTCGTTGCCGTATACCTTCGGCAACAGAGAGTTCTTGGACGCGTTCTGCCTGGTCGTAGAATCGAGAAAAAATCATGTAGATCGAAATACTAAGCAACGCACAGGTCCAGACGAACGTCAATCCGGAGATCATCGGAAGCGACGCCAAGATCCCCTCCGCTGATTGCTCGACCAGAGCAACCGATCGATAAAACACCACGGTTCGCCCGCTTTCCCCGACAGGAGCGGCGGAGGCCATTTGCTGGACTCCATTGACTGTGATGAATCCTCGAGAAGCAGGGTCGGAGTCGTCTCTTCCCTCGACCGCGGGACTCCATGAAATACGATCACCCGGCGAACCGCCATTTGCATCGGTATCGCCAGAAGGCGAAACCGAAACGACGCGCCAATTGGCGTCAACGATCAAAGCTGAACCGGACTGGTGAACCGACGAGGCAAGTGCTCCGCCCTGACGCCCCGGACCCTTTCCTGGATTTTCCGCACTCGCCATCGACATCCATTTCAAATCGTTTGCGACTTGAATGGCCTCACCGGAGAGATCTATCCATGCATCGTCGAGCGCCGCGGCGCGGGCGGATGAATGGAGAAATTGGTGCTGCATCCAGAGTCCCACGCCTAGGCAGGCAGCCTGCGCGCAGAAAATCGCCAAAACATATTGCAATCGTCTAAGAAGCGAAGTTCGCCGTTCGTCCAGCATGCTTGTCCGATCCTTATCGGCCCCTACCGCGCACGACACTCCTCTAGGCGCGCAACGATGAACCGATCCATACCGAGCGTCGGTAGAATTGCACCCAAACTTGATGCACAACGAGGGCGTTGAAGGCTTTCGGACCTTCGCATTTTCAACATGAAAGATCGAAATGAATCAACGAACTCGCCAAGACGCGAGCTTCTGGATAATACCGGACGCGCGGTCTTGTATCGCCCCAAAACGCCCCGCATCAAGATCCTCGGGAAGAAAAAGGCTGCGAACAAAACCAACGCCCGCGCAACCGGCGTCGAGGTATTCAATAAAGCTATCGGGGGTCGGACCAGCCGTAGGAAAGAGTCTATGATGCGGCAGCGGACCACGAAGCGCACGAATGAAACCAGCACCGCCTGCGGGCTCAGGAAAAACTTTGATAAAGTCCGCTCCCAATCGATGAGCTTCCTCCATTTCAGTCGGAGTGTAGGCTCCAGGAATGACAGCAACATGGAGGGCATGGGCAACGTCAATAATCACAGGATCAGTGATCGGAGAAACCAAGAAACTCGCCCCTGCTGATACAGCCTCAGCAGCTTGCTCGGTCGTCATCACCGTCCCCGCGCCGACTAACACACCCTCGATTCTTGAGAACTGCGAGATTAGCTCAAGCACGCCCGGGGTCGTGCAGGTAAACTCGACGACTCGAATCCCCCCTTCGACCGCCGCCGCCATCGCCTCTGACGCGATTGACTGATTATCCGTCCGAATGATCGCACTCACCCGCTCATTGGTGATCGTCTCGACCGCTTTATCTCGTCTGCTCGCCATGGTATGCCCTCAACTTGTTGCGAAGCGATGCTTACTCCGATAACCGCCAACTCCCGTTCAACGCGAACATGTTACGCAATTGTCGCAGGACAGGAAGATCTCGCCCCCCGCGAAGTACCTCGCAACGAGACTCGACCGATTCGTTCCGATAAAAAACCCACGCGACTGACCGCTTGTTTGTGCTATAATCGTGGAAAGTGTTTGATCGCTCGCGACAAGCTCCACGTGAGTATGGCCACAGATATGAAAACAGATGAAACCATGAAGAAGACACCGTTCGCCATCATCGCACTGACCGCCGTCGTAGCCCTCAGCGGATACGCTGTCTGCAATCGTCCTTCGCGATTGACCACGGCTACACGACAGGGCTTGGCACCAGAAAAACAACCCGCAGTCGATTCACAGGTGCAGTCAAGAATCGACGACCTTTGCACGAAGTGGGACGCCATCCAGACCATTACAGCGGTCATACATACGAGAGCCCCCGGCGCCGCAGGCTATGAGGGAAGTACCAAAGGCGAAGGGAATTATGCCTATCAGAAAACCGACGGTAATCCGCTCTTGCGCCTGCACCTGCGAAACATGTTCACAATTCACAAGGAAACCACGCTACCGGACGGAAGAATCAGCCCTAGATTGTATTCCGGCGAAGTCCTCGTTTTCTTGCATGATGGGAATGCACTCTGGAACCAGATAACCCAGGTCGAAAACAAGAAAATCTATAAGCGAAGATATGATTCAAGCGAAGTTCTGCAGCTAGGCGGTAGGGCTCTCTGGGATACGCTGACGGCCGGAACAAACGTAAAGATGCTCCCCGATGAAAAGGTCGAAGAGGTGAACAACACAGATGCAAATGTGTTCTCTGTAGTCCCTCTGGATGGCGACTGGACGAGCACTCACTGGTTTGACAAGAAGACAGGACTGCGACTCAAGACAGTCGAGAAGGATCTCTCGGGTGAGGATACGCTAACCCTCTGGCTGGCAGAAATCAACTACGCTCCCGAGTTCGCCGAAGATCGATTTGTCTTTCAGATCTCCGACGGTTGGGAAGTCATAGACGAAACCGTCGAGAAAAACACAAAGCAAGATGATGCGCCGTAGAGAGACGGTCTTATTGAGTCAGCACGAACCCTTCAGGAAAGTCCCAACCGTCCTGAAAAGAATCATTACATCTAGCTCGAACGCCATGTGCTTCAGATAGTAGAGATCAAACTGAAGCTTACGACGAGCATCCTCCACGGAGGATCCATAACGATAGCTAATCTGAGCCCAACCCGTCACACCAGGTTTTACGAGGTGACGCTGGTCATAATAGGGAATCGCTTCGCGAAGCTGTTCAACAAAGTCAGGCCTCTCGGGCCGCGGACCCACGATCGACATTTGCCCCTTCAAAACGTTGTAGAGTTGCGGAAGTTCGTCAAGTCGAGATTTCCGAAGAAACCGACCGAACCCAGTCACTCGGGGATCATTCGCTGACGCCCACACGCTCTTGCCATTCTCAGCGTCGACACGCATCGTCCGGACCTTGAAGAGCTTGAAAACCCTCCCGTTTTGTCCGACGCGATCTTGCGAATAGAAAATAGGACCACCGTCGCAGAGCTTTACCGCAATCGAAATGAAGGGCCACAGCGGAATAGATAAAACCAAACCGACAGTTGCGGTGACCAGATCAACGACCCTCTTGAGCGTAGCTGTTTCCTCACAGTGAACCTTGAGATCGGCGAACAGAAACCACGAAGGCGTGATTTCGTCAACCAGAATCTGCCCCGTAGCTTTCTCGTAAAAAATCGCTTCGTTCGTAACTCGACACCCTGCACGCAAACAAGGAGCGATCCAGTCCATCATCTGACGGTCCGATGCGAGCTCCCGACCGATGACGATATCTTCTACGCTGTCGGCCTGAACACGACCAAGAGACTCCGCAACAGGACCGAGGTACTTGTCGTCACCATCACCAACGAATTCACTGTCGCGAGCGGTGGTGTATCCGACGAGCGAGTATTCGCGCAGAAACCCCTCCTCTTGGGCGCGAACAAACGAATCGAAAAGGCCCCGCGAACCGACAACGAGCAGTCCTCGCTGAATCCCATGGACCGCCCACCATCCGCAAAGGCGAACAAGCGTCCCCGTCAAGAGGAACGCTGCGAGCGTGAATCCAGCCGCCCGACGACTAACCGTCGCATACATCACGACGTAAATGACCGCGTACGCAAGCGCGGCAGAAGTCGCGGTTGTGGCAAGCATCCGCGTCAGAATCCGCGAGCGAGATACGATTGTTTCGCGCTCGTAGAGTCCGAAAACTAGACTGGAAACGATCACCGAAAACGCAAAGACCGCCGCCGCCTGCCAAAGCTCAATGTGCGGCGTAGACATACCCGCGTAGGGAGGGAAAATCGTGAACGCCGTGCTCACCGCAATCGACAAGATCGCGACATCAGCAAGCAGCCACGTCGAGGGGGGCATACCGACTAAGACTCGCCCGATCACCTTCCCGATCCGGTCGACCAGAGAGGGAACAGATAGCGGTTCAGCCACGCTGCGAGCGCTTGATGAGGAAAAAGTGCTGCCGGCCATAGCCGCGCCTTCCACCCCAGATGCAAACGGAGTACTCATAATATCCCTTCAAAGCTCCTCAATTCCTAACCGTGCATCGGACCCTCAGATGCGGCGGATGAGTTATCGGAGTCGTGCTCTGCCCACCGAAATCACTTGTCGAACGCCCGATAACAAGTTGATATCAATGCACTGCGATGGAAGGGCTGAATCGCTGTTTTTTTGGGACCAGTCTCCTCCACCAGAACCCGATATTTCCTGCGAAGACTTACCCACAAATCGAGCGGATTGTCGGCATAACCGCCGTTCGCTCGAAATGGAGCGAATGAACGTGATGATCTCAGCTCAAGTAATCAGTGCTCGGCGGAATTCTGCGATAGCTCTCAGCGCGGCGATCGCGTTCACCGCGATCGGATGTAAGGCTAGCAAACCGAAAGAGGCACCCTGGACCCCTGCACCCCAGGTCTCTTGGGAGCACGTCGCGACACAGCAGAGTCCAGTCGCCCAAAGCGGATACAAACTTCTCACCCCAGGACAAACGATCGGACTTTTCCCGGCCAACCTTGGCGTTACACGCGTTGCGATCGATTTGAAAACCGATGGCCAACTCGTCCCCCAACTCACCGCCAACCCCCGTAACGAGTTCTTACAGTGGAATTATGCATTCGATGACCTGATGGCGATCAGCGAAGTCTTCCCCATCATCCAACGCGATCTGGGTGGAGGCGAGGCAACCCCTGATCAAATCCTGTCATCATTCGATGCCCTTAACGCGAAGCTGGCACTCATCTATGGCGTAAACCAGCTAGCGGAGAACGAATCTGAAATGTTCGGAACCCTCTACGACGTCCGAAATTCGAAACCCGTTGCTTCATTACGCGCACATGTCGTATCCCTCGAGATTCCAAAGAATGCTGAAGACAAAGACGACCCCTACCATATGTGGGCCACAGATTCACGAGCGATCGTCAGAGACAAATTCGCCGACACTCTGCATGGTTGCATGAGAGAATTGATCCTCCAGGACGAGCCGCCCGCCCTTGAAGACAAGTCTGGATGGACCCCGGCTGGCCCAGTGCGTCCAGCAGTCTGGCCGCCCCACAACAAGAAGTATCGTCGCGGACCTCGATAAGCAGCTTGTCAGTAACTTCGTCTAGCCCGGATCGTTCCAATACGATGACATACAAGGAATCAACGCGGCCACCGATTCCCTTCCTGCTGCGATACTCCGTCGAGTTGTTGACGCTGGCGACTATCGCATTCATTTTGCAAACTGGATTCGTTCCTTTCGACTTTTCTCTTGGCGGACAATCGTCCAGCGTTCACAGGTTCTTCTATGTAGCGACGACAGAGGCGAACTTACCGGATATCATTGCAAATATCTTCCTCTACGTTCCCCTCGGCATGTTCGTCCACTGGACGATAAAGAGACGCCCTCGATTGCGCATCGTCGCCTTCCCTCTCTCACTCGTGGCAGCCGCGCTTTTAAGCGGCGGAATCGAATGGAGTCAAGCGTTCTCGCCATCGCGCACCTCGTCTCTGGCAGACCTGGTGTGCAATATCTCCGGAGCTGGAATCGGTGCCATTCTCTCGGGAGCAGCGCAACTCCTGATTCCGAGAATGGCAGGGGCGACGCTCTTTGAACTTCAAATCAATCCGCACGCCACAGTCCTCAAGCTCTATTGCTTTCTGATCGTCGTATTCGCTGCGCTTCCGTTTTCTTTTTCGTTGGATACGTCTCAACTAAAAACATCCGCGAAATCCGCGGTGTTGATTCCCTTCAGCGGTATCACAGAAACCGGAAACAAGATGGGCGATACGATCGAGCCGATGAGCAAGTACGATCTGTCGGTGGCGCGTTGGGAAATACTAAGACGGTGGTCTCGGTGGACGGTCGAAGCAGCTTCGTTCGCGCTTCTGATCTGGTTAATGATTCCGTTGCTGCGCGACGACTACGGATTTACCCGGCGCGCAGCCCTTGGACTTGCGTGGTGGCTCTCTGGGTTGTTTGCGGTTTCACTAAGTGTGCTGCAATTCCCAATCGTCTCAAGAGGTCTCGATACGACCGACATACTCTTCCGCTTAGCAGGTGTCGGACTAGGACTCGCGACCCATTCCTGGTACACAAGGCGGCCCGCGAACAGTAACAAGGTTTCGCGGATCCTCCGCCAACGGCGCCTAGCGGGAATAGCATGCGCAGGCACGGTCGCCTACATCGTCTATACCGGCGTGTTGCCCCTCGTTTTTGAATTCAGCCAGGGGCGCGTCGAAAAAGCGCTAGCATCCCCTGCAATCCTCCCGTTCAGAGCATACTTCGTCACCCGTATCGACCTCATGTTCACCGACATCATCGAGAAATGCGCCGCCTACGCTGTGTTCGCGGCACTCTTGGCGACTTCTTGGTCACGTATCGCGGAGCGATCGCTGGGGCGAAAGATCAGCCTCATCTTGCCCGCCGCTCTGGCAATATGTTTCCTAATCGAATGTGTACAGATCTTTCTCCCCGTGCGCATCCCAAGCTTGACCGACCCGATCCTAGCTGCCTTTGGTAGTATCATTGGGGTAGGGGCGCAGGTGTACGCCGTTGATTGCTGGAGATTTGCGCAGGAAAACGATCTCGCCGGACCGCAAGACCAGCGATCCAGTTCGATAAATCCACGAGGTCAGTCGCCAACCGACCAACTCGTCGGATCTCTGATCGGTACCAAGGCGAATGCCCCCAGAGAGAATCCGCCAACCCCGCGAACGACGCCCAGTGGGTAGCCCTTGACTCCCTACCAATCGTAGTGACTTGAGAGCCCGCCGCGGCGGGGCTTCGTGCGTTTTGCCTGGGCTTTCGGAGTCTCGGCAACTTCAGGCATCGCGGCCGACGGTTCCTGCACTTGCTTTATGGATAAGGAAATCCGCCGGGTTTCGCCATCAACACCTAGAACTCGCGTCTCAACCTCTTGGCCTTCTTGGACGACCTCGCCGCAACTGCGCACGTGCTTATCCGATAGCTCAGAGATATGGATCAACCCTTCAACACCAGGCGTCAACTCCACAAACGCCCCGAAGTCTGCCAACCTCGTGACACGTCCTTTGACCAAAGAGTTGGGTTCGAAACTCTCAAGAACACCTGCCCAAGGATCGGCTGAAGCTTGTTTCATACTCAGAGCAAGGCGTTTCTTGTCGAGTTCAATCCGGATCACAGCACAGTCGACCATATCGCCGACAGAAACAACATCGCTAGGTGCTTGCACTCGCGACCAGCCCATCTCACTGACGGGAATCAAACCCTCGACGCCAGGCTCGAGTTCTGCGAACGCACCAAAGTTTGTAATGCGGACGATACGCACTTTCAGTTTTGTCCCAGTCGCATACTTGTCGCCAAGTCCCGACCAAGGGTCAGCGAGTGTCTGCTTGAGACCAAGAGAAATCCGATCGGCTTCCTTATCGTACTTGAGAACTATCACCTCGACCTCCTGCCCTTCGGACAAGACGTCAGTTACTTTATTAACCGTCCCCCAGCTTAACTCGCGAATGTGTAGGAGTCCGTCCATCCCGCCGAGATCGACGAACGCGCCGTACTCCATGATGGTCTTCACAACCCCTTTTCGCCTTTGACCTTCTTCAAGGGACCCTCGTAGCTCGCCCTTGGCTTCCTCACGCTTCTTCGCTAGGACTTTGCGATGGCTGACAAGAATGTTCTTGTGCTTGCGATCGACTTCAAGAACCTCACACTCCATCACCTCATTCAGCAAGACAGAGGTGTCTTTAAGTTGTCCAAGCGACGCATGCGAGGCAGGCATAAACGCACGAAGACCCTTCAGGTCAAGTTCCAAACCGCCTTTGACAACACCGGTAACTCGGCCCTGAACAAGCATTCCCTTTTGCAATGTCGTCCAGGTAGCACGCTGGACCGCCCCTTTACGATTCACGATCAGAAGACCGCTCTCGTTGTCCATCCGTTCGACGGTAACGTCCACCCGCCGACCGACCTCGATGGTCTCTTTCTTACCGAACTGACTTCGCGGAAGTACGCCCTGCAGTTTTGCGCCAAATTCTAGAAAAATATCGTCGTCAGATACGTTGACCACCGTCCCGGTCAATTCAGCACCTTCCTCGACTCCTTGGCTAGAAACCGGACCGCCGCCGGAAAGCTCAGCGAGGTCAGTCGAGTTCATCGCAGCCATCGCCTCCTCGACTTCCCGATCGACTTCCGCAAGGGATGACGCAGCGGCAGCCTCGGCAGCAAGCTGTGCAGCGCTTAGCACCTCATCCGGCAACGAGTCGCCGACGGGGCTTGATGGGGAAGCGATTTCAGGCGTCGAGCCCGGTACGGGTTCCGTTGGCATTTCTGGAGTTGGTTGATCTGTCATTGAGGAAATCTCGACGAAGTGTGCTAGCCAATCAAACTTGGACGATCGAAACGCCACGGGACAACCGCGATCGCGGAAGAAGCGTCACACCGATTCAGTCACAAGTGTCGCGTCAGCAAGTCGCCACGCAACACAGTTCCTTTTATGGCTCATCTTGTAGCATTAGCCAACCCAAGAATTCCGGGGACCCTCCAGGACCCAAGTTACAACATCGCCGAAATGCAACAATACACGTCGTTTCACGATGTCGAGTGGCCGTTGGCTACCGATGATTTTGTATCCCCTGCGAGCGCGCAAGTCAAGATACCGCACTCACAGTTCACCGCGATGCGAGAGGCAGGAAATGGAGGAGAGTAATTTCGGACCATGCCGACCGTAGACAACTCGCCTGACGACCAGGTGCGTAGTCACTTGCGAAAGTCCGACGACAGAAAGCACTCGCCAACTCCCTAGGACGAGGCGGATTAGTCTCCCAACACGCGGTACGCAGCATCGACTAGCCAACCAATCGAATTCCAGCGTTACTGCACAAACAGCCGCTTTTGCTACCCCTGGTGCTTCAAGCGAAATTACGAGCGTCCGAGAACGATACATTAAGTCACAGTTCCATTATTTTCGGATTTTCGTTGACCTCAAAGTCCGTTTTAGCTAACTTGGGCGGTGTGGATGGGAAAGAATCTGGTGGAGATGGAGCGGGAAGGCGAACTCTTGGGTCAACTTTGTGACACGGATGCTATGCGCATACGTCTGGCAATGGGCTGGCGTTAGGCCTTTCGACTCGATCTAGAATCACTTTCTTTGCCTCTTGACAACTAGGTCGCACCGATGTGCGGCGATAGCGGTCGCATTCAACGTTGTGCGGTCGCAAAACATGTGGTGCGCACGCGCTCGTCGCCAATACGCATCTGAGTGGGAGCAGAGATCTGATGAATTCGGACCCAAAAAAACAATCAAACGGTTCACCTAGACCCGATTCTCGCAAGTCGCGACGAACCCTATTGATGGCCAGTTTCTGCGCCTTGGCAGCTTTCTCGAACGCCTTGGCCGCCGACGGGACCCAGCACAGCATCTCCCTAACCTCTTCGGTCCAAGGTTCGGGGTGCGTCCCAAGCCTTCAACCACTCAATTCCGCTGGTTTATTCGCCCCCGTCATCATGCAAGCGCGAACCGAGATTGCCGGTTCGATCTTTGATGGAAGTGCGTTAGGAAAGAACGGAAACCTCTTCCTCGCACCTCTGGGCACGGGCGTCCGCGGCAATACGTGCATCGGCGATGAGTTGCTCACTGGCGATGATAGCACAGGCGACGAAGAAATCGTGTTCACCTTTGATCGAGGCATTTCCACAAGCACAATCGTTCTCGGGCTTCGCGACGTGGACTTCGCAAGTGACAACCCATTCATCTATGTGTCGACCCTCGCCTCAGCAGGTTACGACATCGTCATAACCGAGGCTGATATCGCAGCCGCATTCGCTTCGTCCGGCGGCTCGGAAGGCCTCCTCTCATTTGGTGACATCCCTGGACTTCCGGGTGGCACCTTGATCAACAAGTTCACAATTCGAGAGACTGCCTCGTCGATCTCGCCGACGTCGCTCGCGTTCGTCTCCCCGCCAAAAGCAAACTTAGACCAGATGAAGAACGGCCCATCTGACGAGCCCAAAAGCCCCGGAGAATGGATCAACGGCAACCTTAACGGCAGCAAGAGCCATTACATCGAGGGATATTCCGTCCCCTACCGCGCAGTCCTCTCGGACATGCCGACTGGAATATCAATAACCCTAACTTTGGGATACGACATCAAGCACAGCGGGAAACATGCGCTCGACTTCTTGACCCATTACGACCGCCTAGAATCGCATGCACCCTATGGCCACCTCGCAGAAACGATCCTTCCACTCGACGATGTTGAGATCGATGATGTCAGCTCGACCGTGACCACATTCCCAATTCCAACTCCCGACACAAGCAGCACCCCAGTCGCAGGCGAACCAGCCGCAAGCTTTCTGAGCTTGCCTGCGGGAGAACGGGTGTTCACATTATTCGGCGGAACGATAACCGCGGTAAGCTACAACACCAACGGCGATCTCACTGAATCGAAATCGGAAACACGCATCGACGTCACCTTCACGCTCGACGGCGAAGAAGCTGTCCTCGCATGGGGCGGCCACATCGCAAGTCGCAGCGATTGGGGATCTGACGGTCAAGGCGACCCGCTATCTGCCGGTGGGTTGAGCGGCTCTCCCTACCATATGCGCCTGATCGACTGGAATCTCAACAACCTCGGTAACCAAGACCGTTCTCTCTCCGCCTCGTCGATCGACGACCTTTGCGAAAACGTCAAGTGTCCTGGTCCCACGAGTAGCTGTGATGGCGGGCAGGAGTGCGATTCGGAAACCGGCCTCTGCGCCGATCTCCCCCATTCTGCGGCTGGGGAATCCTGCGACCTCGACGGAAGCGCCTGTACCGTCGATCAGTGCGACGGCTTTGGTTCATGCTCCAACATTAGCACGACGACCTGCGCTGGCAGCGCCGGAACCTGCGAATCGGGCGAGCAATGCAATCCCTCAAACGGCCTATGCGAAACTCAACCCGACGCTCCATCCGGGACCGCCTGCGACACCGACAGCAATGCTTGCTCGCTTGAAGAATGCAACGGGCTAGGGGTCTGCCTGTCTGTGGGGACGGTAACTTGCCCGGGTTCCAAGGGTACGTGCGACGGGGGAAAAGCTTGTGACCCGGCAAGCGGCGCATGCGTCACAGTGCCCGACGCCGGGGCTGGTACGCCTTGCGATACAGACGGAAGTCTCTGCACCCTGGAGGCTTGCGACGGCGCTGGGGCCTGTTCAAGCACCGGTACAGTTAGTTGTTCGGGGCCAACGAATTCATGCGACGGTGGAACAGCCTGCAACGCGGCAACCGGCGTCTGCGAAAACCTTGGCAACACCGCTTCTGGCGCGTCATGCGAGGCAGATGGCGATCTATGCACGTTAGAACAATGCAACGGGCTTGGTAGCTGCGTGGCTGCCGGCAACGTCTCTTGCTCTGGCCCCACGGGCGAGTGCGACGCGGGCACTACTTGCAACTCATCTAATGGTCACTGTGAAGCTGTCACCGACCCCGCGGCGGGAACCGTATGCGACGCCGACGGTGACGCCTGCACGAACGACGCTTGCAATGGCTTGGGGAACTGCGTGTTTTCCAGCCACGTCTCCTGCCCCGGACCAACAAACTCATGCGATAGCGGAACGACGTGCGACCCGTCAACTGGGGCATGCGTCGATTTGCCTGACCCGGTTTCGGGGACAGCGAGGGGGGATGACGATGACGACGATCTTTGCTCGGACGAAACTTGTGACGGCCTAGGATCAATCCTTTTCTTTGGTGACGATGACGACGACGACATAACATGCCCCGGACCAACCAACCCCTGCGACTCTGGGCAGACCTGCGATGGGAGTACGGGACTGTGCATCGACCTTCCCGACCCCGCCGCCGGGACGGCCTGCGACACCGACGGGAATGCCTGCACTAACGACGTGTGCGACGGGGCGGGAAGTTGCGTGAACATCAGCGAGGTTTCATGCGCGGGTCCGACCAACTCCTGCGACGGCGGAACAACGTGCGACCCGGGTACTGGTACATGCGTTCAAAGCCCAGACGCTTCCGCGGGCACAATTTGCGAGGCAGACGGTAACCTCTGCACCAACGACCAATGCGACGGCCTGGGAAGCTGCGCGCAGACATCGGCGGTGATCTGTCAAGCACCCACCGGTGAATGTGACGCGGGGCAAGTTTGCGATACTGGCTCTGGCGCTTGCGTAAACCTCACCGACCCCGCGGCAGGGATCACTTGCGAACGCGACGGCGATTTGTGTACGAACGACGTTTGCAACGGAAAAGGAAGCTGCGTCCTGAATACAAGCACCGACTGCTCATCGCTCACGGACCAATGCAACACCGGAGTATGCGACTCGATCAGCGGCACTTGCAGCGCCCAGCCCGTTGCAACCGGAACATCGTGCGAAGCAGACGGTAGTCTCTGCACCGTCGACGCCTGCGATTCAACCGGAAGCTGCATACAGGTCTCTGTCGTCACATGCGGAGCGTCCGCCGGCGAATGCGATGCAGGACAAGCTTGCAACGCCGCGTCGGGTACTTGCATCGACCTAGCCGATCCAATCGCCGGAACTATATGCGAACGAGATGGCAATCTGTGCACGAACGATTCATGCGACGGAATAGGAAACTGCGTACAAAACACGACCGTAGACTGCTCTTCTCTCAACGACCAATGCAACACCGGCACCTGCAACTCGGGGACCGGCTCATGTAGCGCCGAACCAGTGGTCACGGGTACGTCGTGCGAGGCAGATGGTAGCCTCTGCACCGTCGACGCCTGCGATTCCTCTGGCGCGTGCGTAACAAGCACGACAACGAATTGTCCGGGCTCTACGGGCGAGTGCGACGCCGGCCAAACCTGCGACGCGGGTACGGGAGCTTGCGTCAACTTGACCGATCCGGTTGCCGGGATTTCTTGCGAACGAGATGGAAATCTGTGCACGAACGACTCATGCGACGGCGCAGGTTCTTGCACCACAGACAGCACCACGTCCTGCCCGGGTTCAACCGGAACCTGCGACTCCGGCGAACAATGTGACCCCGGATCAGGCGCTTGCGTTACACTAATGGACCCACCGCTTGGCACGCCGTGTGAACAAGACGGAAACCTCTGTTCGATCGAGGTTTGTAACGGGACCGGCGGATGTGTCGTCGATTCGACAGTTAGTTGTCCAGGTCCTGGCAACACATGCGACGGAGGTACCGCCTGCAATTCAGCCACCGGCGCTTGCGATGCTCAACCAAGTCCAGCCCCTGGAATCACTTGCGAGGCGGATGGAAACCTTTGTACGATCGACGTATGCGATGGGACAGGCAGCTGCATCTTGGACACCACGATAGATTGTTCCAGCCTCACCGACCAATGCAACACCGGCGTCTGCAACCCCGTTACTGGTTCATGTAGCCCAGACCCTGCCCTCCTCGGCACGTCTTGCGAAGCAGACGGTAGCCTCTGCACCAACGACGAGTGCGACGGCGTGGGAAGCTGTGTTCAAGTGTCAGCTATCACATGCCAAGCTCCCCTGGGAGAGTGTGACGCCGGACAGGTTTGCGACGCAGGTAATGGTCTTTGCGTCAACCTCGCCGACCCCGTAGTTGGAACGTCCTGCGAAGCGGATGGTGATTTGTGCACCAGCGACGCGTGCGACGGTACCGGAAATTGCCTCACAACTTCATCAGCGGATTGCTCATCACTCACCGACCAATGCAACACCGGCGTCTGCGACCCCTTGACAGGTACCTGCAGTGCAGACCCTGCCCTCTCTGGGACCTCTTGCGAAGCTGACGGGAGTCTCTGCACCAACGACGAATGCAACGGCTCGGGAGGCTGTGTTCAAGTATCAGCTGTCACTTGCCCAGCTCCCGCCGGTGAATGTGACGCCGGCCAAGTCTGCGACGCGGGGACCGGTTTCTGTGTCAATCTGACGGACCCCGTCGTCGGCACATCTTGTGAAGCAGACGGCAACCTTTGCACGATTGACGCTTGCGACGGAACCGGAAACTGCCTCACGAGTTCATCGACAGATTGCTCATCGCTCACCGACGAGTGCAACACCGGCGTCTGCGATTCGGCGACCGGTATCTGTAGCGCTCAACCGATCGCCACAGGAACGCCCTGCGAGGCAGACGGAAACCCGTGCACCACGGATGCATGTGATGCGACCGGGGCATGCGTGACAAACTCCACGACATCATGCCCGGGACCAACGGGAGAATGCGACGCCGGCCAAACTTGCAATTCAGCCAACGGTAATTGCGAGGATATCGTCGATCCCGCCGCTGGGACGTCCTGCGAAGCAGACTCCGACCTTTGCACCACTGACGTTTGCGATGGAATCGGTAACTGCGGACTGGAATCAAGTACAGATTGCTCCACCTTAACCGACCAGTGTAGTGTTGGCGTTTGCGACCCCTCAACCGGAGGCTGCTCTGCCGTGCCGGTCGCGGCGGGAACTCTGTGCGAGGCGGATGGTACGCTCTGTACACAGGATCAATGCGACGGGGCAGGCACTTGCATCAACCTAACCACGACAATTTGCAACGACCCTGTCGGCGGTTGCGAAGCGGGACAAGTTTGCAATGACGCAACTGGAAAATGCGATGATCTACCCGACCCAGCCGCTGGTACATCTTGCGACGCAGACGGCAACGCCTGCACCACCGATGAGTGCAACGGCATGGGCAGCTGCTTGA
>JAJDDZ010000145.1 GCA_029260025.1 Phycisphaerae bacterium | reverse complement strand
GGAACTGAAGTCAGCCGCTCATCGTCGTCGTGGAAGTAGACCCGGTCCTCGCCCCAGTTGTGACGACAGGTCACCAGAGCAAACTCGCGTCCGTGCAGTGGATGGAAGGGATGCGTGATCTGAAAAAGTCGCGGCGGATTGACGCCATCGGGTGTAATCGACGGCGCAGACCAACCCGTATTGCGAACGCGTCATCGGCTCGATTCGCAGAGATTGCTTGAATCATGTGATTGTGCTGAACGAGAGGCATCTCAAACGGATTCTCCGCGCGTACCTTGAGTATTATCATGAATCACGAACGCACTTGTCGCTCGATAGAAACTCACCGGTAGAACGCAAGGTTGATCCGCCGGAGCGTGGTAGAGTGATCGCGATACCGCAAGTTGGTGGCTTGCACCATCGTTATTGTCGCGCAGCCTGAACGAAAACTCACGCCTATGAACTGGTGCTCTCGACGATGATCGTATGCGCGTTCCTATTGAACCACCGCGATTTAGACTCCCTCCAGCCTATCGGTTTGTTCTAGAAAGTTCTTACTTGGTAGAAATGCCGTCGATCGAGCCCATCGAACCGTCACAATGGTCCTGGATGGAGTTTTTGCTAGGGACAGGCCCGTACTGCAATTGTAGCTTTTAATAATGTACAGCTAATCGAACGACGACTTCTTTGGCGACGACGTGATTCTTTTCCCGAGATGAATCAGATGAACGCAAAATCCCCCAGCGATAAAGCTATATACAAGCCCAGTGCGGCCTTCGGCGTTTTGAAGCACGAGGAAATCGACGACGAACGCAAACGCCGTAAAAAATGAGAGAAACCAACAGATGGACCTTCCCAGCTTCGAGCGTACGCTTCCCGTCATTCGTCAGCTCCACATGCCGACTCCGAAAACAGGACATCGGCACCTAGTCAAGCCAAAGTTGATATACCTAAGCCCATCGCAATCCGTCATCGCCAAGCGATTGTCTTGGCGGTCACGGTCAGCACAGCGACTAGCAGATTGTGACGGCAGGCAACTGAGTGTCAAGTCATCTAAATAACATAGGATAGAAGCATGGCGATGCAAAGTACATCCGCCACAGCGTTCATGCCTTTTTGATTCGCAGCGGCGCCGCACGCGGTTGCGGTGACCCACCAAGGTGCATCTGGCAAAAGGTCGACGCCCTCATCAAGGTCGATGTCGCCAATGGGATCGGTAGAGCACTCTCCAACGAAACAGCATGTAGGGGGGTAAAGAGTATTGCATTCGCCATCCAAGCCGCTCGGATCCAACCACGCGAGTGGATTCGCCTCGGCAGCTAAGTAAAGGTTCATTCCTCGAGGGAAATATGCGCGACGGTTTGCTAGCGCGAGCAGCACCACGAGTGGATCACGTTGGGCAAAGTCTCTTAGGCCAGGTAAGTATTGTCTCGCCCTATTCTGATAGCTCCCGATCTCCGGTTCAAACAGCAGCCCCTGATGCGCGAATGGCTGCTGGACATTGGAAGTCGCCCGGCCCGGATGAACCCGATTCCCTTGCGCCAGGGCGTCGAATGCCGTCGCGTCCGTTGCGTCATAATCCCCATCGAAATCGAGATCCAGAATCCGGCATGCTCCCGCAACCGTTCCCGTACACGTCACGCCAACCGTACCCTTGTCAGTCGAATCAACCTTCCCGTCACCGTCACGATCGCCGTACCCAGTCCCTTGAAATACCGTCAGCGAGCCGTAGGGCGAGTAGACGTTTCGCTCGACGAGGCTACCGCCGAGGTCGGTCATGCCGATCACGTTCCAGTTGGCATCCTGGTGGACGTAGAGGTCGCCTTTATCTTTCACGCGAATCATCACAAGCTCGTCAATGTACTGCGTGCCGTGAATGAACTGCTGCACAAGATTCCCAGACCCATCACGCGTCTCCATGACCTTCTGACCATCATAGAAGTATACCGTTGTCCCATCAGAATCACCAGCTTTTGTAACAACCTTCTTCATGCGACGACCAGTCGCATCAAACTCAGCAGTCTGTATGGTGGTGGCCGCGGCATCCTTGGAGGACTGAACCTTCACTAAGCGATTCCAAGCGTCGTAGACATAACGCAATTGCCCATCATCCACCAGGTTGCCCGCATCGTCGTACCCATTCGTTAGGCTGGTACTTGTCCCAAAGTCAGCCTCATCCACGACCAGATCATCGCCAGCATCGTCGATGTCGTCGTCTGCGTTATTGTCGTAGCCGATCTTCAGTTGATCGAACTTCAGGTTCGTACCGTCTAGAGCGACACGGCCCGAGGAATGAGCGGAATCGGTGGTGTTAATCACCAGTGTTCCATCGCCCCATACCTTGATCGAAGTCCCGCTGAGCTTGATTTTGAGACTCACCGGAGAGGTACAGCTGGCCGTTCCGGTGGCCACCGTGGATACCTCGCCGTTGACGTACTTGTAGAGCGAGTACCCGCAGGAGCTATCCACGACCACGCGGTATCCGTCGTTGATGTCGGTGTACCGCACCCAAACCGCGGCTTCACCGCTGGTGAATGCGGCATCAATTTGGACCATGTAGTCATCATCCGCGAAGCCTTCGATTTCGACGAGGCCCGCTTGGGCTTCGCGAGTATCCATTGTCAGGTCGCCTGAGCTTATGCCCGCATACAACAAACCGCCAACCAATCTGACCTTAGGATCTCGCGCGGTCGAGTCATAAACCCTCGCATGGTAGAACTTCACGTCGGTCTTGTCCGAATACAACCCTGTTGCGCCGGTCGGAATGTCAGTTGAACTATCGTAGCCGATCGTCGCCAGAAAATTTGGCATCAGAACCGGGTTCCATACGCCCGCAAAAATACGGCGTCCCTGAACCCGGACTTGCACGCTTCGATACTGGTCAATTGGGATGGAAACAGAGGAGCTGGCGAGCGGGCTCCCCCACGATCCACTCGTGACCTTATACAGTCTAAGGTAGTCATTAACCTCAAGGACTACCGCGTAGTAGCTGTCGCTTCCGTCGTGCCCGAAGATCATGCCGGCCTTCACACTGCTACTTCCGGTTGGGAACTTGGCACTGAAGTTGAGGTTGGCTACTTGGTACTCGCCATCGGAAACCAGGAGGGCGTCGCCGGTCGTCAACGTATCAACGTTGAGTTCGCTTGATGCAGTGCTCCAGGTCCCTTTGTCCTGAGACCAGACGCCTTCTAGCGACGAGAAGTCATCATGGACTATCGCCCGAGGCCCAGACGAGTTCGCACGATCGAGCGTCGTTATCTCGTTGGTCGCGTTGACGCTATGAGTGACCGAGGCCGTCGTCGTGTTCACTTTGATCCCCGTCGTGAAGTTCCCCAGAAGATCCATGTTATAGTCTTCGTACGCCTCTGAGAGGACCACCGCATCGCTCGTATTGAGCATTCCCCGATTCGCCCGGGCGAGCCTGTTGAGATTGTCATAGACAAACTCCTGGCTCTCGCCGAGAGACTGCTGGTGCCTCATCGAGGTGCGGTTGCCGTTTCGATCGAGCGTATAGATTCGATCGAATACATCAGTCGCTGTTCCGGAGAAGTCAGTGTGCTTCATGTCGACGATGCGGCCGAAACGGTCCAGCCCGCCATACTGGCCAGTCGTACCATGCCAAAGATCCATACGCGTATCGTTGCCGTACATCCCAGTGGCTTCTTCTTGATTCCGTCGAATCCGACGACGCAATCCGTTGAAATCATACTCTGCGTAGAGGTCGCCGATGGCACCGCTGTTGTCCATCGCGATCTGACCGACGCGGTTGAACTCCTCGTTGATGGTGTCCTCAAAGGTACTTGCGGCACCTGAATGCGTGTAGCCATTCCAGATCTTTCGGCCGCCAGGGTAGGTAACATGATTCAGGCGATTGTAGTTGCCTGTCGCGGTGTAATCGGTTCCGTACGTAAACTGGACGGACTTGGTGCTTCCGTCCACGGCGCCGCCCTCTTCTTGCTCTTCTTTCGTGAGCTTGTCAGCGGCGTTGTAGGTGTTTTTGATTTGGTTGGCCGCGTCGGTGTAGGTGCTAGTATCCGGTATTGTATCCGTATGTGATGTGGCGTACTCGACTCGGCCCTCGTTGTCGTACTGCCATGTGAACGCGCGGATCGCGCTATCCACGGACCCACCACCGCCCGTGTAACTCCCAACTGTCGTGACTTCCTCCTCGGTCCTGCGTCGCAGCGCATCGTAGACCCAAGTCAATGCAGTTCCGTTTTGGTCCGTACGGGTCGCGAGTGTTCCATCAACGTTGTACGTAAAGACAATTCTGTCGTCTTCAACAGAACCAACGGTACCGTCGCCGGTCGGGTACTTGATTTCCGTAACCCAGCTTGCATTCTGACTTTGGGTGTAGGCGTATTCGGTCACCTGGTCCACATCGGAGCCAACCGTCGTCCAAACGCCATTGGCACCGGTATTATCGCCGGTCGGATCGTGTGACAATCGTTCGAGCCTCCCTTGCGCGTTGTATTGGTATTGGGTCATACGATTGAGTTTGCTCGCGCCCTGATCTTCGATCTTGAGGATGGTTCTGCCGACCCAGTCAGTGACCGTCTTGGTGACAACTCCCTTCGGATCGGTTACGGTTGTGTAGCGGCCCTCGTCGAGGTTCGGATCGGCGACGAGTACGTAGTTCTCATGGGAGAAACTCGTGACAAGCACTGTATCGCTTCTCGTCGGCGGCTGATCGCCCGCGGTTCCGCCGTCGTTGTCGTAGGTGGGTGCCGTGCTGTTGTCTTTCCAGCCACTGCTGTTATTCGTGCCATAAATCGCCGTGTTCGTCAGACGATCGGCTTCGTCGTAGTAGTTGTAAGTATAATTACGAATGAAATCGGATGTGCCCATGCCGTTCGTATCGTCGTGGTTGAGTTCCTTCCTAATGATCTTCTGGACGTTGCCATTTTCGTCAAGCGTAAGCTCGGTTTCCTCGACAATTCCTTCGTTGTCGTCGGGGTAGTCCGGCGCGTCGCTCGTGTACTTGGCCGTATCGAACTGGGTCCCTTGTGAGGTCTCAGTCCGTCGGCCCGTGCCGTCATAGGTAGTGAATGCGATTCCCGTATTCGGAACGTCAACGGCCCAGACCAACCCGCGTCGATCAAAGTAGGTATTTCTCGTGAGCTCATCTTCGGGCGTTGCGTCCGCCGGATCGTCGTAGCTTCCGGCCTTGTAGACGCGGCCCCATTCATCGTAGTAGGTCTTCGAGAGATCCAGTCGCGCCGAATTCTCAGTCGAGTCTGGCGGGTCACCTGGGTCCAGGTTCGTCGTCGAACTATAGGTTGCCCGGACCACCACGCGATTGAGATTGTCGTGCTGGATGAGCGTGTACGGAGCGAGCGGCGGGATAACAAGCTGCCTACGGTTCCGCCAATCGAAGCGATATTCCGTGTTGTTGTAGTCGCTACCGCCCGTCCCGTGCCAGGCGCGAACCCATTCGAGGTTGCCGTCGCCTTGGCCCTGCTCGGGTGTAGCGTCGCTGTTGGGGTCGTCGAAGAAGTATTCGATTGTCGTGTTGAGTGTCGGCTTACTAGCTGAGATGTCATGAGTATTGTCGCTGACGCCGCGGGCGACCTTGATTGTTCGACCCAAGAAGTCATAGAAGTTCTGCGTTACTTGCTCGCGATCGTAGGTCGATTCATCGTCCACATCCTCGATGATGTATTCCCCGCGGCCCATGCTGTCATATTCGTAGTCGGACTGGTAATAGTTCGTGTAGCGCGTACCGTCCCCAGTCGCGGGGAACGAGTGGTAGCGTTGCACCGACTGCGTCGCCCCAGAAAGGTTGTAGGTCACGCTGGTCCGTCCTGCCAAGTCGGCATTCGCATAGGTCTCTGCGCCGGTTGGCTCATTGCTTCCGTCCTTCGTCGGCGTGACACTCGTCTTAAGTTGAAGCGTTTCCTCTGGGCGACCGTCCTTGTCGACCTTGGTGATTTCGATTGGCAGCAGTGTGTTGTAGGTGGTTGTATTCCAGACCGAATAAACGCGTGTTTCATCGTCCTTATACACGGTGTAGTCGATTGATCCTCCACCGTCGATCGCCTTTCGTACGCGGCCAAGCCAGTCGATGACAGTTGACGTGTCAATATCCAGCGCCGTGCCGCCACCAGTACGAGCAAAGGGCACGGTATCGTCCGTCGCCAAGCCGCCATGGGCGACGCCGTCCCAGTTGTCATCGATCGTCGTCATGAGCGTTGACGTGGCAGCATCTGCAACAGACAGATCGCCGACCCCAGTCTCGTCGTCAACGGCGTAGAACTGCACATAGCCCTCTCCGTCGAGCATCCACCGCGGAGCACCCGTGCGTTTGTCAAAAAATGTCTTGGTAATGGCGCTGGCACCGGGTCCGTTCTTTGCCGCCGAAACGGACGGATGCGTCACGTCAAGTTGTTTCAATTGGTGCTTATCTGCATCGTAGAAGGTGTAGGCGAGCGTCGTTGCGCGACCGTCACCTTCACTACCCGATTCGTAATGAGTGATCGTGGTCGGCAAGTCACGGCGAAGTGGGATCGTGCGACCGTATTCGATCAAAGTGTCGAGCGTACCGCTGCTTCCTTGCTTGACCCGAATTTTATCAGGAAAACCATGCGCATCGAGGTATGGATATTCTACAGCATACGCTAGGCCCACTGAACCGTTTAGTGTCACTGTGTACGGGGAGCTCTCGTCGTACGCACTGCAAGCTGACGGCATGTAGATCGCGCTGACGCGGTTCGTGTTGAAAGAGCCCGTTGCGTAGTCGACGTGCCAGATTAATTCCTTGGTTGGCGTGCCGTCGTCTTCGTCTTGTACAACCCATGTCAAAATATTGTAGAGCCTCGTTACGTCGAAGATAACACGAGTATTGTCTTCGCGATCGGCAACGCAGTGAACGTTCCAATCATCGACGCCAGGACTGCCTCCGTTGACTGACCATGTGTAGGATGTAGTTCCGGCACTTCCCCCGCCACTGCAGCCGCAGCCGCTTCCAGGCGCGCGCTCGTCGGTCTGCCTCACTCGTCCGTTGCTATCATACTCGTAGCCCACGTTGGCGTAGTCCGCCCAGTTCGCGTTTGTCTGGGTCTCCGGTGTTCCGATATCGTCGTTGAGGCGCTGCCCATTTTCCGGCAGGAGGCCGTACTTAATCTGATGGTCCGTGCCCGGGTTCGTCGTGGCGTTGTAGGTACCCTTGAAATACCGGTAACGGTACGTCTCCTCGATAGAAAGCGTTCCATCTCCGTCTGCCGTGGCTTTTCTGGTCACGATGACCTTCATTAGGTCTCCGGTTGAACCATAATCGTCAACGGTGCTATCGTGATAGGCATGTTCGATCTGACCGATCAGATTAGCATCGGTCGTAGTTGTAGTCTTGTAGACTTTGATATATTGGAGCTTGCCGTTGTTGTCACCGGAGGTGAAATAGGTATACGTGATTTTGTGATCGCTTCCCGCGACCACGTCTGCGACGATGTCTGTGAGTTTGCCAGACGAATATGCAAATGCTAAGTCGTTGTCGAATGGATCTTCGATCCGCTTGAGTTTCCCGGAGTCGGTGTGTGCCTTGTCGTGGAAGGTCCACGCCCAGCCATCAATACTCTCGATCGTGTATTCGTTGTTTCCGGAATCGAAACTAATTCTGAAGGGATAGTTGTCGTCGGGCGGGTTGTATCTCGAAACATCGGCGTCATATGTGAATGTAAAAGCGTAGTGGGGATCCATCTCCCATGTGATGTCGATTTCACCGTCGAATCCGAACTTTCCGCCACCGAAGCTGATGTTCATCATCTCGTTTCCCCACCAGCTTTCACCCTGCCAGTTCAAGGATGAGGAACTCTGAGATGAGAAGACCCGTCGGTGGTGCCAATCGATCCCGTTGAGGGGCAGCACAAAATCATCCGCGTCGATGAAACTTGCACCATTGCCCAGAAATACGCTCCCGCCCCCTCCCACGCCGTTGACATTGGCCTCGACATTGGGACCCGAAGTCCAGATCGAGTTCAGACCCTCATTCCAGCGGATCGTTGGAACACCGTTTTGTCCCGGAAGTTTCGTCGGCAGCGAGAATCCAGTCGGCGCATTCAGGTTCGCGCTAGCTGCCCCGCCCGAAGATCCACAGCTTCCGCTGGCGCAGGACTGAGCTATGACTGGAACCGAACTAACTATCCAGATGGCAACTTGGAGAGCGACCAAGAACACAAAACTGACCTTGGATAGTGGCGACTGACTTGACATATTCAAACTCCCTTCCTGTAGTATTCCGATTCACTTTCGCGCGATTGTTGGCGCGTTGAGTTCGAGTTCCAAACTTGGCTTGCTCACGGCTAGTGATGCGCCGGCGATGGTTTGGCCGGCGGGCCGACCGATTCTCTCAGCTCTGTCACGCAACTCTGCGGCCTCTTT
>JAJDDZ010000144.1 GCA_029260025.1 Phycisphaerae bacterium | reverse complement strand
CAGTCGATGCGACCTTCGCAAAACTTTCCAAAACGGATTGACCAAAAACGATGTCAGACAAACCCCTTCGCGTCGCCGTTGTCGGCGCCGGCCACATGGGCCGACACCATGTTCGCGTCTACGCCCAGCTTGAGGGCTGCGAGCTAGTGGCCGTCATCGACAGAGACCTCGACCGCGCGCGACAGTACACAAGCGAATTCGGCGGCGAAGCGTTTGCCTCAATTGACGACGTAACAGGCGACATTGACGCCGCGACCGTCGCTGTCCCCACCGTTTACCACGCCGATGTCGCCATCCCCCTCATGGAACGCGGAACGGCTGTCCTTGTTGAAAAACCGCTTGCACACAACGCCGTCACCGCCAAGCAACTCGTTGACGCTTCAAAACGTACGGCGCAAGTCATGCAAGTCGGACACTCGGAGCGATTCAATCCCGTTGTCCAAGCCATGCTAAAAATGAACGTAGCCCCACAGTTCATCGAGACCCAGCGCGTCAGCCCGTTTACGTTTCGTAGCGCCGACATCGGCGTCGTGTTCGACATGATGATCCACGACATCGACATCGTCCTGCACCTGGTTCGCCAAAGTCCAAGTTCCGTGGATGCGTCCGGCGTCGCCGTCTTGGGCGCCCACGAAGACGTCGCCAACGCACGGATTCGTTTCGCAGACGGCGCAGTCGCCAACCTCACCGCGTCTCGCCTCGCCCTCAAGACCGAGCGGCGTCTGCGCGTTTTCTGTCCAAGCGCCTACCTGACTATGGACTACCAAGCAAAGAGCGGAGTCGCAATTACGCTTGCCGACAACCTCGACCTCATCCGGATGGCCAAGGAACGGGACTTCGACGACTTGTCGCAGATGGCATCCTTAGACTTTGGTTCCATGATCAAGGTCGATCCAATCGTCGTAGACGACGTTGAGCCCCTCAAGGCCGAGATCACGACCTTTCTCAATTCCGTACGCACCGGGGAAGGAACCGGGGTCACCGCCGACGAGGGCTACGCTGCCGTTGAGCTGGCGGAGCGAATCACGAAACAGATCGCCGAACAGGGCTGGGGGGAAGCTCTGACCAAACAGGCCGGGCAGTCCAAATAGTTGCGAGGGATTGGATCGGGGTTGGGTATCGGCATCAGGGACAAAGTCGGTCGGGGTCAGGGGTCGTAAAAATAGACCAACCGTCCTGATCGCCTGTAACATTTCGCATCCGAGCAAAATCGGTCCCCACCGCCGCTCATCAGTTTCCTGTTTTTCCCAGACCAGCGATCAAGCCGGTTAGTCAACTTGGGTAAACTATTGGAGGTTCTTCAGTCAACGTTTCCCAAAAAGTTTCGTAACACCCTCGTGCTCCTCACCCCCTGGGTGCGTCTGCGCCAACGCAGGCTTTGCTTTCGAATCCCCGTCCCGAGGAATTCCAAGGCAGCCAAACGTGACGCAAGACGCAACCTGGGTGGGAGTAGTGAAGGCAGGTGGTATCGATAGCCCGTTACCCGGGCGCAACGACACCACAGGTTTCGTCACCCAAACGATCGCGCGCCAGCATCCACGGAAACACACCGCAAGCACAAAGGTGCAGCACGGATCCGCAACACAGAAAAACGCACAGCTAGGTTGTCAAATGTACGAACAGGAAGCAGGTAGGAAGGTGGGGCGTGTCTATTTGTTAAAAAGCGATAAGAGGGCTGATCGAATAATGATGTTCAGGGATATAATATTGAACTTCGTTATGGATATAAATACTCGTCGTCCCTAAGACCTCGCCTGCTATATTCAGTTTTGTCCGTCCGCTAAGAGTATACATGACCCACGTGTCTTGTCAACATAAATCCGTGCGAGACCCCCACTTCAGCCCCAAAATTAGAGTTCTCACATACTCCAGAACCCTATCGGGACGCCCAATCCGAGGCAAGCCTGTTCAGCGCAGCCGTGGCCCAATTGTTTCCCGGATCGCCGTCCAACACCCGAAGAAAGGCCTCCGATGCCTCAGAATCGCGACCAAGGTCACTGAGAATCTCGCCCTGCAAACACGACAATTCCCTCGCGGTTGATGCTGCGACAACATTTTCTGACAAAATCGCGAGGGCACCCTCCAGATCACCTCCGCGCCACATCGACGTCGCACGCAAGGCAGTCGAAGCCGCATCTCTCGGGTGCTTGGCAGAGTATTCGGAAATTACTTGAAGCGCTAGCCCGGGAGAGTCGGTTTTGAGCAGGCAGCCCGCGAGACTTCGCCGGATCGCCCCTTCGACCGCGGCATGCGGAACGTGACCGTCCACCAACGACGAAAGAACCGAGATCGCCTCAACGCACCGATCCTCAGAAGCAAGATTGAGCCCTAGCGACTGTGACACTGAGGGATCACTGGCACCACGAGCCAGAGCGATAGAATAGTATTGGATCGCCAGCGACCGATCGCCATTCAGTTCAGCGATACGCGCTACGAGCTTGGAGATCACCTGCGAATCGTCGAATCGGTCCAAGTTTTCGACCAGGATCGTGATCGCCTCACCGCACCGATCAATCGTGGCTAAGCATTCCGCATGGGCGAGCAAGTACTCGACCCGGTCACCGTCGAGCTCCCGCGCCCTGGCGAACTCGTTCACCGCTCCCATGAGATCGCCGCGCTGTTCAAACAACACGCCCCGCGCATAGTGGAGGTCTCCGTCCACGATACCCAATCGCATCGCCCGCAGAACAGCAGCGCCAGCGGACGCGGATTGACCGAGCTCAAGATGCGAAAGCGCGATGATGACGTAGCTCTTACCAAGGTTGGGCGAAAGTGTCACGGCGGCGGTCGCGTTGGCGATAGCGTCTTGAAAAAGACCTTGGTCGAACTGCTGCTGTGCGAGTTGCTGCTTGACGCGGGCACGGACGTCGTTCCATTGATTCGTTGCTTCGATCTTGGACTGTTGATGCGTCGGACGATGACATCCGCTACTCGCGCAGACCACCCCAACCGCGATCGAGAAAGTTTTTGCCAGGCGACTAGTCATTTCCACCACCTCCATGGATTTGCGGACCGACTCCCATGACCGCCGGGCGACTGAATTGCGGTATCGGATAGCCTCTCTCCCTCGCGATCAGGTCGTGAATCATAGAGCGGGCAGCCGTCCCGTCATCCTCCCACGTCCGTCGCCGGAGCATCTCTTCTTTCATCTTGATCGCAGGAAGAAGTCGCCCGTTGTTCCGCAAAGCGAGATCCAAATGCCACAGCGCGTGATCAGGATCACCCTCTCTTCGCGCGTTAATCGCTTTTTGGAAATGAGCCTGCGCAAGTCGGTTCCGCCCTTGAGATAACATCCCGCGGCGCAACCCGATCCGAACGCGCTCAACATCCTCCCACGCCTCCCGAGAAGCATCCGCGTATCGATCTTGATCCTTCACGATATGGATCGTCAGCAGAATGATAACCTCTTCACGACGCGTAGTTTCATTGTTCGAACGGAACAGCTGCCCGATCCCAGGCGTATTCCCGAGCCCCGGAACCTGTGAACGGCTGTCCGTGGTCACCTCGCGGAACAGTCCGCCAATCAGAATCGTTTCGTTGTCACGGACCATCACATTCGTCGTGACTTCTGTGGTCTGCTCCGAAGGCAACCCCTGCGCGTTGACGAATCCGACGCTGTCCTCAGGATGAAGCTCGACACGAACCCACCCGTCATTGCTGATGAACGGTCGAAAGACGAGTTGCGTTCCCGTTTCCAGAAACTCGACGGTTTGGATCGCCTGAGTCTCGGTCACCGTCGTCGTAAGAAACCCATCACGACGACCGACGATCACCTGCCCCTTCTGGCGATTCAGCGAGAGAATCTTCGGGTTAGCAAGCACAGTCGTATCCGTAACTTGCTCGAGGGCTTTAAGAAACATCGCGACGTTGTCTTTGATCACGCCAAATGTCAGCCCACCGTCCGGGAGCGCGCCTAGGAAGTCCGTTGTCGCGATGGCATTCATCTTCTCAAAACGGTTTTGCGGAAGCTGACCAAGCGCGATGTCCTGGATCCCATTGGAACTCGCCCCCAACATTTCGAGGTCAACACCACCAACAATCGAAAAATCAATCCCAAGTGCGTTCTGATCCGTCAGCTCGGCCCGCAAAATGGTCGCCTCGATAAGCACCTGCCGCGGACGAATATCCAGCTCCTCAAGCAGCGATTTGATACGATCGAGAGTCTCGATACGAGCGGTCACCACGATGAAATCGGAATTCGCGTAAGACTGACCGCCGCCCTTCTCCGCTTCGCTCGCCAAACCGCCTTCGGGAGCCGGAGAAACCGATACGCCATCGCCCGCAGTTTCGTCCAGGAGCGGGAGAATGTAAGTTTCGGCGTTTTGCGCTGTGATGTAGTTGAGGGAAAAGACGCGAGTGATCGGCTTATCCCCCGCAGCCTTCTTGAGCTTTGCCAATTCGTCGTTCGTGTTGATATAGATGAAATTCCCGACCGTTCGGAACCCCGCTCCGTTCGTCGTGAGAATCGCATGCAGCGCCTCCTCGAAGGATACACCATAGAGGTCCGCCGTCACCGTCCCTGTTACACCCGGCGATGCGACGATGTTCCGCTTGCTTTCAAGAGACAGAAGTTGCAGAACATCAGCAAGCGGCATGTCAGCAACATGCAGTTCCACACCACCAGTAGCGCTGACGGCCACAGGCGCGCTCCCCTCTGTCTTGTCCTGAGCCGATAGCGGCACGCAAGTCGCAAGGACGAGGGCGAGGGCGAGGGCGAACACAATCGACCCACATCCACCGCCACCACAACACCGGACGGTGCGACCGACGTTATTCACTGCCCCGAAGATCATGGCGTAATCCCTTCGGATCGCGCGTCGGGGATGTTTCTCAAACGCCCGACCTTAACAACAAGTCGGGCGCACACCGCGCCTACGATCCGATTAGTTATCGGCACCCTCGACGCGGACATTAAGCGTTCCCCGCTCAAGCAAGCCCTTAATATCGGCCAGCAGCTTATTCGTCAGCTGGGCCTCTTTCAGTATCGATAACCGCTGTTTTCCAGAATCTGGGATTTGTGCTCGGGCAGTCGGAAGGACCGGCGATGCTCCAAACCAAACACGAAGAATCGTGAGGGCGGCAATCGTCCAAAGTGCACATCGCCCCATGCGTGGAAAACGCCTTGTCGGGTTTTTGCGTTTCATTCATAGACTCCAAGAAGGTGCTCTGCGACCGCGCGTCCTGAACGGAACTCGCGCACAGTCCAAGGATACGTTTCCAAACTTAAAGTATTATCGGTCGCCCGCCGCAACTCCATCGGTTCCGCGTGAAGGTTTCGGAGAATTGACGGTTTCCACCTCGCCACCGAGTTCCAGAGAATCCGAAACGAATGGTGACACGCGGGAAATCGCAGACAACGACCCGAGCAGGATCATGACTGCGACCGACCCGAAAACCGTCCCCAGCCGAGCCCGACGAACCCGAGGCGTGTAACTCGGCTCGTAAATCACGAGTAGCCCCCCCAACGCGATCAGCGACATCGACAAAAGCAGGAGCGTGGGAGGCTTACCGAATAAATGCATCGCAAGAGGCGCCGCGACGATAACCGTCACCGCGCTACACACAAGCAAACGCGTCAGCATTCGTGCACCCGCGGTCGAACGTCTCGCAACCCGCGCAAGCAAAACTGTTCGCCCATAAGACGTAGCAAGACCAATCGTCGAAGCCCCACACGCCGCAAGAAAAATCGCCAACCACAGGGGGGCGCGTGGCTGAAGGCATAAGGCGTACGTACTCACGCCGACGACAATCCCAGAAACCGCACAAGA
>JAJDDZ010000143.1 GCA_029260025.1 Phycisphaerae bacterium | reverse complement strand
AATTCCATGCGCCGCGTACTTCTTTCAAGCTTAGAAGGGGCAGCCGTAACCTCGGTCAAAATCACCGGTGTAACGCATGAGTTTTGTTCGATAGACGGCGTCCTCGAAGATGTCACAGACATCCTCTTGAACATCAAGGGCATTGTCGTCGGCATGACGGGCGCTGATCATAAGATCATGACCCTCAAGAGAAACACCGCCGGAGAAATTCGTGCGGGTGATATCGTAACAGACCCAGCGGTAACCGTCGCAAACCCAGATCATTTGATCGCAACACTCACGACCGATATCGAATTCGAATGTGAAATGACCGTCGAAACAAGTCGCGGCTATGCGACCGTTGCCGACAATCGTCAGCCAGAGCAAGTGTTAGGTGTGATCCCGATCGATTCGATTTTCTCGCCGATCCTCCGCGTTCGTTATCGCACCGAGAGCATGCGCGTCGGCCAGCACACAAATTACGATCGCCTCATTCTAGAAATTTGGACAAAAGGCACTGTGTCGCCTGAAGATGCCCTCGTCGAAGCGGGCATGATTCTACGAAAGCACATCAATCCGTTCGTCATGTATTACGAAATGGGCAGTGATCGCGTAGAGTCACGCTGCGAAATGCCATCAGTCGTCTCTCCCAAAGACTCGGCGATGGACGAAATCCTTGACAGCCCGGTCGCCTCCCTAAACCTCTCAGCTAGAGCGAGTAACTGCTTGGACGCAGCCCGCGTAACGACGATCCGCGATCTCGTAACAAGGTCAGAGGGAGACTTGCTCCGCTTTCGTAGTTTCGGGAAAACGTCACTACACGAGGTTCAACGAAAGCTCACTGAGATGGGGTTGACCCTAGGGTCAGCAGCCGTCAACGAGCTTGGCTCATTCGATCCTGAAAAGGATACCGATTACGAAGAAGATGCCCTGCCGCCAAACGATGGGATGATCGGCGGTTCCTCCGACGATCCCAACAACGGCCCGATGGAAGTATTTACGATGGGCGACTGAGCATAGACGCTTGAGTCCTGCGACGATTATTAAATTGACAACGTAAGTAGAATAAGACAATGAGACACCGTATACATCATCGCAAGCTCAACCGCACAGCAGAGCACCGCAAGGCCCTCAGGCGGAACATGGCCCAGAACCTCTTTGAGCACGGTCGCATTACAACGACCGTACCCAAAGCGAAAGACCTGCGGCCATTCGTCGAGCGCCTCGTTTCGCTAGCGCTAAAGATTCGCTCGCGCCGCGACAATGGCGACACGGCAGGCTCTCTTCGCGCAAGGCGACAGTTGCACAAGCTCATGACCGACCGCAGCATCATCCCTGCAGCACATCAAGATGATTACGACCTGATGTCTAACGCAGCTCGCAGCAAGACCATGCGTATGGCCAGCGGTCGCCGTTTCCGAACAGGCGAACCTAGAGGCCGTCTCGCGTTTACCGCCGAGTCAGTAACTCACCGTCTCGTCGAAACCATCGCCCCTCGTTATGCTGATCGCGCCGGTGGTTACACACGGATCATCCGTCTGGCAACAAGGCGGGTCGGCGACAGCTCAAAGTTGGCAATGTTGCAGCTTCTCGGCGGCGAAGAATCCCCAGGCGCAATCACAAAACCAGCAAAGACCGCCCGAAAAAAGAGGACGGATGCTCGGTACGCCTTCGCGATTGCTTCCTTAAAAGGCAAGGGCAAACCGGCCAAAAAACAAGCAACAGCGAACGCACCGGAAGAAAAAGAATAGTCCAAGGCATAGAACGGATCTTCGAAGTTTTTCGGCCAGGAGCCAGTACATCTCGACTCCTCGGCTACGCGATTTGAGACAGAAGTTCCGCAGACAGGTGGACCAAGAAGAATGTCTCGCAACCCAGAGTGCGTATTCTGCAAGATCGTTTCCGTAGAGATCCCGGCTTCGGTCGTCTACGAAGACCAGACGCTGCTTTGCTTCTTGGACTTCAATCCCCTTTCGCCGGGGCATCTGCTCATCGTTACCCGCGACCACTATGCGACACTCACAGAGCTCCCCAGTGACGTCTCATCAAAGCTAGGCTCGCTTCTACCACTCGCGGGTAAAGCACTTATAGAAGTGACCGGAGCATCGGGCTTCAATGTGCTTTGCAATAATGGATCCGTCGCAGGCCAGATCGTTCCCCATGTACACTTCCATCTAATTCCACGGTTTGATGCAGATGGTCTCGGCTACCGCTGGTCAGCGGGCAGTTATGAAGAAGGAAAGGCGAATCAGTTAGCTGCCGAATACCAGAAAGCGTTCACCAAGCCCAGTTAGCGACGTCTTCGAAGAAACCGGCACCGCTCGGTGATTCGTCTTACGCCCCAACACCAGTCGGCGCCGAGGCCAGCGCAGCAGCCCGCCGCGTAATCCACTCGATCGCACAATCGGTCGCACACCCAGGATTGTAAATCAAATCCGTAGCCATCGCACGACGGACTTCGCTTTGGCGGGTTGGGTTCGCAAGGCAATCTTCGATGGCGGCGACGACCTTCTTGGCCTTCTTCACCACAACCCCACCGTGTCGCCCCCACGTATCCATATCCAGCATCGATTCCTTCCGCTCCATCATACGTGCGATGAGTTTCGCAACGTCGAGAAAAATCATTGGGCGATCAAGCAACGAGTACTCATTCGAAACAGACGAAGCGTCCGTAATCAGAAGGTCCGCAGCATGCAAGAGCGGTATGACGTCAAGCTCGCGAACGATTTTCGTATGAGCATCTGCCAGCGGTGCAAGCTTCTCAAACCAGTCGATCTTGTTCTTCGCATGATCGTGTGGCTTGATAATCAAATCGTATTTCCCCGAATCGCGAATCGCCGCAATGACTTCTTCGCCCATCGTTTCGAGCGAGTTGTGCTTATCGCCAGTAGGGGCAAACAAGAGCATCGGACGCGAACCATCAAGCTCGTATTTCTTAAGTGTCGCGCTCCGGTCCAGCTCGCCGTTGACAAGTTTATCTGTCTTGCAAAAACCAACGGGCATGATTCGGGGATCGTTTTCTTCAAAGAGCCCAGCCTCAACGAACTTTCGCTTCATATATGGACCAACGAAGAAATACGCGTCGCACTTTGTATTGGCCTCACGAATTGCCCGGTTGCGAAATGAGATCCCGTGGAAAATCTGAACCTTCGTCGTCGCCCGCCGCGGCTCAATCAATTTCGTGCAAGCCGAAAAAAGAAAATCGAAGTCGCGCTTCCGGATTGCATCGACAGACAAGACTTGCGAAGCGGGAAGATCGAAGGGGGCATACATCCCTTTTTCGTCGTACGCATAACCCGACTCGATTTTGCTGCGGAGCCCCCCCGAGACAAAAACCTCAAACGCATCCATCTGGCTCAGTCGTTCGAACAGGGGCCGAAAGCAAAGAAAATGCACCGGCGCATAACCGGTAAACAGAATTGTTGTACGACGACCCTCTTGCATAGCGAAAATCCCAATCCCGGTTTCAAGTAGCGTGCCGACTCAAGTACCTGCAAAAGAGCACGGCGGCTTCCCGCAGATGTAGCAAAGAACGATCGCAAGGCGACCGACAACGTTCGATCCTCTTATCCAAACGCCCGACGCCGTACATTCGGCAGCAGCTTCCCATAAAGTCCGGGTCCACCCGTCGAAGTTTGATCTCGAAGCGCCGCGTTCGATTGTCCGTTCATCCCAGCCTGACTGTTACGATTTGCTACCGAATCTCCGCACGTACAACTCGCGATCGCAGGCCAAACTTTCTCGCGAGCGTTCGCAAGATCCTCAGGAAAATCAATTTCAGTCCAAGGAAGATCGGAAATGTCAACGCCTCGAACCACAGTAGCCTGAGCAAGGCGATCAACCGCCGCCGGAGCCCAACACTTCACGTCGCCACCAGAGATTATCGCGTCCGCCGCGGCAAAGAGTTCTTTCGCGGCAATCTCATCAAACCGGAGAATCCCTACGTTTTCCCCATCCGTCGCATCCGCCGCAAGCGACTTGCTAATCTCACGCAGACGCCCACGATGAAACCGGACTTTCATGTGTTCATCTTCATCCCCAGAAGTCGAATCAAATGCAAGTGCAGCCCCATCGGATTCAGCCACCCGTCGATAAACTTCAGGATGCGCGAGAACGTCGCTATTCACTAACATGAAAGGCCCATCAACTTCTTTCAAGGCAAGCCACAAAGAGTAGAGGCTATTTGTTTCTGCAAAATCAGCATTCACCACAGGCGTGCAGCGGTCATCCAGCACAGAGCAAACGTCTTCACGTTCATGACCAACAACAATATAGAATCGCTCAACCCCAACCGACGACAGAATCGCCATCTGTCGATGTATCAGCGTCTCGCCACCGATATCCACTAGGCACTTCGCGTGACCATTATGCGTCCCGCCGAGTCGGGCGCCCTTACCGGCAGCTAGTATGATTGCTTGCTTCATTCTGCTTTCCCCTTATTCTTGCGAGACAGTATTTGACGAACCTGTCTTAGCTTTCTTATCTTTTTGTGCGGCACGCCAATCCGTCGGCGTACCATCAAACACCACCCGACCCCGCCGCATCTCGACGACGCGGTTAAATTTCTTCAACTTCACCGGACGACTCATCGAAATTATGACCGTCGCGCGAGAGCTAGCTCGCAAGATTCTCTTAAGGACCTTGTTCGCCTTTCGCTTTTCCAGCATCGCGACCGGGTCATCCAACAACCAAACCGAGGCAGTACCCCGAACCATCACCGCAAGAGCAACAGCGAAACGCTCTCGTGCAGATAGGTTCGTAGATTCAAGCTTCGCGTCGAGATCTTCTGGAAGACGTTCCAAAAGCGACGTCGCACCGCAAATACGAAGAAGCTTGCGAGTCGAAATCCCGATTTCGTTCTCGGTAACCTCAAGAAGTTCTCGAATCCGCCGAGGCGCCCAACTAGGCGCGCCAGATAGCAGCGACGTCTCTCCAGAAGACTGCAGCATCGCCGAACGATCTGAAACATCCCGATCGTCCCAGAAGATTTTCCCCCCCTGAGAGGTTTCAGATCCCGCGAGCAATTCCAAGAGCGTCGACTTCCCAGATCCAGGCTTACCAAGAACGGCAATTCGTTCCCCCGCAGTAATCTTCAAATCGATTGGTCCAAGGCGGCGGACACGACGCTTCGCACGTCGGGCGGAAACCCGCACCCCCTCAAGTCGAATCGAATCGCTCAACGGGGCGATCGCTTCACCGGTCTTGCTAGGGTCGGAGGTGACAAGTTGCGCAAGACGGTCGCCGCACGCGAGAATCTTCCCTGTCCTAGATCCCTGCCTGGAAAGTTGAACGATCGGCGCCCGAATCATCAGGGCATACATAGAAAGAATCAAAAGATCGCCCGGCGGAAGCTGGTCATTCCCAACGGCAGTAGCACCGTACGCAAGGACCGAGACAATACCGACGCCCAAGATAATATGCGCGAACCAAGTCGTTCGCCCTTGAATCTGCGTAAGGGCAGCCTCATGGTGACCGCTCGACTCGTTGACATTCGCGAAGTCGCTCAGAGTCTGGTTATCGAAGGAGTCCTGGATAAAACCAGCCAGCTTCCCCTCTTTCGTTCGGAACTTCAGAGCGCTCGCGTACATCGAACGCGCCCCAAGAAGCGTCACAAGACCAACAAGTACGACGGTCGCGACAAAAATCATCCCCATCGGTCGATCGATCCATAGCGCGATCAGCGTAACACCAATAAACAAAGCGCCGTTAGTCGCGACATGGACTAGAAAGCCTTTCAATCCCGCTTTCAATCGCGCTGTATCACCGACAAGGCGGGCAACCAGATCACCAGATCCACCCTCAACCCGAAGACCCTCAGTCCCACGAGCTTTGCGAAAGGCATCTGCACGAAGGTCTCGAATCGTGCCAATCGAAAAACGCGCCAAAAACAGACGGGCTGCGTAGTCCATCAGACCAAGCAAGAGAATAATCACCAGAAATAGCCCCGACATGGTCATCGCCGGATCCCATCCCTCCGGCACCAGCCCCAACAGTCCCTGAGAACGCGTAGCCGCTTTCGCCAGCGACGGCTCGATCAATGCCCGCAAAGGCCAAGGGAGAATAAGACGCAGCCCGACAACCAGAAACGCACAGGAAGCACCCATCGCGAATGATCGGAAATGCCGAGAACCAAAAGAGCACAACATCGAGACAATCGCCGCCCATCGCCTCCAAGGACGCCGTAGTTCAGTTTTCGTAGGTGGCTGATTCATCGTTGTAAATGTTGGTCCCGATCCGTTCGCCGAATCCGTGTCTTGACAAGGGTCCGGCGAAAGATCCGAACGACCTTCCTCCTCAGCCTCAGACAAAGGCAATGTGATAGGTAACGCCCTTAACATAGTACAGATCCTACCATCACACTTCCACAACACCGCGCTCTATAAGCCCACTCTTAGTTAAGGTCCGCCTAATATCCCCGGCCGCGTTCGGCAGGGACGCTCCAACCAAATATAAGGGGAACAAGAAGTAGGAACGGGACACAGAACCCTCGCTCCGTAACGAAGACCTCCCCCTCCCGTCGAACCCAACTTCGCCAATAATGGCTCGACATAGTCCTTGTAACGGATTGTAGATCCCCCAGCTTCACGGTCATCGCCCAACATCGTTAAGATTTCGCGAACCAACTCACCCCAACCCGCGCTCGCGGGGTGCCGTCCCATAAATCAGAGGATTCAAATACTCGTTGGATCCAATAGCTCACACAGTCTAGAATCGACGGGTTGTCAAGTTCGGGTCCAAAGTGATCGATTTCACAACGCCAGTTCTCAAGAAACGCGTGAACGAGCGTTCTGGCGTAGATCGCTCAGACCAACTGGTGGTCTTTACGCGACCGAACGAGGTTGCCTTGGGGTGGGAATAGGAAAGCGATATGAAACTATCTATCACGCGCGCGAAATCGATTGCGCGCCTCGGCGTCGCATGGCTCGTAATGACTTGCCCGATCACGCTGACCGCTGCAACCACAGATCGCGCAAGCGTAAGCTCCACAGAAATCGAAGCACTAGCTGCCAGCTCACGCGCATCGATCTCCGCCAACGGACGCTACATCGCATTTTACAGCGACGCTCCAAACCTCGTTACCGGAGATAACAACGGGGTACGAGACGTCTTCGTCCGTGACCGTACATCCGGACTAACCGTCCGGGTAAGCGTCAACTCCGCCGGTCAAGAGGGCAACGACAAAAGTGACCGCCCATCAATCTCCGCCGACGGCAGATACGTCGCATTCACCAGCGACGCGACAAACCTAATTGGTTCCGACTTGAATTTCCAAAAGGACATCTTTCTCCACGACCGCGATTCTGATAACGACGGTATCTTCGATGAGTCCGGCGCTATCGCGACAACCCTGGTAAGCATACCAAACGCTGGCGGCGAGAGCGACGGAAGAAGCAACCTCCCAGCAATCTCCGCTGACGGACGCTATGTAGCATTTCGAAGTCGTGCAACAAACTTGGTGGCGGCACTCACCAGCGGCATCGATCACATCTTCGTCCGCGACAGAACGGCAAGCACGACGATCATCGTGAGCGTCAGCTCCGCGGGCACCCAAGGTGATGCAACAAGCGATCGCCCATCAATTTCTCCAGACGGACGATTCGTCGCGTTCCACAGTAACGCCGCCAATCTAGTCGCAGGCGATCAGCCACCATTCGACGTCAACACCTGCCCGCTCTGCACCGGCGTCCAGGACGCTTTCGTTCATGACCGCGATCCAGATAGCAACGGCGTCTTTGACGAAGGAAACAACACAACCGAACGCGTTAGCCTCGCCTCAGATCAAACGCCAGGCAATGGCGCAAGCAGCCGCCCCGTCCTGTCCGAAGCAGGTCGTTACATAGTTTTCAAGAGCGCATCGAACAACTTGGTCCCCGGCGATACGAACGCCGCCGACGACGTCTTCGTTCGCGATCGACTTCTCGGAACAACGGTCAGACTAAGCATTAGCGCCACAGGGGAACAGGCAGAAGCTGCTGGTCCCGACAGCGTTCGCGCATCAGTCTCAACAAACGGACGACACATCGCCTTCGCCAGCGACGCCGACGATCTCGTCGCAGCAGACAACAACTTCGCAACAGATATCTTCGTCCGAGACACGCAACTCGGTACAACGCTCCGTATCAGCGTAGGCCCCGGCGGCGTCGAGGCAAACGGACTAAGCAATCGCCCATCAATCTCAGGCGATGGTCGATTCATAACTTTCTACAGTGACGCCTATAACCTGGTCGCGGGCGACGGCCCACCCTTCGACGCAGCTCTTTGTCCAGCTTGCGTCGGCGTAAGAGATATTTTCCTCTACGACCGCGACCCCGACGCAAACGGAACGTTCGACGAAGGAAACGGCGTGACATCGCGACTAAGTCTCGCAACAGACGGCACACCTTCGAACGGCGACTGCACACGACCAGGCATCTCCGCAGACGGACTTCATGTCAGCTTTCGCAGTACCGCGACGAATCTCGTCTCCAGCGACTTCAATGGACTCCAAGACGTCTTCGTTCGCGACATCGCAAGTTCAACAACAGTCCGCATCAGCGTCAGCTCAACCGGCGCAGAAACAACAGACGGCAACAGTGACGAATCCGCCATCTCCGGCGATGGACGTCTCGTGGCGTTCTGGAGTAAGGCAAGCAACCTCGTCGCCGGCGACAACCCCCCATTCGACAGCGTCACATGTCCAGGCTGTATTGGCTGGGCAGACATCTTCCTTCGCGACCGCGACCCAGACGCAAACGGCACCTACGATGAGGGAAATGAAACAACCATCCGCGTAAGCGTCGCATCAGGCGGTACCCCAGCAGACGCTGACTCATTCCGACCAGAAATCTCAAACGACGGTCGATACGTCGGTTTCATCAGCGAAGCAACAAATCTCGTCGCATCGGACACAAATGCCCGAACAGACGTCTTCGTCCACGAACTCGCCACAAGCACAACAACCCGCATCAGTCTTAGCACCGCCGGTGTCCAGGGCGATTACGGATCGGACCGCGTCACCCTCTCCCAAGACGGACGATTCGTTGGTTTCAGAAGCAAAGCAGACAACCTCATCGTCGGAGATGATCCTTCCTACGACGCTACCGCGTGCCAAACATGTACGGGTTGGCGTGATGTTTTTCTTCGCGACCGCGACCCCGATGCAAACGGAGTCTTCGACGAGGGCAACAGCACAACGACGCGCGTTAGTCTTTCATCAGCCGGAGCCCCCGGAAACCGCGAAACAGGAGGCCCCAAGCTCGCAGGCGACGCTACAGCAATCGCAATGGTCGGACCAGCCTCCAACCTCGTCGCCTCTGATACAAACTACGCAGAGGATGTATTCGTCAGAAATCTGGGAGCAAGTACCACAGAGAGAATCAGCGTAAGTTCATCAGAAACCCAGGCGAACACCCCAGATCAGTTTCCGGGCGACAGTGACGACGCAACCATCTCAATTGACGGACGATTCGTCGCATTCAGAAGTTTCGGTGTCAACCTGGTCGCACGTGATACGAACCTGGTGGCAGACGTATTCCTTCACGACCGCGACACCGACGACGACGGAATCTTCGACGAATCAGGTGCGATCGGCACGATCCGCCTAAGCGAGGACAATGCCAATATCGAAGCCAACGGCGGCAGCGGGGGCGCCAAAATCTCCGCAGACAGATCAACCGTCGCTTTTTACAGCGATGCAACAAACCTCGTAGCAAGCGACAACAATACCGCCCGAGACGTCTTCTACCGAGCCCTCTCTGTATGCGGCAACAACGTTCGCGAGGGTCTGGAGGAGTGTGACGACGGAAACCAAACCCCCGGCGACGGCTGCGAGCCTAACTGTTTCATTACACCAGGGGAATGCACATCATCAAGTGAGTGCGACGATGGGAACCCGTGCACGACCGATCTTTGCATTCAGAGTTCAGGACTCTGTCAAAACAATACGAAAAGCTGCCTATCCTCCGATGCGTGTTTGATAGGTTCTTGCAATTCCTCGACCGGATCCTGTCAGTTCGCTCCCCTGGCATGTCCCGTAGGCGATCTCTGCGTAGGCGGGTCATGCACGACAATTTGCGTAGACGCAGCAGATTGTGACGACGGAATCAGTTGCACAGTAGACACATGCCAGAACATCTCCGGAGACCTTGTTTGCATTCACACCGAAAATGATACCGCATGCGACACTGGACTATACTGTGCGGCCAAGGTCTGCGATCGCGACTTCGGTTGCATCTTTGACAACGTTTGCACCTCCGCAACCGGCAACCCATGTCCAGACCAGGCGGCCTGCGACGAAATTACAGATACATGCGGCGGATGTCTCCCGCCTCAGGTCGCCCCAGTCGGAGGGCGATACCTCAGCGTAACACCAGCAGACCAAGGCGTGACTCCAGTAGCCATTCTCCTGACCGGACATTGCGACGATTCAGACGTCGGCTGCGTATCCCAATACTCACAAAGCGTGTGTCTCGCCGGAACAAACGACGGCCTTGCATGCGTTTCTGACGACGACTGTCCCAAGACATGCGGAAGCGGTCAGTTAATTGGAATGCCCTGTTTTACAGTAAACGACTGCCTAGGCGGAACTTGCGAGGGATTTTGCAACGCAGGCATGCTCGGTAATAGCCCAGTTTTCTTGACCGCCAACCAATGGGGTCAGACCTCTGTTCGCGGCGAGAAAATCAGACCCAATGCAAGTTACCAGGTGCACACAGTATGCGACTTCGGCGGAACGATGGTCGTGTCAGAAGGAGTCCAAGGAACTACATGGAAGTGGGGCGACACCAACGGCGACACAGCGGTCAATGTCTTTGATGTGACAACCACCGTTGATGCCGTGAAGCAGCTGTTCAACGCCTCCGTAACCTTCCAAGGCGCAAACCTCTTCCCATGCGTAATCGACGAGAGGGTGAACGTGTCGGATATCACATCGGCTGTGGATGCTGTGAAATCTATAGGCTATTCGTGTCCAACTGTTTGTCCATAATTGGTTCATGGAGTCCGCACAATACCGCGGGTATCCTATCGGGATGAGAAAGGATAACCGTCAGCCATCGGAGACCCCATGAACAAAAGTATAGTGTTAGCAATCGTAGCCTGTACGACTACAGCATTCTTAGGGTGCACGAAGCTAAAGGAAATCAGAAGCGAATCAAAGTTCGGACCCTCGTACAAGCACAAGGGAACAAATAGAACAGACAGCGTATCATGGACAGTACAACATGGCATTGAGTTCAAGTTCAAAGAAGGGATAAAGACCGGGATCACGTATCGAAGGCGGGATACCGACAACGGAAACGGAAACAACGCCAACTCGGTTTTCGTAGATTTTTCCTTTCCACTATGGAAAGCGCCAAAAAAACCAGATCCGCTAAAAAAGAAGTTGAAAAAGCTCGAAAAAAGAGTCAATGAGCTAGAGACGCTACTCAAGGAAGAGAAGGGCGAGTAATGAAGAATCGGAGTCTTATCTGTATCGTCGGAAGTATCGCGTGTTTGTTGACCATGGGGTGCATTGATTCGGTTCGAGAAGGGTTCGCCGGAGGCGTATCCGGAGCCCTCGAAAACGTAACCGGGGACTTCATCGAGACAATTATTGAGGGATTTCTCGACGCAAAGTGAGTCGCTGGCTCGCTGGGTTGCGAAAACAAAGTTGGGGGACAAGAGGCAATGGCAATTGAATCGATAAAAACAAGAGAAACGAGTCGTCGGCACCTAGACAATCGCGTGTTGAGAGCTTTTGTGTGGATAGTCCCGCTCTTGATTCCAGTGGGCGCCACTTTCGGTCAGACCTTGATTCGAGCAAGCGAAGACGAAGCAAGTATCGGCGGCAATAACGAAAGCAGAAGACCCGCTGTCTCAGCTGACGGACGCCTCGTCACCTTCGCCAGTGACGCAACCAACCTGACCGCGGAAGATTCAAACCTCGAAGCAGATATCTTCGTCTACGACAACATCACCCAAGCAATCGAACTCATCAGCAAAGGATTCGGGGGCGTACCATCCGACGGAAAAAGCGACAGACCGACAATCTCAGCGGACGGACGCTTCGTCGCCTTCTATAGCGACGCAACAAACCTCATCGAGATCGATCTAAACGGAAGACGCGACATCTTCGTTTCCGATCGAACCACCGGGATCATCGAGCTAGTAAGCGTAGGATCAGATGGCCGTCGCGGCGACAAGAGCAGCAACATGCCATCAATCTCCGCCGACGGGCGCTACGTCGCCTTCAGAAGCGCCGCCACAACACTGGTCGCTGGCGAATCAGACACACTCGGTTTCAGGGACATTTTCGTCCGCGATAGAACAGAAAACACGACAACTCGAATAAACCGAAGCTCCGCAGGCGAACAGGCCACAGGAGGCGACAGCGACCGACCCGTCATTTCGGCAGACGGACGGTACGTCGCATTCTACAGCGACGCACACAACCTGGTCGATGGCGACGAGAAAACCTTTGACCCACTATTCCCCGCAGCAGGGAACGGCGTACGCGACGTCTTCCTACACGATCGAAACACCGGAAGCACCGAGAGAATCAGCGTCGCGGATGACGGAACACCAGGAAACGGCGCAAGCTCAAGACCAGCCATCTCAGCAGACGGAAGATACATCGCATTCAGAAGCGGGGCGACAAACCTGGTCGAAAATGACACCAACGCCGCTGACGACGTCTTCCTCCACGACACCCAGTCAGCCACAACCGTCAGAGTCAGCCTCGCCGCAGGCGGCGTAGAGGCGAACGGACCCAGTTCAGTACCGGCGATCACTGCAGACGGTCGCTACGTTGCTTTCCGAAGCGAGGCAACGAATCTCGCCCCAGAGAGCGCAGGCGTCACAGCTACAGTCGAACAAGTCTACGTTTACGATCGCGAAACCGATATCGTCACCCTAGTCAGCGCCAATCTCGCAGGCGATGCCGGAGACGGCAACAGCTCCAGGCCCGCGCTCTCCAACAAGGCAAGCGTAATAGCATTCCGAAGCAGAGGCGCTAACATCATAGCCGGAGACGATCCAACCCACCATTCCATCGACTGCCCAACATGCATCGGATCCCCAGACGTATTCGTCAGAAACTACGACTCCGACGTAGACGGCGTAAAAGAGACCAAGGACAACTGCCCATTAGATCCAAACGCTTCCCAGGGTGACATCGACAGCGATGGACTAGGCGACGCATGCGACGATGACCGCGACGGCGACGGAACTCTCAACACCAACGACGCCTGCGCCGACGACCCCGCCAAAACCGAAGCAGGCGTCTGCGGATGCGGAACGCCCGACACCGACGACGGCCAGGGCGGAATCATCTGCATAGACGAGTGTCCCAACGATCCAGAAAAAACTGGACCAGGCGTTTGCGGCTGCGGATTTCCTGAACTAGACGACGGAACCGGCAACATCGTTTGCGAAGACGCATGTCCCAACGACCCAAATAAAACCCTGCCCGGTCTATGCGGCTGCGGCGAGGTCGATGACGACACCGACAAAGACGGAACCCCCGACTGCGACGACGGCTGTCCAAACGCAGACTATAAGACCGACCCAGGAATCTGCGGCTGCAACAAAATGGACACAGACCTAGACCAAGATGGAGTCCCCAATTGCATCGATAATTGCAACGCCATCCCCAATACCAACCAGGCAGACGCAGACGACGACGGCGTCGGTGACGAATGTGACAATGACCCACCCCCAGCTCAAGACCTCGCAGACCCCGATCCCGAAGACGAACCAGGGCAGGACCTCCCAGCGGACGAGCCAGAGACCCCCGTCACCTCTGGCCCAGCATCCCCCTGCGGCGCACTTGGCATCGTGCCAATGCTCTTCACTTTTCTGGGGCTGACAGCCCTCAAGAGACGAAGATAACCAACGACGCACCGAGTTTCGCGTGTGGCGCAGCCATGGAGTGTGGCATCGGCAGTTTGCCGTTAGTTTACGGGCTATTCGCCCAACGACACAAACCGTTCACGGAGGAACTGACCTTGAACACAAAACTGAGTTCGATACGCCCATTATCAGCGCGAACATGCGCGACCCGAAGCATGCTAGTAGCTATCGCGACAGCATTCGCAGCACTCGCCATTGCTCCAACATCCGCCAGCGCCCAAGCAACAATAAGGGCAAGCGTCAGCTCCGCCGGTATCCAGGGCGACATGGACAGCGGCCGCCCGGCAATTTCAGACGACGCACGCTACCTCGTGTTCGAGAGCCAAGCAACAACGCTGGTCCCCGGCGACACAAACGGCGTAGAAGACATCTTCGTCTACGACCGCATGACCGCCGAAACAGTCAGAGTGAGCGTCAGTTCAACCGGCGATCAGGGCGACGCCGACAGTGGCCGCCCCGCAATCTCAAGCGATGGTCGATACGTAGCATTCTACAGCGACGCCAGCAATTTCGCCGACGGCGACACAACGATTTTCGACGCCACAGATTGTCCAACATGCACCGGTCGAAGAGACGTATTCATCCACGACAGAGACCCAGATGCAAACGGCACTTTCGACGAGGGAAACGGCACTACCACACGCGTCAGCGTCTCGACCGCAGGCCAAGCAGGAAACGACGACAGCACCCGCCCAACAATCTCAAACGACGGTCGCTACGTCGGTTATAACAGCGACGCAACAAACCTTATCGCTTCCGATACCAACGCAGAGCGAGACGTATTCGTCCACGACGTCTTGCAACGCACAACAGTCAGAGCAAGTCAAGACGCCGACGGAACAGGCGGCAACGACAAGAGCGACCGCCCAGCCCTCTCTGGCGACGGACGCTTCATCGCTTTCTACAGTGACGCGACAAACCTCATCGCCAGCGACACCAATGACATCCGCGACGTGTACGTAAAAAATCTCGAAGACAATTCAGTCGTCCGCATAGGTCAACCACCAACAGGCGAATCCGACGGTGAAAACTCCAGGCCCGCAGTTTCAGACGACGGACGCCTCGTAATTTTCCGAAGCAAAGCAACCAACATGGACGCGACCGACACAAACGCCTTCGAGGATATCTACATCCACGACAGAGACCCAGACGACAACGGCGTGTTCGATGAAGGCAACGCAGTCATAGAGTTCATCAGTGCAGGTTTCGCAACCGCAGGTGACGCAAACAGTTCCTCACCAGCCATCTCAGGCGACGGAAGATACGCGGCATTCCACAGCACAGCCGCAAACATCGTCGAAGGCGACGAAAACCTCCAAAACGATGTCTTCGTACACGACAGACAGACCGGCGAAACGACTCTGGTCAGTGTCTGCGGCGCAGGCAACGCCGTCGACAACGACAGCGAACGCGCATCCGTTTCCCAAGGCGGAGACTTCATCGCATTCGTAAGTCAGGCCACAAACCTCATCGACGCCGACACAAACGACGCCAACGACGTATTCATTCGAGACCTAAACTTCACAGGAACCTTCTTCGACTGCGGCTCCACAAGTGGCGGCGGCACCGGCGGTGGAACCGAAGGCCCGTCGGGGTCGGGCGGGACATGCGGCGCCGCGGGCATGCTACCTCTTGGCATTATGTTCATAGGCCTATTTGCCATCAGACTTCGCCGCCAGTAGTCCTCCCCGAATAATGCCGAACAGGGGTCCCAAGAACAGAGAACAAACGCCCGCCGCTAGCGATCAAGCAAGCGGCGGGCGTTTCTATCGCCGCACCCCCCAATCGAGTAAGATCCGCCCGGAAAACGCCGCCCGTCCGCGGCCCGAAAATCGAAAAAAAGAGACTCCCGAAAAAGAGACCGCCCCAATGATCAACCAACTCATCGAATGCGTTCCAAACTTCAGCGAAGGACGCGACCTCACAATCATAAAACAGATAACAGACGCAGTAGAATCGGTGGACGGCGTAAAACTCCTGGACGTAGACCCCGGGGCAGCCACAAACAGAACAGTCGTGACCTTCGTAGGCTCACCAGCCCAAGTCCTGGACGCAGCCGTACTCGCCGGGAAAAAAGCCGCCGAACTCATCGACATGACCAAACACAAAGGCGAACACCCCCGATTCGGAGCAATGGACGTCTGCCCGCTCGTCCCCGTCTCGAACATCACCATGAAGGAGGTCGTCCCCCTCGCCCACAAACTCGCAGACCGATTGGCAAAAGAAGCAGGCCTATCCATCTACTGCTACGAACACGCCGCAAAAAAGGAAGACCGCAAAAACCTCGCAGTATGTCGCGCAGGCGAATACGAAGGACTCGCCCAAAAACTAAAAAATCCAGAGTGGAAACCAGACTTCGGACCACAATCATTCAACCCAAGATCAGGCATAACCGCCGTGGGCGCACGCGACTTCCTCGTAGCTTACAACATCAACCTGAACACGACCTCAACAAGAAGAGCCAACGCTATCGCCTTCGATATCCGCGAAAAAGGACGAAAAAAACGCGATGGAAATCCCCTGACCGGAAAAATCATAAAAGACGAAAATGGCCACGACCTCTGGTCCCCCGGCAAGCTAAAATCCGTAAAGGGCATCGGTTGGTTCATAGAGGAATACGGCGTCGCCCAGGTCTCCGTCAACCTAACAAACATCGCCGTCACCTCCGTCCACAAGTGCTTCGACGCCTGCTGCGACTCCGCACAATCCAGAGGAATCCGCGTAACCGGCTCAGAACTCGTCGGACTAATCCCTCTAAACGCAATGCTAGACGCAGGCCGACACTTCCTCAAAAAACAGCAGCGCTCAACCGGTATCAGCGACGCCGAACTAATCAAGATCGCCGTAAAATCCCTAGGTCTAGACGACCTCTACCCATTCAAACCCGAAGAAAAAATAATCGAGTACGCCATCGCAGGTGCATCAGGCAAGAAACTCGTCGACCTAACGATGACCGGCTTCGTCCACGAAACAGCAAGCGAATCCCCAGCCCCAGGCGGCGGTTCAATCGCCGCCGCGATGGGCGCAATGGGTGCATCCCTCGCAACGATGGTCGCAAATCTCTCCTCGCACAAAAGAGGTTGGGATGACCGCTGGGAAGAGTTTTCCGACTGGGCCGACAAGGGTAAAAAGCAACACGACGAGCTATTGCGCCTCATCGACGACGACACCGACGCATTCAACGGCATCATGTCAGCCTTCGGTCTTCCCGAAGACTCAGAAGATGAAAAAACCGCCAAGAAGCAAGCAATCCAGGATGCTACCAAGCGCGCCATAGAGATCCCATTCCGAGTAATGCAGGTCGCCAGCGAATCAATGGACGTAATTCAGGTAATGGCAGAAAAAGGAAATCCAAACTCAGTCTCCGACGCCGGCGTAGGCGCTCTCGCCACACGCAGCGCTGTCATGGGCGCATTCATGAACGTAAAAATCAACGCCAAAGACATTGAAGACAAAAAGTGGATAGCAGCTCTCTTGGAAAAGGGAGAAAAAATCCAAACCGAAACCATCGCCCGCGAATGCAAAATTCTCGATGCCGTGTCAAAAAAGCTATAAACGGGAAATCGTCGAAAGGAACTGAGGTTGAGTATGAACAAGTCAACACCGATGCTACTGGCTCTACTCGGTTCGGCGCTCGTCGGCGCCGCCGTCCTCATAAAGCGATACCCGCTATTCGATCCTCTTGGGAACGTGGACTTTCCTTATCTCGCAGCCATGCTCGGATTGGTCGCGTTAGTAGTGGGAGTTCACTGCGCTCTTTTTTCGTGTCATCCTGCGGATCTTCCCTTGCGACCGAATCTGGTCATGTATGTCATAATCGCCAGTGCCGCAAACATAAACATCGTCTGGGACGGAATCGCGCTGGACTATCCATCGGAAGCGATTGAAATGGGCCTCAGCAACTCCTTAGAGTTTTCGGTCTATTACGCCGCATTCCTTTTTCTTCCGAGGTGGTCGTCCAAAATAAATCGGAAGCCAGCCGGAATGACCACGGCACCGGGTACCCAAGAAACATAGAACGCTCAAAAAGAAAACCGCAAATGATCGCAGCTCTAATATTCATCTGGAACCACCCACTAAACAAAGGCGGACGATTGGCCGCAATTCTTCGTTTCGTGCGCTGGCAAATTAGCTCAAGACTACTCCGAACCACGATCGCGCTACCCTTCGTAAACGAAACCTTCCTGTTTGCAAGAAGCGGCATGACCGGCGCGACCGGAAACTGGTATTGTGGCCTGCACGAGCACAGAGACATGGGCATCGTGCTCCACATCTTGCGCCCCGGCGACTTGTTCCTCGATCTCGGTGCAAACATCGGCAGCTTCACCATACTCGCCGCCGGCGCAGTCGGAGCGGATGTCATCGCGGTCGAACCGATCCCATCGACCTTCTCAACGCTCGAGCTAAACGTTCGCCTCAATGATCTTGAGTCTTTCGTCGACGCACACTGTGCAGGCGTCTCGGACAAACCCGGCGTCCTAAAATTCACCGTAGGTCTAGACACCATCAATCACGTCGCAACAGAATCGGAGCTCTCCGACGCAATAGAAGTCCCCGTCACGACCGTCGATGAGATATGTGATGGGAGACCCGCCGTCGCCATGAAAATCGACGTAGAGGGGTACGAGAATTTCGTCCTGGCAGGTGCATCAAAGACGCTGGACGACCCCGCGCTCCTTGCCGTCGTTATGGAAACAAACGAAAGCGGTTCGCGCTACCAATTGTCAGACGATAAACTGAGGGAAACGATGAAAGCTCACGGTTTCCTTCCGTACGCCTACGACCCTTTTGCTCGACGCGTCATCGACCTCCCGAGCGGCGAGAGAAACACCGTCTTCATCCGCGACGTCGCCAAAGTGGAGGAAATAGTTAGCAAAGCCCCCCGTTTCCGTTTGGTAAACGGAAACATCTAACCAAGGTCGCCCACACCGCCCCCAGGGCGGGCACGACCCCCGTTCAGAGCCCTAACCCGCTGATCGATTAAGAAATTCCACTAACCGATCACCTGTCAAGTTATATACAAGGAAG
>JAJDDZ010000142.1 GCA_029260025.1 Phycisphaerae bacterium | reverse complement strand
ACGCTGGCTGTGTGCTTTCAGTTTACGGCAGCGCAAGCCTGTGAACTCGTCGTGAGTCAATGTGCTAGCGGAACGGCAGATACGGCGGGGTTCGATGCGATTCTCGGTGTCTATACGAACGAAACAGGGATTTGCCCTGATCCGCGGACGCCAGTGGTCGCGGACGTGACCCGTGTTTCTCAGAATGGTCCGGTGCTGTCGGACGAAGACTGCTGCGGTCAGGGTGAGTGCGGTGGAGGTGGATTGATTCGTGTTTCGGCACTTGCGGGGCAATGCTTTACGATTCGCGCTGCCGCGTTCGACGGTCAGGGAAACGAACGGGGGCGGGGTGTCATCGATATAAGCTGCGGCAACCCTATCTGTGGTGACGGCCTCATAAACGCCTCCGGTGAAGAATGTGATGGGGGTGATCTTAGCGGCTGCGGGGTCGGCGAGGGCTGCATTCCGGCGGGTCTGATGAACGAATGCACCTGTTTGACAGCTGTCTGCGGCAACCAGCTTGCTGAGGGCGACGAAGATTGCGACGGAATCGATGACGATGCTTGTCCCGGTGGCTGTAATAATTCTTGCGAATGTGTTCCGGTTTGTGGTAACAATTTCGCCGAACCGGGAGAGGACTGCGATGGTGGCGACGATTCATCATGTCCTGGTCTCTGCCAGCCTGGTTGCACGTGTCCGCCGAAGTTCTGCGGGAATGACGTGGTTGACCCTGGCGAAGAATGCGATGGACTAAGCAGCGTTAACTGTGCCGATGGGGTATGCCGAGACCCTGGCGACCCTGCTGGCGAATGTACGTGTGCGTGCGAGCTGTGCGAGCCCGACGTGGTCATCGTGGATGGTCCAGCTATTCCTGCCAGCCGGTTCGTATCGGTCCTCATTCCGGACGGGACCGGCGTAGCGCCATTCTCCTTGGAGGTTGAACTCACGTCGCTCTATCACCCGACATCTCCCATCCCCAACAACCTTCCGAACTTTTCCTCGTTTGAGGGCGGGCTACGGTATGTCCGGTTGATTCGTGACGATAACGGAGACCCTATTCTCGACTGTTTAGACTCCTCGGCGTTTGGGACTACTTACAAGTGTGCGACGATTGGCTGCGCGCCCGAGCTTGTGGACTGGGTGAGTCTGTTCGGAGGCAGTGAGCTCTTTATCAGCGGCGACGCGATTATTCCGGACTCAACTTACCTGGTTCGCCGTCTTCCCGGGGATGCGACGCCTGCGTGTAGCGCGAACCCGGAAAGCGTCTTTCTTGCCACCTCGCGATGGGGGGACACGGATGGAAATGTGCAAACGCGCGTTGATGACATCATTGCTGTTGTCGATCGGGTTAAGGATGTGTTCAGCGCGAAGTCTGAAACTCATACGCTATTTCACCCGGCGGACCCGACTCCCCACCAATCGACGCCGAGTGTCTTGGACATCACAATAGTGGTAGACGCGGTAAAGCTCTTCTCGTACCCTTTCCCAATATCGTCCTGCCCGTAAGTGCCCTGCGTCCCGTTGGTCGTTGGCGGGGTTCGTTCAACCGCTAGAGAAGGCGCCTCCATCTTGAGATGTCATTGGTTTCACGGGCGACGAATCGGAGGCCATCGCCTCGAAGGCGATCAACAGACTCGGTGTTGTAGATCGCCGCACGCAGTGGGAGATCACCTTTTCTTAGAGTAACAGTGGGCCTACGGCGAAAAAGATATCGCCCAACAATGCGGCAGCGCATCCGCCCAACTGTAGCATCACGGCGCCGCTGGCGATCATGGTGATTATCTTGATATTTCTGTTCACCTTCGAGTCTCCAAGAAATCCCGGCACACTGAATGCGCCGGTAGGTTTCGTTATAACAAGAACGGCGTCGCGATGTTGAGCAAGAATACCTCGACACAACCCGGGAGCAGTCCTAAGACCGCTCCAGTGCAAAGTAAGCACATGCTGCGAATGATGCGTGAACTCATATTATTCGTCTCCCGTCGGAACCAGCCGACCTAAAAGCTGACTACCGTATTCAACGTGAATCGATTCTCTTGGAGGTGCTCCGAAGCTGATTCTAGCGGGAATTCCCAGGTGAATCCGACGTTGACATTGTCCATCGCCTGCCATCGGAAACCAAGGCCCATCGAGAAAAAGTCGCGACCGCGAGCCTCCGCGGCGCCGAGACTGCCGACATCGAGGAAGTCCTCACTGAACGGAAGCTTGTCGGCGTTACTCAGCCAATGAATTCCGTGCACTTCGATCACCGGGCGGAAGGTCTCTGTTAGCTTGTAGTCGAGATGCATATTCCAAACGACCGAATAATTGGCGTCGTGGTGGTCAGTGGGAATACGGCCACTAATCGCGCCTAGGAAATGCCATTTGTCCCAGCCCTTTGCGACTGAGAAGAATGGGCTTAGCTCTTGGCTGTCGCCGCCCTGCCACGCGTCGGTCGATCCGACGGCCCATTCCCATCGCAAGCCCGTGCTGAGCACGAATTGGTCTTCGGGGTCAACGATGAGTGCATACTTGAGACCGACCGTGACGTCGTTCATTCCGTCGCCAGCGTTTGTGATGTGACTGTCCACCCAACTGTATCCATCCTTGACCGCGATGAATGCGAGGCGGTCAGTTAGGGCGACACGAATTTGAGCCGCGATCAGATGGACCTGACCACCACGCAGAACGGATCGGTTGGGGATCTCGTGATAGACGTACATCAATCGAAGATCTGTGGTGATGAACGGATCCTCGAAATAGACGAACTGGCCTACTGGCATGACGAAGTCGTCAAAGCCGGACATGCCCGTTAAGAATCCTGGCCACATTTTCGCTTCGGCATCTAGGATCCACTGGGGATGACGTGACGTTGATGTTGTGACGTTCGTTGACTCTACCTGAGATGCTGCCATCGCAGCGACCGCCTTGTTGCCACTTATGGAAAGGTCGACGGGAGCGTCTAAGGCCGCGACCTTTCCTGCTAGTGCAAGCACCGCGAGTCCGGCGGTGAGGCAAGCTGAATTGCACCATCGATGCACGTCCATAGATCGATCCTTTCATTTTTCACGAGGCGAGTCGCCAAGAAAGTTGGTCAGCGTCTCGCCAGTGACGCTGAAAGTACACACCGAACACCGAAAGTATCGACCCTCCCCGGCATGTTCCATTAAGCGAATGAAGCTTGATTGGCGAGGTCCGGGGGAAGTCACTTTCCCCATACCTCTATTCACAGGAAGCTTTTTGCGTCGAAATGGCTCGGACTATTCGGCAGCGGCGGCAAGAATAGCAAAGTCCACTACGCGTTTGTGAAATGCGCGCAGTGAGTCTTCCTTAACACCAGCCTCAGAACGGAGGCGGGCGACCTCTGCCCCGATCGCCCCGTTGTGTCGCTGGCTGATAATTCGGCGATGGATTAGTGGTTGTGCGGTGACGAAGTTTGGTTCGTATGCTTCTTGGGCTTGGTCGCAACATACGATGAAGAACCCGTCGGGGACTTCGAGTAATTCGCTAACTTGGCCTTGTGATAATTCTTGGATCGCCGCGACTGCTGGGAGGAATCTTTCGCGGACTGCGTCGGGTGTTATCCACCCCCATTTTCCACCATCTTGTGCGTGTAGTCCGTGGGATCTGCGGCGAGCGACCTCTGCAAATGGCTTTCCACTCCGAAGTTCTTCCAAGGCAGCGAGCGCCTCGCTGCGGGCATTCGCTTTCGCTTCAGCCCTCTGTGCCCGGGTGGGAGACGAAAGCCCTTCGGGATAAAAATTGCTTGTGCGAATGTCAACAAGGGACATGCTTCTTCGTTCGGGCCGGCGCATGCTTTCGCGATTTCTTTCGAATACTTCGAACAATTCGGCGCGGGTGGGTTCTGGGATTTTTTTCCTGACGTCGCTCTCAATGTAAGCGCCTATGATTGCTTGCCGGCGGAATTGCTGTCTGACGTCCTCGATGGTTTGGCCTTGCTCTTCGAGGGATTTTTCATAGCGGCGCTGGATGCCCTCGAATTTTTCGGTAACGACTTTGCGGATTTCGCCGTCCACATAGCTCTGAACGCTTGGGCCCGCCTTGTCTCCTATCAGTGAATTTGCTTTTTGGTAAAGGAGGCTTTCGGCGATCCTGTCAGTTATTAAGGCAGCTGATTGCTGGATGACCCATTGCTGGAATTCTCGCTGCGAGGCAGATGCTGCTCGCCTTTTGAGTTCAGGGATTTGATCGCCCCAAATGTCGCCGGGAGCTAGAATCTCGCTTTGGACTGTTAGTCCGCCTTCGATCGGGATGGCTGTGCCGTCCTTTGTTTCCGGAGTGCTGGGGTCGTCTGTCGAGGCGGGTGACGCCTTACGGTTTGCATCCATGCCTAGAGGCAGTGGGGGCCCGAATCGTAGGGGTCCACCGCATGCGGTGAGTGTTAGCAAAATGACACAGGATGCAAATGTCGATCGAATCACACTATGGCCTCCACTTGACGGGTCGCACGTAAAAACATGTGCCGGAGCACTGTCACTAATGGTCGCTGCTCTAAATACGAGGGGGGCAGCCTCAGATGCACGGTCTGGTCGTCTGGAAGACGAACCGTTCCGGGTGCATCTACGAAAAGTTTCTCTGCCATTTGGACCGAGTCGATCGTGAAGATCACATCTGGTCTTCGCAGGCTAATGGACTTCACGCCGAACCGTCGAGCCAGGACACGGATCTCGGCTAGTTGCAAGAGCGTCGTGATCTCGCCCGGGATGGGACCGAACGTGTCCTTAAGGTCGATTTCAAGCTGCTCCAGGTCGGGCTCTGTAACACAAGAAACGATTCGCCTGTATATTTCGATGCGACTTCGCTCTGTGGCTGCGTAGTGTGACGGAACATGGGCGACTACGTCAAGGTCAATCTGCACGGGAACTGGGGTCGGATCGGGCTCATTTTTAAGACGGCGAACTGTTTGCTCTACTAGCTGGCAGTATAACTCGTAACCGACGGCTGCGATGTGTCCGGATTGTTCTTTTCCCAGGAGGTTACCCGCGCCTCGGATTTCCAGATCTCGCATGGCGATACGGAAGCCTGCGCCTAACTCGCTGAATTCTTCGATGGTCTTTAGGCGTTTTGCTGCGTTTGGGGTGGGCGTTCGATCTTGGGAGAGTAATAGATAGCAATAAGCCCGGTGACTCGACCGCCCTACCCTTCCACGAAGTTGGTGCATGTCTGCCAAGCCGAAGCGTTCTGCTCTGTTAATGAAAATCGTGTTGACCGTCGGGATGTCGATACCGCTTTCGATGATGGTGGTCGCGACAAGAACGTCTGCTTCGCGGCGTGTGAATTTGTGCATGACGTCCTCCAGTTCCCTGCTGGTCATTTGACCGTGACCGTAGACTACGCGGGCGTCTGGGACGATCTGCTTTATGGTGTCTGCCATTGCGGCAATGGATTGGACGAAGTTGTGAATAAAATAGACCTGCCCATCGCGGTTTAGTTCTCTGACGATTGCATCGCGGATGAGCGATTCCTCGAAGGGGCGGACCTGGGTCGAGATCGCTCTGCGATCAACGGGGGGTGTTTGTAGGGAACTGATGTCGCGGATTCCGAGTAGGGACATGTGGAGGGTTCGCGGGATGGGGGTGGCTGTTAGGGTTAGCACGTCAACGGAGGCACGCATCGCGCGGAGGCGCTCTTTGTGGGCGACGCCGAAGCGTTGTTCTTCGTCGATGACAATCAATCCAAGGTTCGCGAGTGATACGTCTTTGCTTAGGAGCCTGTGGGTCCCTATGATGATATCGACGCGGCCTTTTTTTGCGTCTTCGATTATCTCGTGTTGTTCGGCCGTTGATCGAAAACGTGATAAGCACCCTATCGAAAAGGGATAGTCTATCATTCGTTCGCGGAATGTTCTGTAGTGCTGCTCTGCTAAGACTGTGGTCGGGACGAGGACAGCAACTTGGCGGCCGTATTCGACGACTTTGAAGGCAGCTCGCATCGCTAATTCGGTTTTTCCGTAACCGACGTCGCCGCAGACGAGGCGGTCCATTGGTCTGGGTCCGCAGAGGTCGGTGCGGATTTCACTGGCGACTTGCAATTGGTCTTCCGTCTCCTCGTAAAGAAAAGCCGACTCGAATTCTCGCTGCCAGTCCGTGTCGGCGGGATACGGGGTGCCGACGGAATGCTTTCGGGCTGCCTGGACGCGTAGTAACTCTTCCGCTAACTCCGAAACGGAGTCGGCGACCCTTTCTTTTGTTCTGTTCCATCGCTTTCCGCCGAGGGTCGAAAGGGGTGGTTTTCGACCGCCGGAACCGATGTACTTTTGCACAAGATCGATCTGGGAGCATGGAACATGGACGATTGCGTGCTCGGCAAATTCTAGGGTTAGGAATTCCTCGAACTGTCCGCCCTCGCCCTTCTCCATGCGATGCAGACCTCGGTAGGCAGCGATCCCGTGTATGACGTGCACGACGTAGTCGCCTGGTTTGAGGTCGGTCCATGATTCTAGCGGGCGTCCGGCGTGGAGTTTTCTGATTCGCCTGCGCTGGCGGCTGCGCTGGAAGATCTCGTGATGCCCGACGAGAGCTGTCTTGGTCTGCGACCAGACGAATCCGCGATGAATGACGCCGATGTGGAGGGTGATTTTTTCCTTTGGTGATTCGTCGCGTTCGTCTAGCAGTTCTTCGAGTCGCTGGCGCTCTCCGTCGTTATCGCAAAAGATGTGGACGGTGTGGTCGCGTGCGAGGTCGCATAGTTCGTCGACTGCATCGCCGGGTGCACCTTCGAAACGTGCGAGCGAGGTTGCGCCGAGGTCGATCGCACTGTCGCTCTTTGCTGCTAGTCCGCCGAATCTTCCGAAGTGGACCTGCAATCGAGAATCACATTGACCCAAGATGGAGCTCACGTCGAACAGGCGGTCGGAGTTTGCCATGCGATTGTGAATCACGGCGCCGAGTTGCTGGGCTTCGGCCGGTTCGTCGATCACGATGGTGACATCTCTTGGGAGATGTGCGAAGAAGTCATTGCCGGGAATGGCTTCAACTCTTAGCGACTTTGGGATTGCGCAGACCGATGCCTCGTCTAGCGTGTCGATCGATCTCTGGGTGCTGATGTCGAAACGGCGGATTGACTCGACGCTATCTTCGTCGAAATGAATCCGCAGGGGTGCCTCGTCGCCGGGAACAAAAAGATCGACGATTTCGCCACGGCGGGCGACGTCGCCCGGGTTTTCGACCATTTCTAGTCGCGTGAATTCGCGATCGACCGCCCACTCTAGGAGACTATCGGGGGTTACGTAAGGGATGCCCCTACTTAGAGTTAGGGTGTTTTGTTGGATTTCTGCGGGGGTCGGTACGGGTTGCATGAGGGCTTGGATTGGAGCTACGATCGTCGCTTTTGCTCCGCCTGCTAGAAGCGAGCATAGTCGGAGGCGTTCGGCCTGAATCTCGCTTGCGGCTGCTCCTTCTCCGGGTAGTGACTCCCAGGCTGGGAAGATTTCGCAACTACTGCCCATGAAGAATTCGATATCGTCTCTTGCGCGGTCTGCCTGTTCGGGATGGGCTGTGATATAGAGAGTCGTTTTGTTTATTGAGGCGATTTGGTATGCGGTAACTAGCGGCGCGCACGCTCCCCATACGCCTGAAATGTGAATAAGCCCCTCCCCGCTATCGAGGAGCATTTTCAGACGGTGAAGACGGGCGTCCGAGGCGATCGATGGGATCACCAACATACGGGGTGGGATGATAGAGTAGATTGAGGCTGACGCAACGACCCGAGCCTAGGGCGAACCCTTGGAGTTGAATTAGGCTCGGGACAATATCGCACAAGTTGATACGGGGTGCGACTGGTTTCGAACCGACGTCTTAACTATCCTTTAGTACTGAATGGTTACGGCGTTGTGACACTTCATGATGATGCCTAGCCTAGTGTAGACGATGCGACGGTTATCGGAACCGTCGGAAGAATCGAGTTTCGTTCTTCTCTCAATGAGCGAGACTTCGCGAAGGAACTTAGCTGACATGACTCGCTTCCCTGCCAAACGATCGATGTGTCGAACAACACCTACCGCATTCCTGTTGCTAGCTCTCTTGCCCGGGGTCTGCTTGGCGGGGGATCTTCCGAAGGAGTTTTCTCTGGGTGCGTACGTTCCTGAGGATGTAATGTTTCTTGTTCATCACGCAAGAAACCCAGAGCGCGAATGGATCGATGATGCTTGGGGCGAGGTTTTTGAAGCAGCGCAAGCTAGCGGAGTGGTTGGGGATTTTACTTCGATGCTGCTCTCCTCGATGGAAGCGGATGATGCGTCCGACGCTCGCGAAGGTATCGAAAAGGCGACAAAGTTGATCCAGGCGGTTGACTGGTCTGCCTTGACGGCGCGTGAATATGTTTTTGCCGAACGCATGGCTTCTTGTTGTGTTGGGTATGAGTATATTTTCTTGACGCGGGGCACTGCTGGGAGCGGCGAGTCAAACTTTGCTGCGCTTTCTGCGATTCTGGACGAGATCGCTTCGCTCGCCGGCGGGGATGTTCAAGTGGCGGAGATGAACCTTGGCGGGATGATGGTTCGCTCAATCCCATTCCGCTCCGGGAAACTTGAGGACCTTGGGTTTTCGATCGAACTGTTTCGCCAAGGGGATGTCCTTGGCGTGGCGACGGGGCAAAAAGCACTTACTGATGTGGCTGGGCTTCTTTCTGGGAAGCCCCAAATCAAATCCATCACGCAGAGCAAGCGTTTTGCGAGCGCGATCAGTAAAGTTCCTACGCCGCGCGATTCTATCACGTATTTTGATGTAAAACGATTTGTGGGCAATTTCGGGTCTATGTTGGACAAGATTCCCCAGAAACGCCGTCAGGTCGAGAATCGGCATGATGGCGAATCAGAAGCAACCATCGCGATCA
>JAJDDZ010000141.1 GCA_029260025.1 Phycisphaerae bacterium | reverse complement strand
AAGCCCGTTGCGGGTCAAGTGTTTCTTTTGCGTTCTTTGGGTGGCCGTTGTGATCCCAATCTTCTATCCGAGCGTCGCCCGCAGCGATACAACAAGGGTGCAGAGAGGATCAGCAACACCGCGGTGGCAGGCTCCGGAACTACATTCACACTGATCGCAGTGGGTGTTATCCAGAACACGAGAGGGTCATCCTCGGGAAACTGGGCACAGCTAGCACACCCCGCCGTGAACTCAATCAAGTCATAGTTCGCGAAGTCCAGCGCGTCTGGATGATCCAGCCCATCGAGTGCGGTAGTTGTAGAGTCGCGTAGCAGTAGTCCGATGCTGAAGAGGTCAAAGCCCAAGAACGATTCATCACGTTCTATCTTAGTGAACGCTGAGTACTGATCAACAATATCGCGATCAGTAGTCGCAACCTCGCCCGCTGGTCCAGAAAGTGAGAAGACATCGTCGCTGACGGAAAACGTAAATTCTTCCATAGAGTAGAAGCGCATGTCGTCGGCGAATGGGATCGGCTTATCCAAGTCGAGGGTATAGCGAAACTCAACGGGATCCCCGACCGCTGGGCCCGTTGCATCCGGAACTCGGGAGTACCACAGATCCGTATCTGAAACTACGCCGGACACGACGACTTCAACGAGTCCCGCCTTCGCTGGAGCGCTGCCCGCAAACGGCGGGAGAAAGGCAACGACCGCTATAACCGCAATATTACGGGTCCGCATTTGTCCTCCCTCTCATCTATGATTGATTGTACAACGCAATGAACAGCATTTCGGCGTCTGCATCTCGCACACCAAAGCCAACAACCAGCAAAGAAACGACCACCGCAAGCGTTGTGTTTCGATTCATCGTGCCATGGCCTTTCTTGCCTCAGTAGAGACGACCGTGAGATCGAAAGCTCGGCAACCTCAAACAGGCGCGTCGAGTCTATACCGCTCCCTAGAATGACATTAGGGCGAGGACAGGAAAGCCGGGCTTACACCCCGATGTGAGCCGCGAATATTCTACCCCGATAACCCCCTCTATGTCAAGAAAAGAAATATTCAGGACAGTTGTGAGGAGCTTAGGTTGTTAGGCGTTTTACGAAACCTCTTAGGCGATATCGCCATAGGTTTCGGGAGAGTTCGCGGGCGTCTGGGTCGTTGGGGGCGTAGCGCGATACCTTGGTCAGCATTTCCTTGGCTTCTCGCCACTGGGCTAGCTGAATGTGGGCGACGGCTGCGCTCAACATGGCGTCGGAGTGATCTGGTTTTGCGTCGATTGCTTTGTGGAAGTGGGTTATCGCGTCGCTTGACTTTCCTTGCTGTACTAAGCACACGCCTAGCTTGTGGTGGGCGAAAGCGTTTTTCTTGTCTCCGGCGAGGACACGCTTGCAACACTTGGCTGCGTCTTCTGGTTTTTGGAGGGCGAGAAGGGCATCGCCTAGCAAGTGAAGAATGGCTGGGTTGTCTGGGTCCAGGGCGACCGCTCGCTCTAGCCTGACTTTCGCTTCCTCGTATCGCTGGGTGCGGACCATGACTTCGCCGATTCGCCAATCGAGATCGTGAAGGATCATCTCTTCGCCTGAGAGGTCCTCTGATCTTTCGAAACAAAGAAGGGCCTTTTCGTTGTCGCCGCGAGCGAGCCAAAGCTGACCTAACTCGAAGAAGGCTTCCTCGTGATCGGGGTCTAACTCTATGATCTGTTCGTACTTGGAGACGGCGCCACGCCAATCGCCGACTGAAATCGACAGGTCTGCGAGATCAAAGAGCAGCTCCGAATTCCCTGGGTCGTATCGCCATTCTTCTAGAATGTGCGCTCGGGCTTTTCTCGTGTCACCCTTTGCACGATGGGATTGTCCTATTCGTCGATGCACGCCGGCGTATCTGCGGTCGATTTCGAGGACACGGTTGAAGCAAAAGAGTGCTCGCTCTGTCATGCCCCGGGCGGCGAGCGAAGCGCCCATGTGATAGAAACAGTGTGGGCAGTTTTCTTTTAGCTCTTGAGCGAGATAGAACATTTCCTCGGCTCGGTCATGGCGACCGAGGTCACTGTAGATCTGAATTCGATGACAGTAGGCTGGCTCATAGTCGCGGTCCTTCTCGGCGAGATCGGCGAATACTTCCAGTGCGCGTGCGTGTCGACCCTGCCTTGAGAGGCACATCCCAAGGGCGAGTGAGACCTCGCGATCGTTGGGATCGAGGTCGATGGAGCGGCGGTAGGCGTCAGTTGCGTCGCCGTAGCGGGTAAGCTCTTCAAGTAGTACGCCTCTTTGGGCATGCCATAGGGCGTTTGCTGGGTTGATCGCGATGGCTGCGTCTAGCTCTAGAAGGGCGTCCTCCCATCGGTGTGATTCCGACAGTTGTTGTGCTCTTTCTATTCTCTGCTCGGCTTCCAGCCAGTCGCTCATTGCGGCCCCCAAATACTTGGAACCTTCCCAGGGGTTCCAAGCCCCTGTGGAATTCTATACCCCTTATCGGACAGGTTCTACGGCGATTGAAGTAGCGTTGGGGTCTGATAAACGAGGTCGGGTGGGGTTCTGGGGAGGGGCTTGTGATGCGCCAAAGCGAAAAAGGCGCCCCGGGCGAGTCGTAGTTGACGGGCGGGACGCGTGGTTTAACATCGCCGTCGATCATGAAACACTTTCCCATTCTAATCGCATTGTCGGGATGCCTGTGGTTCGCTGGCTGTCATTCGCCTAAGCGGGCGAGCTACGTTGGTACCAAGGTGATGCAGGTGGTCGACTCATCGAAAGAGGCGGACGCGACTTGGACGGCGATTCAGGACACGCTGCGTCAAAATTACATGCCTCTGGATCGTGTTGATCGGCGGGCTGGGGTGGTAACGACGCTTCCGGTTATGTCGCAGCACTGGTTCGAGTTTTGGCGAGGTGACGTTGCGACTCGTGAAGATGCCTTTGAATCAGCGATCAACCCATTACGGCGCTGGGTTGAGGTGACAGTTTCGTTGGACGATGCGCGAAATTGGACTCGGCTCTCGGTTTCTGTTCACAAGCAGCGCCTTTCATCGCCGGACCGTCAATTCAACAGTAGCGGGGCAGCTTATCAGTTTTTTGGTGAGAGTTTACCGTCTACCACGGGTGACCCGAAAGTTACGGTGGATGATGATCGCTGGATTAACATTGGCGATGACCCTGCATTGGAAGAGTTTCTTTTGAAAAAGATACTCGAGACTGCGGGGCAGGTAGTCGCCACTGGCGAGGACGAGACTGAAGGGTAACTTTCCGCGAAGGGGCTATTTATGTTTGCGGTCGCGATGCTCGCCTGCATGACGCTGGTTGCCCCCGACCTCGACCCCGACCCCGACCCCGGCCCCGACCCTAACCCCAACCTTCGCCCCGGTCAGGCCTCCGGTTCTCACGTTCAGCTTCTTGTCGAAGATTACGTTCTAACTCTAACTGGGAAGGTTGCTGCGACTCTTCTTCCGGCGGGGCTTGGTGAATCCTTCGGCTCGTCGCTTGGGGATCCTCGGTTTTATGGAAATCCGGTCGGTGAAAACGCGGAACAGCCTATGCGAAGCGCCGAGATGCTTACGGGGCGATTGGCCGCCGCCTTCGTGACGCGCTCTATGGGTGCCATTAACGTCGCTACGGCGGATTGTGTTCGGCAGGCGGCGCGGACGACGATTCCTAGCGATGATGGCGCGGCGAGCCGGTTGATCGCGATCTATCATCAGCGACTGGCCTTTGAAGTTCGGGTTGATCCTGGACGCCTGGCGGGTGGGCCTGAAGCATTTGTCTCGTCGAAGAACCTGTCCGATCAGTTTGTGGCAGGTGACGTTGATTACAACCTCGGGCTGATCGAAATGCGTCTGGAAAAGGCTGCATTGCTCAGCGCGAAGATGCTCATTCGCGCTTGGCATGCTGCTGGCGACCCTCACCTTGGGTTAGCGAAGCCGGTAGTAGAGGAGATGGCTCAGATAAGTACGAAACATGTCGCGAGTAAGAATTCCAAGGTCTTCCACAAAGAAACTTGCCCCCACGCTGCGCGAATCAAGGCAGGGAATGTGGTTCGGTTTAATTCGTTCCTGGTAGCGCAAGAAACTGGGCGGAAGCCTTGTAAAACCTGTAAGCCTACCGGGTAAAACGCCCACGACTCTCTTCGGGCCTGGCGGGGAACCTTATCGGACCCCCGCAATGATCCGTCCTTTATTATTCCGATCAACCCCAAAAGAGACGATTTCGGGCCACCGATAACCACCTTGTGTGGCGCGGGTGCATTTTCGATGACTCGGCGCCTATCAGCAGATTGTGCGTGCCCCAATCGACGAAAGCGGACTGTCGATGGGCGCGCAAGCATTTGGGGTCAACTAACAACATAAGGATTGCGTCCATGAAGCTTCGACGTGGAAACGGCAAGTCAATATACGGCATGATGTGTACGGTGTGTGTGATCGCGATCGCTACGTTCATCGGATGTCGCGGTGATTACACAACGTCTACATCAACCTCATCCGGGGGTAACGATTTTCTTGCTTCCGGTCGCACGAAGAGCTTCTTTGCGGCGATCCAGGTTGATCCACGTTCGGAAGACTCGGCTGGTCCGCAGTTTGTTGATTCTGCGGACTTGAACGGTGACGGGTTCATGGACCTTGTCTCCGCATGGAACGCGACGCAGCCTGTGCAGATCCATCTTCAAAGACGATCCGCGACGGGAGCGATTACGTTTGAGACTGTTACGCTTGCTGGGAATGTTCCAGTAGTTTCTGTTTCGGGACTTGAGGTGAGAGACTTTGACGGCGACGGGAACAACGACATCGCTGTTATGATGAAGAGCACGCTCGAAGGGGTACGTGGTTGCCTAGACAGCGAAACTGTCGACGAGGCTGAGCTTGGCGGATTGATCACGCTGTACATGGGGCCGGCTGACGCGACGCAGACGAATCGCGCGCTTGCATGGCAAGAGATTCCTATCGAATCTTCTCGTCTTGCGGGTTCAGGAAACTCAACAAGTACGCCTGAAGAAGGCGGATTCACGAACATGGTTATTGGCGACGTCGATGGCGACGGGGACCTAGATATTGTGGCTGCCTGGAATTCGCAGTGCGGCGGCGGGTCGGTTGAAGTGTTGATGTTCACCAACGGCGGCGGGGCTGCGGTTCGTGATGGGACTTGGTCGCCGGTGCAGATTCCAAACGTGACACCGCTGGGCACTTCGGTCAAAGGGGTTGCGCTTGGTGATATCGACGGTGATAGCGACCTGGACATCGTTGCGACTTTCCCCGGTGCTGGGAGCATGAACGTTCGATGGTTTCGCAACCCTGTGATTGATGTTCCGGATGATTTCCATTTTTCTGGTCCCGATTGGGCTGTTGGAACGGTTGGACAGATTCCAACCGGTGCCGACATTCTCGACGTTGCGGACTTGGACGCGGACGGGTTGCTTGATGTGATCGTTCGATCGACAAGCGGGCAGGTTATTCAATGGTTGCGTGGTCCTGGGGCCGAGGCGACGACCGCCCCCCTGCCGAATATTCCATGGCAAGTTTATACGCTTTCTGAATTCATCGAACGCCCGCCGGGCGCGATGGCGATTGGCGAACTGAACTTCGACGGGCAACCGGAACTGATCACAGCTGCGGGCGGAGCGCTTATCTGGTTCGACTCGCAGGCAAATTCGACGGTGTACGATCAGTGGGCGTCAAACATGATCATTGACGAC
>JAJDDZ010000015.1 GCA_029260025.1 Phycisphaerae bacterium | reverse complement strand
GCGACCACGTGATCCGCATCGCGGGTCGTAGCCATACGAACGCCGAGCCGATCCGCCGTCGTGCGAATCTTCGTTTCGAAGATCATGTCACTTATCGCGACCACTAGGTTGACACCTATGTCCCCGTCAGCCATTGTCCCTCACCGCCTCAACATACATCGCCAATCGGACCGAAGATAAGAGACTATCGCGCCCGAACTTGATACAGTCTATAGGGGAATACGCTTGAGAAGCGAGATTGTTTTTGCGGTGATTGCTCGGATTCTTGCGTCTACGTGTCGCCCATGTGACACTACCTTACGATCTGGCGTTTTCCAGAACCACACTCTTTTCGTCGCAAGATAATCGGGACCGAATACTTGATAGAACAATACACAGCAACACTGCTCGCAGCGCTCGGATGTTTCATCGCCGTCGTTCTGACTGCATTGCGCCTGCCTGGTACTTGGATGATTGTTGGTGGGGTTGCCGTTGCCGGATGGGCCAGCAATTGGGAGTCTGTGGCGATGTCACGCGTGGTAGTCCTCACCGGGTTGGCGACGGGCGCGGAGTTGTTCGAGTTTTTCGCTTCCGTGATTACCGCTCGTAAGGCTGGGGGTTCGCGCCAAGCTGCCTGGGGCGGCATGATCGGCGGGATCCTAGGTATGATCTTCCTGTCACTACCGTTTTTCATCATCGGGACGTTTGTTGGCGCCATCCTAGGATGCTTCCTTGGGGCTTTCGTTGTGGAAATCGTGATGAATAAGCGTCTGGCTGAGGGGACCAAGGTGGGGCTATTCTCGGCGCTGGGCTTTGCGATTGGAACGGCAACTAAAATTGGAATCGCACTTGTGATGTCCGGGGTCGTGGTCTGGACTTTTTGGTCAACCTCGACGGTGATCATCGGCAACTAAATTAGGACTTACTCGCCGATTCCGGAGATTACCCGAATCTTTCCAGGGCAAGGGACAGCGCGTTTGTACTCGACCTCGAAGCGTTTTTGAACAGTTCCGCCCGTCGTCTCGAACGTAGTCGCGATGCGCGTGCTGTGGTCAACGAAGCGTTCTATGACCTGGAACGCACGTGTTGAATCCTTCGCCGAAAGTACCGTGTACTTGAAAACCATCGATTGTCTCTTGGGATCCCACTCACCCCGGACCACTGTTGGCCCGCCCCTTGAAAGGTTATCCAGCCAGGTGCCGTGGTATGATTCTTCAAACTCATTCCAAGAAAGTAGCCCAATGGCACGGAAGGTTCGTGATTCGGATTTCGAGATGTAGGTCCGCTGGATCGCTTGCTCATCGAGGACCCAGCCTATTTGTTCTGACCCGTCGATGCTCGCAACGATCTTCCCGGTCGCGTCGTAATGATGCTCCGTCAATGTCCACGCGCCTAGATACTGTTCGAGAATCGCCAGCCCGACCGATGCAGGCGAACCTGCCGGCGTTTCTTGCTGAGATGCCGCCGTGGTAACAAGCAGACCAATCGCCAGGAAGGAAAAACACCAGATTGCGCGACGACGCGGTTGCGGCATGAGCATCATACGATCCTCCTAGGTCTTTCTATTCTACGACCCAGACCGCCAGTGGTTTGCTCTCAGCCGGAGAAGATTATTTCTTCGCGATTTTGCGGGCCTGGGTAAGGACATCATCCAAGCCGACGCCGACGTAATCGAAGACTTCGTCGGGTGTTTTCGCGGATTTGGGCAGCTTGTTCACGGTGACGCCGACGACGCGAACATCTCCCGCGGCAGCGGCCGCTTCTGCTAACTCCGAATGAAGCCCGCCAATGAAATTGTCTTCCACCGTCAAAATCGCCCCACCAGCCTTCCGAGCAGATTCCAGGATCGGATTGGCATCCAACGGGAACGTATAAGCATCGAATACGTTGCAGTTGACCCCGGACTCCGCGAGCTTGTCCGCGACCCGGAGGGCCATGTGGACCATGTACCCACTGCTGGCGATCGTCAGATTTCCTCCCTCGCGTAGCTGCTTGCAGCCTCCAAGCACGAACTGTTCCTCGAACGGGTAGAGGAATGGCGCCGCTGGTCGATGGGTTCGCATGAAACACATTCCGGGAACGCGAGCCATCAGCTCTACGCAGCGGTAAGCACTTACCGCGTCGCTCGGATGGAATGTCCGGCATACCGGCTCGCCGCGACCGTTGTCGGCGCGAGACATACTTCGGAAATAGGCGACGTCACTTAGGGACATCTGCGAGGGGCCGTCGGCGGCGAGCGAAACGCCGGAGTGCGAACCTACAATTTTGATATTAGCACGAGAGATGCCCGCCATGTCTATCTGATCGACCGCCCGCGCTAGAAATTTTGCGAAACTGCTGGCGAACGGAATCTTTCCGCCGGCGGCAAGTCCGGCCGCGACGGTGATCATATTCTGCTCGGCGATTTTACACTCGAAGAATCGATCGCCGTGCTCCTTTTGGAACATGTTGGCGAACGTGGAGTTGCTAACGTCGGCGTCAACGGCAACAACGCGCGGATCGACATCACCACAAGCCACCAAAGCAGCCCCATAGGCCACGCGGGTCGCGAGCTTCTTTTGTTCGAGTTCCTTATCGAGGCCAGCACGTTTGAGGGCGGAGTCGAAAGGCGGCAAAGCGATGGTGTTGTGAGCTTCAGCTGCAACCACATGCGTCGCATTGGGCGTATTGAATTTCCCGGCGGCAGCGCCGAGCTTTTCGCCAGTTGCCTCTAGGTCATTGATCGCTGTCTTAAGTCCTTCGCCAGATAGCGGTTTTCCGTGGAAATTCTTTCCGATGATCGAGTCCACGCCCCATCCTTTGACGGTTTTGGCCACGATCGCGGTTGGTCTTTCGCCAGCGTTTGCGCGGTCGAAGGCGTCACTGAGCGCGTCGGGGTCGTGGCCATCAACCCGGATCACGTCCCAGTTGAAAGCGATCATCTTTTTCTCTATAGAGTCAGCAGACTGCTGCTGGGACACCGAGTCAGCCTGGCCATGTCCGTTGCAACTGAAGATCGCTGTCACGTTGGACAGGTTATGGTCAACGATGAAGTCCGCCGCTTCCCAAATCTGCCCTTCGCGAGATTCGCCGTCGCCGATGATGCAGAAAATTCGTTTGTCGATCTTGTCGATCCTGGCGGCGAGCGCGAGACCGGCGGCGACCGACAGTCCTTGCCCAAGCGATCCCGTCGCGGCATCAAAGAAGGGGACCCCTTCGGCTGGGTTGGGATGACCATCGAGAACACTCGACAACTCACGCAGGGTGTTTAAGTCATCAACCTTAAGCAATGTCTTTTCCGACTCGGTTTTCCCGACCATCCCGCCGAGATCCGCATAAGCGGCGTAAACGATTGGGACTGCATGCCCCAATGATAAAACCAGTCTATCGCTCGCGCCATTCCAAGGGTTGTCCGGGTCGTATCGCATTTCGCGATACATGAGTTCAACCACGACGTGTGCGATCGAAAGCGCGGTCGACGGATGACCAGACCCGGATGCGTCCGTCATGCGAAGTGCGTGTTTGCCTAGCTCGATTGCCTTTGCGTGTACTGCGGATGTTTGCGACACGATCTTCGTCTCCCGGTTTGCTTCTGCGGTTGTCACGGCGAAAACGCCCTCCAAGTAAGCGCAAATGTTCCTGTCCCGGGAGGAAGGTAGCGGGATGGGCGGACGGAATCAAGCAACAAAATTCTCGGATCGACCGAGGCCGGAGTCCCTTGCTTGACCTTCGATGTGAGTTGAGCACTTCTCACATAGGCGGAACGTTACTCGCCGGTGAACTTTGGAGATCGTTTCTCAAGAAACGCCGTCACGCCCTCACGATGATCTTTGGTCTTCCCGGCGGTCGTTTGGAGCTGTGCTTCGTAGTCCAGCTGAGACGCGAGATCGCCGGTTGTGGCTGCGTTAAGTGCTCGTTTGGTCAGCCCGATACCCCGCGGTGGAAGCGCCGCCAGCTTGGACGCGAGCTTGCCGGTTGCCTCCGCGAGGTCATCAGCTGGGACGACCTGATTCACCAGCCCGATCTGCAGAGCTTTGTCGGCTTTGATTTTGCGACCGGTACACGCCATTTCGAAAGCGCGAGCTGTCCCGACGAGCTGAGAAAGAAAAAACGTGCTCCCCGAGTCCGGAACGAGACCCACATGAATAAACGCCTGAATAAAACTCGCCGAGTCTGCGGCGATCCGAAGGTCAGCGGCAAGGGCCAAGCTACACCCTGCACCCGCAGCTGCTCCGTTGACCGACGCGATCACGGGTTTTTCCATCGTACGCAGCTGCGTGATGAGGGGGTTGTAAAACTTGCGGATGTGATGACCTAGCTCGATCGGGTCGTCGCTCTTATAGCGATCTGCAACGTCCGCAAGATCCTGCCCCGCGCAAAAGCCTCGACCCGCACCTGTGAGGATTAGACATCGAACGCTCTTGTCCTTGGCCGAATCACGAACCGCTTTGCTCAATTCTTTCAACATCTGCGTATTGAAGGAGTTGAGTACGTCCGGGCGGTTGAGCGTAATGGTTCGCACGCCATTTTCGTCGGCTTGTTGGATGGTCTCGAAGTTGGTTGACATTATTTCCCTTTGAAGTCGGCCTTGCGCTTTTCTTGAAACGCCTTCATGCCCTCTTTTTGATCTTCGGTTGCGAAGAGAGAGTAGAAGAGACGGCGTTCGTACTCCAATCCCGTCGCCAGGGTCGTGTTATCCACAGCAAGGATCGCTTCTTTGGCAGCTTTGAGCGCCAGTGGCGGCATCTTGCCGATTTCCCGGGCAAGATTCATGGTTTCTTCAAGGAATTGCTCTTTCGAGACGACCTTGGTTACCAGGCCGGCGTCATACGCTTCGTTCGCGGTCATAAACCGACCGGTCATAATGATTTCCATTGCTCGGAACTTACCCACCGCCCGCGTGAGACGTTGTGTCCCGCCTGCGCCAGGAATGACACCGAGCTTGATCTCGGGCTGACCGAACTGCGCCGACTCCGAGGCCACGATCATGTCACAGTGCATCGCCAGCTCGCATCCACCGCCGAGGGCGAAGCCGCTGATCGCCGCGATGATGGGCTTTCGGATTGCGGCGATGCGTTTCCACCGGGCGAGGTTGTTCCTCTCGCTAATGTCCACAAGCGACGCGTTGGCCATCTCGCCAATGTCAGCCCCGGCAGCGAACGCCTTCTCGCTGCCAGCGATCACGATCACGCGAATTGCGGGGTCGGCGTCGAAAGCTTCGAGTCGCTCGATGAGCATGTCCATCAGCTCGATGTTTAGAGCGTTGAGCACCTCGGGCCTATTGAGCGTACAGACGCCAACGGGGCCTTCCGTATTTGTTAGAATTAGATCTGCCATAGTGCTTCTCATTGTGCGCGCGGCGGCCTGCGTCGCAACCTACCTAACCTCGTCCCGCAGCTTGGCGTAATTGACTGGTCGCTTCTCGGTGAACGCGCTCGTGCCCTCCTTGACCTCGCTGGCGAGGTTGTGAATGGATAGCCAGTCCCGCGCGTGGCCGATTGTTTGATGCCAGGACAGATCGCGCCAGAAATTGATTTGCTGTTTGGTGTATCGCGTGCATTCGGGGAGTTTGTCGATCAACTTCGCACACATGACATCAACGGCGGCGTCGAGCTCTGCACGCGGGACGACTTGATTGATCAAGCCCCACTCCAGCGCCTTGGCAGCTGGAATATCTTCGCAGAGAAGCAGAATCTCGCGGGCACGGCGGTCGCCCACGATCATGGGAAGAAACTGCGTCGCTCCGCCGGCTGCGACGCTCCCACGGGCGGCGCCGACTTGCTTGATGATGATGTCGTCGGCGGCGATGGCTAGATCGCACGAGATATTCATCTCGTTTCCGCCCCCTACGACCATGCCGTTTAGTCGGGCGATGGTGGGCTTACCGATGTTGCGCATCTTCTCGTGGACTTCGATGAACGCACCCATCCACTTCCAATAGGCGGCTGGTCGATCTAGACATTCCGCTTCCTGTTCTTTCAGGTCAGCGCCGGTGCAAAAAGCCCGATCACCAGCGCCTGTCAGGACCATCACGCGAATCTGATCGTCCCACGAAACGTCCTCGAAAGCACG
>JAJDDZ010000140.1 GCA_029260025.1 Phycisphaerae bacterium | reverse complement strand
CGATGTGCGTACCTGGTGTGCGATGCGCCGGCGGACACCCGCTGCGACGTTGACCAACTACTGGTGCTCACGTTTACCGACGCCGCAGCCTCCGAAATGCGATCTCGAATCGTCAAGGCGATCCGTGAGCGGCAGTCGCAGGAGCCGGACGATCCGCGACTCGCTCAACAAGTCGCTGTCGCGGATGTGGCTCAGATTTCAACGATCCACTCTTTTTGTTCTTGGGTGATGCGGCGGTGGTTTAGCGAAATCGGGATCGACCCGACCGTCACGCTGCTCGATAAAGACGAAGCGCCCCTTTTGTCAGGCGAAGTCCTTGATGAGGTTTTTTCTGATCTGTATGCGACGGCGAGAGACTCTGCTGATCCGCTTGGTGCGAAGGCACTGTTGGATCGACCGAAATGCGAGAAAGAGACGCCCACGGTTGATTTTTCTGAATGGGAGTTGGGTGAGCGTTCGACGGATCAACTTGGACCAGCCTTCGTGCGGTTGGTGGATGATTACGGACTGGGCGAGGACAAGGCGATTCGCAAGTTGGTGGTGAGCTTGTCATCGTTCTTGGCATCTCTTCCGGACCCAGAGGAATGGCTTGCGCGAACGGTTCGGGGTCATCTCGCCCCTGCTGACGAAGTTGTTGCTCCAATCGCCAGCGGGTTGATCTCGGAACTTGTGCGACAGGCAGATCATTGCGAGGCGATGGCGTCATCCATTGAGTCCGGCGATCCGGTTGGGCACGCATACGCGCAGCAAATCAGAGAGTATGCTGAGCTTGTGCGCGATTGGCAAGAACGATTGAGCGCCAATCCAAGTGCGAAGCAGTTTGAGATCGTGCGTGCGGAAATCTGTGAAACAAGACGACCGCCAGCAAAACGACTGAAGAAAAAGGAATTCGACGAACGTGAACTGCGTCTTGCGGAACATGCCCAGTCGTGCTATTCCGATCAAATCAACAAGAGACTCTTCAAGGAGAACCTGCAGGAACGCTTCGGTCTTTTCTCGCCGGATGAATGGGTCGCGGGGATGCGCCACGTCGGTCCCTACGCAGCCACGATCGCCGACTTAGCGATCCTATTTCGAAAAAGGTACAATCAGCAAAAACGTAAGCTGAACGTCATCGACTTCGGCGACCTAGAGCAGTTTGCGTTTGAGCTCTTGTGCGACCGGGAAGGCTCTGACAGTAGCGTCGGCGTGTTTGCTCCGTCCGAAGTCGCGAAGAATCTGCATCGGAGATTTCGATATGTTCTGGTCGATGAATTTCAGGACATCAACCCAATCCAAGACGCGATTCTCAGACTCGCCTGCCACGAGTCGGACGAGACCCAGCCAGGAAATCTCTTCACCGTGGGCGACGTGAAGCAGAGCATCTATCGTTTTCGCCTTGCGGAACCAGAACTCTTCAGCGCCAGAGTCCGGCGAGCAACCGCCGACCCCGACCCCGACCTCAACCCCGACCCAGATCTCAAAACGACCCGCGCGATCTTCCTTCAAGAAAACTTTCGTAGTCGCCCGGAGATTTTGGAGGGGGTGAACTTCGTCTTTCGCGAAATCATGCCGCCGGGCGGTGGTCCGGTTGTGTACGACGAGATGGCAGAGCTACGCGCAGGCCGAAAGATTGATGAACAGAGATCGATCCGGCAAGCGATCGAGGTGCATGTGCTCGAGGGTAAGATAAGCGGCGGCGAAGACGACGAAGCGGAAGCGATCGAAAGTCCATTCGCGATCGGAACCGCACGCCATACCGATTCGTCGAAATGGTCCAAGATCGAGCGTGAGGGGTATTGTATGGGTGAACGGATTCGCGACCTCATACGCCAGAGTGCCAAGACTGAACAACCACTGGCGTACCGCGACGTCGCTATCCTTCTACGATCGACGAAAGTCAACGCCGACCTGATCGCCAACGTATTAAGCGGAATGAATATCCCAGCCTTCGCGGGTGCTGGCGGATCTCTGTTTTCCGCGTTGGAAGTGCGAGACGTCTTGTCTGCTCTTCGAGTCCTGGATAACGCCCAGCAGGATATTCCGCTTGCTGCCACGCTCCGCAGCGGGATCTTTAGCAAGCCGTTAACCGAGGATCAACTTGTCGCGATTCGAATGATCGATCGCGCTCTGCCGTTTCATCAGACTGTCACGCTTTACGCCGAATCGGGCGATGATAATGACTTGCGCGATCAGCTTTCGAAAACGCTTGTCGCAATGAAGCGATATCGAACGCTGGCTAGGCGCACTCCGCTCGCCGAAGTCATCTGGAAACTCTATCAAGAGCGGGCGTATCTCGCACGGGCTTTTGGACTAGTTGGCGGGTCTCAAAGGCGAGCCAACCTCTTAAAGCTGCACGACATCGCCCGACGATTCGCGACGTTTCGCAACCAAGGGCTTCATCGGTTCCTGCGGTTTATGGAAAGCTTGGCGGAGCAAGATCGCGATTTCGACGTCGCTCCAACGATCGGCGAGACCGAAGACGTCGTTCGGATCATGACGATCCATCAGTCCAAGGGGCTGGAATTCCCCGTCGTTCTCCTGGCGGGCATGGGAAACCAGTTCAATCTCCAAGACGAGCACGGGCGGATGCTCTACGAGCGAGCCGCGGGCGTTGGGCTTCGTGTGGTTGAACCCGAAAACATGATCGAATATCCCTCCGCTGTCTATCTTCGTGCGCGGCTGGAGACGGCCCAGTCCTCACGCGAAGAGGAGCTTCGCGTACTCTACGTCGCCATGACCCGCGCGGAGGATCGATTGATCCTAGTCGGGTCAAGAAATGACGCTGAAAAACTAACCGGCGCCGAAGCGAGCCCGGTCTTCACCCACACAGCCCATTCAATAGGCAGCGCCAAGAGTTACTTCGACTGGGTCTTGCCAGTACTCGCAGCGAACGAAAACGGAACGGTCGCAGGACTCGCGAAAAATCAAGAACGAAGCGATTCTGCGCCGCCGTTGTTTGATGTGACCGTGCACGACGAATCGGAAATGAAAGATTGGACGTTGGCGAAGGTTACGGACCCGTCGCGCGCAATGCTATTGAAGTCCGTATCAAGATTGGAACCACTACCAGCGGGTGAATCGATCCTTGAGGACAATGCGCAGGTGCAACGCGTGATGAGTCGCCTTGACTATGAGTACCCGCATATCGCCGCGACGTCGGTTCGGGCGGCCGTCGCGGCCAGTCAGTTCAAAGGGTCTTTTGACTACACAAGCGACAAGAATTTCGCACCGGATCCGCAAGACACGGTCGACAAAAGTACTCAGGAGGCGTTTTCATTTCCGCCGTCCCGTTACGAAGCGGCGGATGGGTCCGGGGCAGCCCATCGCGGAACCGTTACCCACCGGGTGTTACAGTTTCTTGATTTCGCGGTCGCCACAGACGCGGATGGTGTGGAAAAAGAGCTGCAACGGCTCATCGAATCTGGAAAACTCACGACCCAAGATCGAGACGCCGTCGCGGCTGATTCTCTGGCGTGGTTTGTTGGAACGCCGATTGCCGAGCGTATTCGCAAGAGCGGAACCGCCTATCGACGCGAGTTTCGATTTGTGACGACCGAGCCCGCTCAGTTTTTCGATCCATCGGTAGGCGAAGCGAGCCGTGATAGGGTGTTGGTTCGGGGAATCGCCGATGGGGTGTTGGTCGGCAAAAGCGAGATCGAGCTGATCGACTTCAAGACCGATGCCATCGGCGACGGAGATTTAACATCGCGTGTCGCACACTACACGCCACAGATGGTCATGTACGCCCGAGCGATATCGAGATTGTGGCGTCTGCCGGTTGTGGCGGCGTCGCTGGTGTTCTTGACACCGCGCGAGATCGTTACGATTACCGATCTGGACACGGACGCCCTCGCGCGACACCATGGGTCGTAGAGATGCAAACGAATGAACTCAATCAGCGTGCCTTTGCGATTGGTCAGGAGATTTTTCAACTGGCAGATGATGCGCGTCCGCGCATGTACCAGCGTGCTTGGTGGCTTGAGCAGGGGACGCAG
>JAJDDZ010000139.1 GCA_029260025.1 Phycisphaerae bacterium | reverse complement strand
GCGCTCGAAGCCCATGCCGGTGTCAACGTGCTGGGCGGGAAGGGGGGAGAGTTTTCGGTCTGCGGCTCTATTGAATTGGATGAAGACGAGGTTCCAGATTTCTATTACTCTTGCGTCGTCGCCGTTTACGAGGGCTGCTCCTGAGAGGTCTGGAGTTAGGTCGATGTGGAGTTCGCTGCATGGGCCGCAGGGGCCTTGGTCGCCCATTTCCCAGAAGTTGTCTTTCTTGTTTCCGGGGTGGATGTTTTCGTGCTTGATGTCGGTGACTGTTTGCCAGAGGTTTTTTGCTTCGTTGTCAGGTTCCAGGCCCTCAGCGGGGTCGCCTTGGAAGTAGGTGGCGTGGAGGCGTTCTTTGGGTATTTTCCAGACATCGGTTAGCAACTCCCAGGCCCACTGGATTGCTTCTTTTTTGAAATAGTCTCCGAAGGACCAGTTTCCGAGCATTTCGAAGAAGGTGTGGTGGTATGTGTCCTGTCCTACGTCGTCCAGGTCGTTGTGTTTTCCGCCTGCTCGGATGCACTTTTGGGTGTCGGCGGCGCGGTTGTAGGGGCGTGTTCCTGTGGCCAGGAATACGTCTTTGAACTGGTTCATGCCCGCGTTTGTGAACATGAGGGTTGGGTCGTCAAATGGGACTACTGGTGAGGAATCGACGATTTCGTGGTTTTTTTCGCGAAAGAAGTCGAGAAACTGCTGCCTGATTTCCGTGGAGGTCATTCGTAAAACCTGTCGATGTTGAAAGGTTGTGATGCCGCCTTTGGGCGGCAGGATTTATGTGCAGAGTTCGCCGGGACCGCCCAGCTTTACACGCCTGTTTACGATACTAATGTATCGGGCAAGGCGACGCGGTCCAGCGAGCCGATGAAAATGATATCGAGATGTGCGAAGGGCTTTGGCGGCGGATGCTGCGATGCCCGATACGAGGAGGATTTGATATGCGAATGAAGGACTATTCTTTGATGCTTGGTGGGTTGGGGGCGATTGTTCTGGCGGGGTGCTCGTCGACTGGTACTCGCTCTGCGGGGAACTCGACAAACTACCGCTCTAGCTATACAGCGGAAAACAACCCGACGATGGATGCGGGGCGCGGTACGCCTAGTCTTAGCGATCCGGAGAGGCCGGCTGCGTGGGTGCTTGTTGATGGGAAACGCGGGACTTATCGTGAGCATGATGGTCACAAGCAGCTGCAGTGGGTGGTTGATGAGAACGTGACGGCGACGCCGACGTTTCAGGTCGAAGGGTATCAGCCGCTGTTGGGTAGCCCCCGCGATTTTCGGTTTATCTTGAAAACGGTTGACTCTCCGAGTGGTTCTGGTCTTGCTTATGCGGTGTCGGCGTCAAAAGGAACGTTTTCTCCGGGTAAGGAATACTCGCTGTTGCATCCGGGTGATAATTTCGTGATTCGTAACTGGGCGACTGGTGATGTTGTCCGCGAGATTGCTCCGCTTCCGGCGGGAACTTATATCCTTGCTGCTGATGTTCGTAATGAGCAGGCGGGTAAGGGAACGGCTGCGGTTACTTATTTTACTGTGGGTGGCGAATAGGGCTAGATCGCTGGTTTGAATTGAAGCTTGACGAGCCGCTGGTTTAATCTGGCGGCTCTTTTTTTGCGCTCTTGCTGTGATGGGGTATGATTTGGGCATGTCAGATTTTTCTTTTGAGATTGATGCGGATATTCGTCGTGCTTGGACGCCGCCTTCTCGGGTTTATACGGATGCCGTGGTTTTTGAGGCGGCGAAGGAGCGGGTCTTTGCTCGTAGCTGGCAGCTTGTTGGGCATGTTGATGATGTTCGGGCTGCCGGGGCGGTTCATCCGTTTACGTTGCTCGAGGGGTGTTTGGATGAGCCGTTGATGCTTGTGCGTGATCGTGCGGACGAGGTGCGTTGTCTGTCGAATGTTTGTACGCATCGGGGGATGATCGTTTGCGAGCATGGAGGGAACGAGTCTTCCCTGAGGTGTCGATATCACGGGCGTCGGTTTGGATTGAACGGTTGCTTTGAGTCTATGCCGGAGTTTGAGGAGGCGGCTGACTTTCCCGCGAAACCGGATGATCTGTCGAAGGTTTCGCTGGAGCAGTGGGGGCCTTTTCTTTTTTCTTCGCTTGACCCTGCGATGCCCTTTGATGAGTGGATTGGTCCGGTGCGAGATCGGGTTGGTTGGTTGACCCTTGATGAGCTTGCTTTTGATTCGTCGCGGTCGCGGGATTATCTGGTTGATGCGAATTGGGCGCTTTACTGCGAGAATTATCTTGAGGGGTTTCATATTCCATTTGTTCATGCGAGTTTGAACGAGGTTGTTGATTACGGGAGCTATCGAACTGAGCTTTCGCGCTATGCGAGCTTGCAACTTGGGTATAGCGATGGGGGGGATGCTGTTTTTGATCCGCCGGCGGGGTCTGTTGATGCTGGGACTAAGCCCGCTGCTTATTATTACTTTTTGTTTCCGAACTTGATGCTTAATTTTTATCCTTGGGGGGTTTCGGTGAATGTTGTGAAGCCATTGGGGGTTGGTCGGACTCGGGTTTGTTTTTCGACTTATGTCTTGGATGAGTCGAAGCTGGACGCTGGGGCTGGGGCGGGTTTGGATCGGGTTGAGCGGGAGGATGAGGCGGTTGTTGAGCTTGTGCAGAAGGGGGTTCGGTCGCGATTGTATGATCGGGGTCGGTATTCGCCGACGAGGGAGAAGGGGACGCATCATTTTCATCGGTTGTTGGGGGAATTCTTGTAGGGATGGGGGATCATTTGGAGACATGGCGGCGCTGCGTTGGCCATGGCACCCGACGGTCGAAGACCATAGCGCTTCGCGTTGGCGTTTCTGCGTACGTCTAGCTCCCTTACGG
>JAJDDZ010000138.1 GCA_029260025.1 Phycisphaerae bacterium | reverse complement strand
TGGCGGGGAACAAGTCGCGAGACCAGAAAAGTGATCGGTACAGCTAAACGTGACGGTGACGTCGCCATTGTTCCATCCGTTGGCGTTTGGGGGCGTACGTATTGCCGTGATCGTTGGCGGCGTCTTGTCGATCATGATGTCGCTGACGGTCGTTGTCGCGGTGTTTCCAGCGTTGTCGGTTGCCGTCCCGAAGACAGGGGGACTCAGACCTTCACCTACGAAGGTGGTCGGTCCGGTGCAATTTGCGATTCCGGAGAATCCGTCGGTACAGATGAAGCTGACCTCGACGTCTGTGATGTACCACGAAGCGCTACCCATTGTGCCCGCGATTGAGGAAACTATCTCGGGCGGTGTTGCGTCGCGTTTGAATGAGACGCTTTCGGTCGCGGAACCTCCGTCTGACATAGCTGTGCAAGTGATGGTAATCATAGAGGTATCGACGGAGACTGTGGTCTCGCCGCACCCGGTTTTGCTTCTCACGGGTGAGTCGTAATCGATGACGACCCAATTGACGGTGACGTCGGAAGTGTACCAACTGTTGTCGCCGAGCGTTCCGTTTACAACGGGCGAGATGAGCGGCGGCGTGACATCGGGCGAGCAAACGCCGGGGGTCGGTGGGGCTGTTGCGGTGGTGGCGCTTGCGGAGTTGTCACCCGGGTTTTCTTCGAGTCCGATTCCGAAAGCAGAGGCGGAGTTCACCAGATCGGTGGACATGAAGACAGCTGACGGGTCGGATGGATCCGCGGCGAGGATGCACTCTGCGCGAGCGACGATTTCAACGATAGCGCTTTCGCCGCTGGCGATGGTTCCGAGTCCGCAGGTTACGGTTCCGATTGGTTGCTGCGGGCAGGTCGCGAAGACGTACCCACCACCGGAATTGATTCGTTGACCTGCGTTGTTGAATAATACAAGGTTGGGCGCTCCGCCGACGATCGAGCCGCCGTCAACTGCGACGCTCGCCCCGAGTCCATCCAACACGTTGGCAATGCTTGCGGTTAGTTTAGATCGTTGCGACCAGGTCGTACCATTTCGCTCGAAGACATAAAGGGCGCCTCGGCCATTGTCGTCTACGGGCTCGCCAACGACGATTGCATCACCTTGGACGGCGACACTAATCCCGAATTCGTTGGAGAGGATCGGGTCGGTGGCAGTTAGGAAGCCTTGCTCAGTCCAGGTAACGCCGTCTCGGACGAAAACGTGCGCAGCGCCCGGGAGGGTCGCCCCCCCGTTCGTTCCGATCACGAGGGTGTCTGCGTCAAAAGCGATGGAGGTCGCAAATGTGTTTGGTCCTGGGAGTTGGGTGAGGTCCGTCTCGTTGATTGTCCTCTCGAGGGTTGAACCTGAGTTTGTGAACCTGTAGATGGATACCGACCCAGGAATCGCTCCGGATAAGTCTCCACGGACCGCTGCAGCAAACCTATCGCGGCTGATCGCAACTTTGCCAGGGAATCCGGGTGAGGCGTTGAGGACGGAGTCTTTCTCTGTCCAGACGCCGGCAATTTTCTCAAAGAGGTACACGGTATTCTCTGCATCTGCGCCGACGACCAACCTGTCGCCGCTGATTGCGACCTGGCCACCGACGGGTACGCCGCCTGCGTTCAGCAGTATGCCCTGTTCGGTCCAAGTTTCGCCTACACGATTGAACACGTAGACTTGATCTCCACCCGCAATGATCGCGGTATCCCCTTGGATCGCTAGACTAAATCCGAAACTCGAGAATGCCACGGGGACGCTAGGGACTAACTTTTGTTGTTCGACCCAGTCTCCGCCCGTCTGGGCGACGAAGACAAACACGGCCCCATCGAATTCGTTAAAGGGAGGCGATCCAAGAAGAATCGTACCCCCATCGATCGCTAGGGTTTCCCCTGTCCCGCCTTCGCGCGATGGCTCATTCGGTAGAAGTTGAGTTTCAAGAGCTCCGATAGTCCCGTGAACCGCCGAAACCAAACTTGTTCCGGGGGGGAGGACGTCGGTGAGTCTTACGTCGGAAACGGCGTCTGGTCCGTTGTTTTCTACGACGAGACTGTATCTGATGTTTTCTCCGACCAGAACGGGGTCGGGCGGAGTCGGTTCAATGACCACTTTTGTGACACGGAGATCGCCGGAGGGTACTTCGACTTCTGCGATGTCGGTACAGACTTCGCCGCCGTCATCGTCGGCGACGCACATGCGAAGTTGATAGCTGTCGGGTACGGTTAGCGCGGTTCTGCGGTCAGAAAACGAATGGTCGAATAATCCGAACGCCAGTCCGTTTGCGCCGAATTCAAACCCGGGCGGGCCAAAGGGTGCTTCGGGGATCTCGAGTACCGTTGTCGTCCCGTCGTCCCAGTCGATCCAAGAGCTTCCGGCGGGTGCGTTGTGGGTATCTAGAGTTCCTAGGTCGTTGAAAGATGAGACGAGTCGCATGTCGAGATCGACAGCGGATGCGGGGGCGGTTGTGTGCGTCTGAATCGAAGATACGACTTCGCAGGTCGGCGCGAGATTCGTGACGATGGTCGCAAGCGATTCGCAATCCACTCCGCCGTCGTCGTCTCTGACGCATAAACTTACTGCGTACTCTCCGTTGTCGGCGTAGACATGATCGAAGGAGGGGATAGGGCCTTGGGCGGATGACTGTTCAGAAGATCCGGTCGTGGTTCCGTCTCCCCACTCTACGTTGGTGACGAATTCGTCGAGGAACCCGGGATCGGTTGCGGAGGTGTCGAGTGTGAAGACTTCACCTTCGTCAAGATTTACGACTGCAAGCGCTGGTGGAGGTATGGTCGGTGCGACGTTGAGGACGGTGACCGTATGCGTGGTGACGCCTGGTAAGCCATGCCCATCGTCTGCGGTTAGTGTGACGGTGTATTCGCCGTTGTCACCGTAGGCGTGGGTTATGTTTTCGCCGGTTGTGGGTCCTTGACCTGTCCCGCCATCGCCGAAGTCCCACGTGAATACGAGCGGGTTGTTGTCACCGTCGGTCGAGGGTGAGGCGCTGAATGGGACCGCATCGCCTTCGTTCACCGGACCGACGGGGCCATCGATGCGCGCGACGGGTTGAAATTCTGGGTTGATGGCGAATGGGCCATCTACGACACTACTAAATCCACCGAGTTGAAAGTCGTGTCTGGGTTTTTGGAAGAGTCTCGAATCCGTGAATTCGTCGAAGGCGACGTTGAGGTCAACCAGTGGTCCTAATGTGAATTTGATCTCTGGAGAATTGACGCAAAACCCGGGAGTGCAAATCCGGGCGACGCAGACCCTGGGGATACACCCAACATGGACGCCCGGAACGCGAACTCCGAGGAAGAACGCCTTTTCTCGATAAGATCGGACCACTCGCGTTGAAGTTTCGGTGCTAAACTGAGTGTTTCTGAGTGAGAACGTAGGGGTTCCGCCGATATCGGCGTCTGGAACGACCACGTCTATGGAATCTCCAGCATGAAACTCAATCACGGTCGAGGTTCCGGAATGCAAGACGGTCGAACCTCTTCGGATCGTGTGCTGTAGTGGCTGAGGAAAGACGAGCGAGGCGTGAAGCGTCGGCGCGAATGAATAGGTGAACTGCTCGTGGAAGTCCGTGTCTAGCAACAGGTCGAGGATCAGAAAACGAACAAAGATCGGTACGGGAATTCCGGCAATTAGGAGCGGGACTTCGCCGGGTGGTTCTGAGCAACCCAGCTGTGGGACGCAGGGCGATTCCAGAGCAACGGCGGTGGGGGTTCCGAGCGCTTTGAGTATCCACTTATCGACGTCCATCGTGAGTCTTGTAAAGAAATCGCTCCCCGTTGCCCGCAGCGTGGTCCGACCGACGACGCTGATAGAGCCAGGATTCGCAGGGACGCCGATGCTCGGAGTGTCGAGGGATCCGCTGACGCCCGTTGCTAATGTTAGTAGTGCAGGAATGGTGACGGGGGTGCTGGTGACGATGAATTCCTCGTTGATGACGGTAGCCTTGCTTCTGACAGTATCGAGTCCGATGATCCTCCCAGTTCCGTTGAGATTCATCGGTGGAAACACATTGACGGTCTTGCAGTTGAAGACGCATGCCTGAGCGCCGGCGCTGGCGCTAAGACCTATCCGCGCGTCAACATTCATCGTCACTTGCGGGGTTGCCATATCTAAGTAGGGAGCGGACTCTGGCTTAACGCGGACGAACGACTCGATCGTGATGATGTCGCCCGCGCGATAGGAATCTTCGGGAGGTCCAGAGAGAGTAACCTGCGCCGGATACCTCGCTCCGACGAACCCCGCTCCGATGTCCTTAAAGCGAATCTGGAACCCCAAGTCGCCGGAAATCCCGCCGAAAAGCCTCCCGCCGAAACTCTTCCCCAGAAGCGAAATGACGGTGCCACCGAGGCTGTTTGACAAAAAAGGGATCGTGAGGAATTCGATCGGCGACGAATTTGGTGGTTTGGCCGTCGTCCCCGCACCCCACATACTCTGTCCGGAGGTGATAAACGTCGGGCTATACGCATCAACGCAGGAGATTGAAGCGTCCCACCCTTCTTCGGAAAAAGTATTGTCTGAATGAAATTTGAAGGTCAGGCTACCATCAGGCGCGGTCGAGGTGATGATTCCGGGAGCCGTCCCGGTTCCATCTGTTCTGGGGAAGAAGACGCCGATCAATGGGGCGCTCGTGCTACTCCCATCGTAAACCTCTAGCTTGTCAAACGGAAGCGGTTGGTTTGCTGGTGTTTCCTCGAGCATAAACCTCGTGAAGTTGATCCGCAGCTTTTGACTCAGTCCGTTTTGCGGTCTGAAGGTCTTGACGAAATCCTCGTTAGGCTCGTACTCTGATAAAAAGCACGAAGAAATACAATCGCAGTTTTGGAGATCATCACATGGACCGCCGCTATCGTGAAACGAACCGTTGCAGGTCGTCTCCGCATTGTTGTTGTCCATGAGAAAGACGGTGGGCGGATCGTGGTCGGCGAGCGAAGGACCTGCGAACATAGCCATAGACCCGAAAATCACGCCCGTCTTCAACGCCACTGAGATTCTTCTTCGAGGCATCGTTCCCCTCTTCTTTCTGCTCAAGGTCACGCGGCGCAAACCCTTGTTACTTGAGAGGCTGTCAAGAATCGATGAAACTTCGTAGCGCCAGCACAAGGAAGGCCCGAGACCAGTTCCGAAGCAACTTCGAGAGCAAATCCATAGGCGCGGGCGCACCGCTCACGGTTTGCTGCCCTGCCCGAGATCACCCCCTGATGCATCGACCACCTTGCTCGACATACCTGCAAGAGCCAGCAACGCAAGCCTACCGGCGTGGGCCAAGGACTTCAAATGGAGGCCAGGCACCTTCAACCTCTAATTTCCAATGGTAACTTGTACCGACCCGAACAAGGTCCATGGTAGCAAATCGGTAGGTGAAGAACAACACGAATAAGTTCGTTAACATTCTGTGCATTCCTATCACATCAGCATTCGGGACTCTCGTGTCGGAGTTTCGCATTTGGTCATCGTTGAGGGCCGTTTTCTGGCAAACCGGTGCAGTTTGTCCAGGCCCACCGTACTCAACCAGAGCCAGTAAAACGCCACCGTGCTGACTCAAGAGATCGCCCATTTTCGCGTGAAAATCCGCATCAGTGGACTCTTGAGGATGCCTTGACACGAGAACAGACTGCTCAAGAACTGAAGGTTCAACATTTCAGAGGGGCCAACGAACATGGGGACCTTTCTCATGCATAATCGATAGAACCCACTGATTGCGCGGGCGGAGTTGAACTGTGTTGCGAATACTGCCGAGGCCGAATCGTCGCAATCATGGCCAACAATGATGGGCCGGGAAGCATGGGTGTAAACGGGAGCGACCGCCTCGGACGTGCAATTACTAGCGGACAAGGGCGAAAAGAAACGAATGCCCATTGTCGTAATGCCCATTGTCGTTAGGTCACTGAGACTGGTGGCCGCCGACGCAACACCCGAAGCGGTTTCACCGCTGCTAAATGAACAAATCGGGCGAACGGACTCGAACCGTCAACATTCAGCTGGAAAGCTGCACAGACTCAAATCTAAGTAGTGACGACACCAGCACTTACAGTGCCATCTATAGGCACTGGTCTTTTGCACTAGAAAACGATCTGGCACGGAAGATGATCTTTACCCGGGGATGGAGAGAATGAATGTTTGCCTGACACTGGGTTTGCTTCTCGGGGTTTTTGCTATCGCTTGAGCGACCGGCTGTGGCGATTCGGCACGTCCGCACTCCCGAGATTGCTCTGGCGAACGCGTACAGGTCTCTGACACGCAGCCGATGCGCACACCGACCGGCCTGGTTTCTGAAGTCATACGGGGTGCCACCTTGCTGCACTCCTCTCTGACGGAACAGGGCTTGCGAATCCGATTCCACATTTCCCTGACGGGTGCCAATGTCAACTTCTTCATGCAACGTGGCGACCTTGAGGATCGTGAAGGCCTGCGCCCCGAAATCCAGGCCTACGCTGCATTCGAAACGGCCCCTCATATGTCGCCATTCCCTGGCGGCGAGCCACGTCCGATACGCGACCGTGATTAGCACCGGGATACTCGTTTCGGGTCGTTTGCGAATCTCGCCAGCCAGTTATGCCGATGCCCTGTGTGTCAAACTCTGTACCGTTCTTTTGCGTTAGATACGCAACGAGGTGCATGTGAACACCACTCGCCAAGTTCTGACCATCAAGCGCGTTGCTGAGTTTCTCCGGTTGTCGACAGATACAGTCTACCGGCTTGCCACTGGCAGTGAATTGCTGGGCCGCAATCTCGGACGCATCTGGCGTTTTCCGAAGAAGGCTGTCCGTGAACTTTCTTGAGATCGCGAAAATTGTGACACCGAAGTTGAAAGTACCCATGAATGGTAATCCCATAGCAACCGACAGTCGCAATCCATTCGGGCTCCTCAAGATTGCCTGCGCGCTTACATTCGCCGTGCTGGCTTGGCTGGGATGGAACAGCTACGACTCCTATCGTGTCGGTAGGCTCGAAGCCGAGCAAGGCAATCGTATCGTTGAGCTTCGGGGTCGAATCCTGTATCTCGACGAAGTGTTGACCATGTCCGCGCGCATGGCAGCCACTACGGGCGAGCCGGAGTGGGGAACACGCTACCGTACTTTCGAGCCGCAATTGAACGCCGCGATCCAAGAGGCGAGAGACATAGCGCCCGAAGCACACACTACCGAGGCTGCGGCCCGGACCGATGCCGCCAATATCAAGCTCGTGAAAATGGAAACCCAGGCGTTCGATCTGGTTAGTCAGGGCCGTGCGGACGAGGCCGAAGAAATCCTGTTCGGTGATGAATACGAAAAACAGAAAACCGCCTACGCGCAAGGCATCGTTAGATTCGCCACGGCGCACTATGGTGGGCGGCGCATAGCGGAAGTCCGGCGTACCATCATCCATCTTAACGAAGTGCTGAGAATGTCCGCGTACATGGCAGCCGCTACAGGCGATCCGAAATGGGAAAACCGCTACCGTATCTTCGCGCCGCAATTGGACGCCGCGATCAGAGAAGCCCTGGACATCGAAGATAAGTATGACCACGACGGCGCCCGCCACGCCGCGATGATCGATGACGCTAATGCCGCTTTGATTGAGAAGGAAAACAGGGCCTTCGATCTTGTTCGCGCGGGGCGATCCAAGGAGGCTCTCTCTCTCTTGGCTGGCGATGACTTCGAGAGACAACGAAGCGTCCACGCGCTGGGGATCGACGAGCTCGAGAAACACCTGAACCGAACCAACTTCGCCAGTTCACGGGCGAAGTCGAATCATGCTATATGGCGCTTCATTGCGATCCTGCTTATCATTGCGATAACCACGGGCGCCTGGCTGGTAGTCTTGCGGTTGCTTCGAAACTGGCAAGAGAAACTCGCAATGGCGAACGCTGCCCTCGTTGCAAAGGGGGAGGAGCTGAGCGACTTGAATGAAAGCTTGGATCAGCGCGTGGAAGACCAGACAAGTGAGTTGCGCGAGGCAAAGGATTACATCACCAACATCATCACCTCGATGATTGACATGCTCCTGGTTGTGGCTTCGGATGGCACCGTTCGCACGGTCAATAACGCGACTTGTAAAGCGCTGGGTTATCGGGAAGAGGAGTTGATCGGTCTCTCGTCAAGCGTGCTGTTCTCCGAAGAAGAAGAAGAAGAAGAAGCCCTGCCGTTCAAGCGGTCAGTGCTCCGCGGTCTCGTGAAAGACGATGCGATCAGAAACGTCGAGAAATCACTCCTCGCCAAGAGTGGCCACACGATTCCCGTGCTCCTGTCAGGCTCTGTCATGCGCGACAAGGACGACTCGATTCGGGCGATCGTATGCGTTGCCCATGACATCACTGAACGCAAGAACGCGGAGGCGAAGCTTCGAAAGCTGTCGGTTGCCGTGGAACAGAGTCCAGCGTCGATCGTTATTACCGATACGAAGGGAACCATCGAATACGTCAATCCCAGGTTCATCGAAGTCACAGGTTACACCGCGGAGGAAGCCATCGGACAGAATCCGCGAATTCTCGCAGGCGGCAACAAGCCGAAGGAATCATACAAGAAGCTCTGGGATACGATCCTCGCCGGAAGAATATGGACCGGGGCGTTCGAAAACAAAAAGAAAAACGGTGAGCTGTACTGGGAGGAAGCTTCCATCTGTCCAATTCGAGACGCGAAAGGAGCAGTGACACACTTTCTTGCGGTGAAGCAAGACATTACCAGAGCCAAAAGTATAGAAAAAACACTCCGCGAGAAAGAAGCGGAGCTTCGCAAACACCGGGACAACCTGGAAGCGCTGGTGAGCGACCGGACGGCCGAATTGGCGAAGAGCAATGACACGCTCATTCACGAAGTACAAGAACGGAGGGAAGCTGAGATAGCTGCTGAGAAGGCCAGCAGCGCGAAAGGAGACTTCCTGGCCACGATGAGCCACGAACTACGCACGCCCCTCAACGGCATCATCGGGATGACGGAATTGCTGCTTGGATCAGGGCTCACGCGCGAACAGAAGAGGCAGGCGGGCCTCGTCAAGGCGTCGGGCGATATTC
>JAJDDZ010000137.1 GCA_029260025.1 Phycisphaerae bacterium | reverse complement strand
CAACGCCTGCGGCGGGCAATGCTCCTGCGGAGGGCAGTGCTCCTGCGGAGGGCAAAGCTCCTGCGGCGGGCAGCCCTCCGGCGGAGTGCAGTTTCCTGCGGAGGACGGTGTTTGAGGGTCCTGGTTGGGGATCCGTTGAGGGCTGAACTTCCGTGCGGGCAGGAGGCATGCGGCTCAGGTAGGTTGGTGGTCGAAGGATTGTTGCTTTCCGCATTCTGGGCATAGACCTGAGGTGTTGCCGGTTAGGTCGTAGTCGCATGCGTCGCAGACCGTTGCTTCGCCCCAGTACCAGACTACTACGATTCCTTCGGATGCGTTTTGGGAATGGGAGATTGAGATTACGTTTTCGGGGCCAGTTGCGGAGGCGAAGTCGGCTGCCTCTTGGAAGAGTTTTTCCCAAGATTTGAATGTTGCTCTGAAGTTTTTGAATAGTAGTCGCATGGTGGAATCTTACCTTCTGATTAGGACGTATAGCAAAAAACTTGCTGCCGGGAGCTGTATTAGAAGCATTAGCAATAGCGGGATGGATTTCAATAGTGTGCGGCGCTGCGATGAAGTCGTGCGGCGGTTGAACTGGCCAGCTATTACAACACCGAGTTGCCGCAGAGCGAGCAGGCCGCCGTAACCGAAAGTCGCGACCATTGCCCAAGCTGCAATGTACCGGACGGCGTTTCCGGCTGAGGTGTTAAAGAACTCGGGCAATACAAGAAAAAGGATGTGGCCGCCCCCGGTGATGGATAATCCGAACACGGCCGCTGCTGCGGAGCGCGCTTTGACCGACGATGCGTTGGCCTTGATGGCTTCAGCCCGACGAGACATATCGTGCAACTCTTCGAACGACCGTGCCTCGTAACCACATTCTGTACATCTTGGTTCGGTTTGGGCGCGGAGGTCGTATTCGCATTTTGGGCAGGGAATGGCGGTGGGTGATAGCGTACTTGGAGGCGTTGGAGTGCTGGTTTCGGTTGATGGGTGCATTTGGATTTCAGCGTGAGTTTGTTTCGCGTCGAGATGCCCGATCAACTGGCCCCCGATGGTGTTATTCTTGCGGAAAAGGGGTTTTCGTGCAAAATGGGGGGTGCGGTTGTTGGGTGGTTTTGTTGCCTTTTGGAACGCGAGAATTGGCTGTGATTTGCTGTGCTGATCGATCTAGGACGCTTCGGGAGCGGATTGCTTCTGGGGTTGTTGTGTTGCCGGGGGCTTTTAATGCGCTTTCGGCGCGGATGATTGAGCGTACTGGGTTTGAGGCGATGTATTTGTCGGGGGCTGTGCTTGCTAACTCTGTGGGGGGGGTGCCTGATACTGGGCTGATGTCGCTCACGGAAGCTCGGGATCATGCGGATCATATCGCGCGGTCTTGCTCTATCCCCATCATTATGGATGCGGATACGGGGTATGGCGGGGCTGAGAATGCTGCGCGGACGATACGGGCGCTCGAGGCGGTTGGGGTTAGCGGGGTTCATCTTGAGGATCAGGAATTCCCTAAACGGTGCGGGCATCTTGATGACAAGAAGCTTGTCCCGGCTGAGGAGTTTTGTGAGAAAATTTCTGCGGCGGCGGCGGCGAAGACCAGCGACGATTTCCTCCTACTCGCACGGACGGATGCTCGGGGGGTTGAGGGGTATGATGAGGCTGTTCGTCGGGCGAACCTTTATCTTGAAGCTGGGGCTGATGGGGTTTTTCCTGAGGCCCTAAAGAGCCAAGAGGAGTTTGCCCGTTTTGCCAAGGACGTTGATACGGTTTTGTTGGCGAATATGACTGAGTTCGGGAAGACGCCGTATTTGACGGCGGCCGAGTTCGGTGAAATGGGGTATAATCTGGTTATCTTCCCGGTGACGCTGCAGCGGGTTGTGATGAAAGCGACGGAGCAAGCCCTTTTGACGCTCAAGGCGGAGGGGACGCAGCGATCCTTTGTAGAGAATATGCAGACGCGGGCGGAACTTTACGAACTGCTTGGCTATGACATGAAGACGGAGACGCGATGATGACAACTGTGCTGGAGAACAAGACGATGGTAGAAGCTGGATCACCTGGATTGGCTGGGATTATTGCTGGGGATACGAGTATTTGCTGTGTTGATCAGGGGAAGCTTCTGTATCGCGGTTATCCGATTGAGGAGCTCTCTGAGAAGTGCGTCTTTGGTGAGGTTGCTTACCTGCTTTTGTGGGGGGCGCTGCCCAACAAGACCCAACTCGAAGAGTTTCGAACTATGATCGATGGGTTTCACGGGTTGCGACCTGAAGTGATTGATACGCTTCGGAAGATACCTAACGATGTTCCGATGATGTCGGTTCTACGTACCGGGATCTCTATGGCGAGTCACTTTGATGCGGTGGGCGGGCAGAGCGTTGAGGATCTTCGCAAGCGTGGGGTTTGGCTTCTTGCTGTGGCAGCGGATATTGTGGCTGCTCGTTATCGATTGATGAATGGGAAAGAACCCGTTGAACCTAAGCGCGGACTTTCTCATGCTGCTCAGATTCTTTACGGATGCCATGGGGTGGACCCGGACGAGACGGCTGTTCGTATTCTTGATCTTACTTTGACGCTCTACGCTGAGCATGATTTTAATGCTAGTACGTTTACGAATCGGGTGATCTGCTCGACTTTGTCGGATATGACGTCTTCTGTTGTTGGTGCGATTGGTTCTTTGAAGGGGCCACTGCATGGTGGGGCGAACGAGGAAGCTCTTGCACTCATCATGCGGTTTAAGGATGCGTCGGAGGCTGCGACTTGGGTTCAAGGTGCGCTTGCTCGTAAAGAGAAGGTGATGGGGTTTGGGCATCGGGTTTACAAAAACGGCGATCATCGTGCTCGGATTCTTGAAAAAGAAATGCGCGACCTCGCAGCCAAGAAGGGGCGCGAAGACCTTGTTGCGATTTATGACGCGATTAAAGACCCGATCGTTAATAAAGAAAAACCGATTTATCCAAACGTGGACTATCCTTGCGGGTTGACTTACTACCTGATGGACCTGCCGCCGGATCTTTATACGCCGCTTTTTGCGTGTAGCCGTATTTCTGGTTGGGCTGCTCATTATATTGAGCAGAATCAGGATAATCGGATCTATCGTCCGCTTAGTCGGTATGTTGGCGAGGGGTTGCGCTCGGTGCCGGGGATTTCTGATCGGTAAGGGCGACCAATTATACCGCACCTTGAGGCTGCAGCAGCGACTCGGGAGACATTGGCCATGCGCGCAATACGAGTGCTGGGAATCTTCGCTGTTGCCATAGCCTGCTTCCTTACATTCATGAGGTTTACCACTCGCGCTATTCCTTTCGACTCAGTCGCTTGGCGCAAGGGAGCCAAGCACCTTCGATTCCAAATGGCCAAGCACCTCTCCTTCAAAGAAGCTGTCGTCGGTCGTCTGCAATCGGAAGTTCACGAGCTGTTAGGGCCACCGAAGGATCTAGAGCCTTGGCAAGAGGGTCGAGAATTCGATTCCTACTGGCTCGACGTGAGATTCGACCCGTTCTTTGATGCCGTCTTGATTGTGGGTTATGAGAATGGAACAGCCACGGAGGTTCACCTTGGCTGAGCCGGGTTAGGCTGTGCGAGACGCCAGCGGGTGGTGCACGATCTAGATCGCCCCTGCCCGGTGTGCGGCGGACCAGTGTGCTCAACTATCCTTCGGTCGGAATGAACTGAGCCGGGCAGGTCGGGCGAGAGGACGGCGGGTGGTACCCGCCCTACCTTGTTGGCGCTTTCGCTGGGCGTTGGGACGGAATGGGGGTTGGTGATTTGTAGGGCGGGCATTGCCCGCCATAAGCGCTGGTCTAGAATCAAACCATGCCTAACTACGTTCGATGGAAAGAAAAGGGAGCTTCCTATTTCTTTACTGTCGTAACTTATCGGCGCCGGCCTATCTTTCGTGATGCGAACGCGCGAAGACTCCTCGGTCGGGCGATGGCATCGACTCGGCGCGAGCGACCGTTTGATATGTTTGCTTGCGTTCTTCTTCCCGATCACCTCCACTGCATTTGGACCATGCCCGAAGACGACGACAACTTTTCTGATCGATGGGGGATCATCAAGAGTCGGTTTACCAAGAGTTTTCTGGATGAAGGTGGAATTGCGTTGCCGGTCACAGAAAATCGCAAGAAAAGATGTGAGCGCGGAGTTTGGCAGCCGCGTTTTTGGGAGCATCGGATTCGCGATGAGGATAATTGGTATCGTCTGCGGGATTACATTCATCTGAATCCGGTGAAGCATGCGCTTGTTGCTTTTCCGGAAGATTGGGAGTGGTCGAGCTTTCATCGGCATGTTCGACTTGGTTGGTTGGACCCGCATTGGCCTGGAGTGAAAGGGGTTGAAATGCCTGCATCGTTCGGGGAGTGATGTTGGTGGTTTTGCTCATCGTGGGCGGTGTAATTCCGAAGAACTTACGGCGGGCAGTGCCCGCCCTACCGGTGTTGGTGCTGTCGCTGGGGGACGGTGGGTTTGGCGATTGGGGGTTTTGTGGTCGGGTTGGGGTTTCTTGATGTCGCTTTCTTTGGGTTAAAGAATGACGCCCCGTGTTGGTGATGGGACGACCGACACGGGGCGACTTGTTTTTTTTCCTGTTCAGATCGGTTCGTTTTGTCGAACTTCTCTGTTTTGGTCAGTCCATTTTTTGGAAGACCTTGTTCCAGTCGAAAGGCGATGCGGAGGTTGTCCGCGTTGTGTTTGATACGCTGTCCAAGCTGCGCGGACCGTCTGCTGCCTGCAGACGAATTGTCAGCAGGGACTCACGCTCTATGGCCATGGCGAATTGGGGCGGGACGCTGAGGTCGACCATGGTGGCTGCGATGACTGAGGCTGGTCCGTGCCTGTGGATGACGGCGGTCGAGTCTCTGAGCGCGCGAACGGCGTTCTGTGCTCTGCCTATCTGTGTCATGCGGTCGTCGATTCGCTGGCGGTCTGCTTGGGCGTCTTGCCGTTTCTGCTCCAATCGTACTCGGTACTCGCTTCGCTCGCTCACGTCGTTTATCTGACTCTCGATCTGGTTGACCCTTGCTTCGACGACGGCGCGGTCTCGGTCGAGGGCGTCGCTCTTGGCTTCGAATTGGGCGAGCGCTTCGTCTGGGGCGAAGAGCCCGGTGACGAAAAGAATGGCTTCGAACTTCTGGTTGTAGTCTTCGATCTGTCGGTCTAACTTGGAGATCATACCGCGTGCCTGCTGGAGGCGTTTTTCGTTTTCGACAAACTCGCTACCGTGATGGTAGAGATGGTCTGTCATCAGGTAAAACCTGCGCCTGTGCTCCAGGCGTCTGAACTCCTCGTTGAAGACGGATCGGTTGCGATCGAGGTCGTCGCGGAGTTCTGCGACGCGGTGCAACTTGCCTGTGGCTGTCTCGTAGTCGCCGACGAGGACGAACTTCGTCAGGGCTGTGCCTGCACGCACTGTCGAAAGCTCTTCCTGGGAGAATGTCGGTCTTGTCCATGGTCTCATGAAACTTTCTCCGCCTGGGACGATGAGGACCTCTGCGTCGGCGAGGGTCTTTGACTGCTGGATACCGCGATGCTTGCGATCGAGGCGTTCGCGGTTGATTGCTCTTGCGATTCGTTTTTCAAGTCGCCTAAGCTCGCCGAGGTTCTTTTCGAAACTCGTGAAGTCGTCTGCGTCGTGTGACTGGAATTTTCCGCTGGCTTTTGCTTCGTACGCGAGCCAATTCTGCTGTTTCTGGATTGACTGTTTCCAATCCTCCATCGCACCGAGAACGTCGTCGCCTGCGCTGTTGACGGAGATCCATCCCTGGTAGGCGCCGCCGCGGTCGGGGTCGAAGAGTCCGAACATGTAGGGGCCTGATTGAAGTTCGGTGGCGTTGTAGGTTACGTCTTCGCCCTTGAACTTGCCGCCCCAGAGAGCGGCGCGAAAGGCGCCTTTGTCGGTTTCTTCTTGGACGTTGGACGTAGCGAGATCGGTGTTACTGGCGGTCAACCGAACGTGTCGCTGCCCTGGTGCCATGGCGAATTGATGCGGGGGCGCGACGAACCGAATCGTCACCTTGGCGTTTGGACCCAGGGGGTCGTTCCATGCTGCGAGACGACCGAAACCGTCGCACCCGGCGCTTAGAAATGCGCTCACGCCTATTCCGACAACTGCGATGCTCCGTTCGATTCTCATTGGTTGCTCCTTTTGCTGAGAACCCCTCTCGCGACATCTCGGTACACGATGGACCGAGTCCGGCTAATTCAATGGGCGCGAATCTTGACGCGCGCGGGCCTTACGCGAGATTTCTGAATTCAATTCGGTCTACGCTTTGACACGCAAGCCCCCCAACTTGCGTATTGCTTCGGTATGTCGTGCCTGTGCTTGTGGTTCTTGCACGTTCCTGAAAGAACATGGCATTAGTCGGGTCTTAATGCAAATAAAGGAAAGGTTTTCCGGTTATTTTGGTCCGAGAAGAACTATTGAGCGGTTTCGGGTTACCACAACGGGATCGAGTGGGGGGTTGTGCCGATCGGTCGCCCCCGGGGGGGGGGGACGTCCGCTAAGGTTTGTCTATTCGCATTCTGTCGCGGAGGGCGTCGGTGTTTTTTGTTGCTATTTCTTGTGCGGGCGAGAGCCCTTTTGTTACTCGGTAGCGGTCGCCCTTTGATTCGGCGTGGGTTATGGTTTGCTTTTTTAGGTGGCCGTCTTCGTTGATGAGGACGTAGGTTTCGCCTTGGTCGTCTTTTCTTACTGCGGTTGTTGGGATCCAGATTGACTGTTGCTGTTTTCGCGAATTCACGGGGATTGGCAT
>JAJDDZ010000136.1 GCA_029260025.1 Phycisphaerae bacterium | reverse complement strand
GAGTGTCGCCAGCTTCGCTTGACTTACGGGATGTTCCTTCGCGTTCGCGCCAGGTTGGTTCGCAAGGATAACGACGAAATCCAGGAAGACTTGGTCTACCTGGGTGATATGCCGATCATGATCGGTGGCGGCGAGTTCATCATCAACGGTGCAGAACGCGTCATCGTTTCGCAGTTGCATCGTTCGCCGGGTGTCGATTTCATTAAGGAACAAGCCGAGGGCGATCGCGCGCTTCACGCCTGTCGTATCATCCCGGAAAGAGGCAGCTGGATCGAGATTGAGGTCACCAAGAAGGATGTCCTTGTCGTTCGTATTGACCAGTCGAGCAAACTCGCCGCAACGACGTTTCTGCGTGCAATGGATCCGAGCTTTTCGTCAGACGAGGCGATTGTCGAGACTTTCTTCAAGACCAAGATGGTCAAGACCTCAGCTCTTTCGCCCGAGCTATATACAGTCACGACAATTGTTGACGAAGACACGGAAGAAGTACTTGTTCAGGCAGGGTGTCAAATTGGCGATGCAGTCGAACGCATCCAGGAATCTGGTATTCGACAGCTCAAAGTCATTGCGAATGTTTCGGACCCGCTCCTTTTGAACACACTTGCTGAAGACGGAAGTCGAACACACGAAGAGGCGCTCCTGAAAATTTACGGAAGGTTGCGCCCAGGCAACCCACCCCATTTGGACAAAGCCAAAAAGCTTTTTAATGAAAAGTTCTACGACGTAAACCGCTACCGCCTAGGCAAGGTCGGGAGGTTCCGTCTAAGTCGAAAATTTGAAGAAAACGCCGAAGGTGGATCAATGACACTAACGAAGGAGGACTTCGTTAATTGTCTGGGATACTTACTCAAGTTAAGGACGGGAGAGGCTGCGTTTGCCGTCGATGATATCGACCATTTGGGCAACAGGCGTCTTCGAACGCTCGACGAACTTTGTGCCGACGAGATGCGCAAGGGATTCTTGAAACTAAGACGAACGGTCCAAGAGCGCATGAGTTTGAAGGATCCCGATCAGCTGGGCCGCGTTGCCGAATTGATCAACAGTAAGTCGATTAGCTCAGCCATCGAACTTTTCTTTGGTCGCGGTGAGCTATCGCAGGTCGTTGACCAGACCAATCCACTTTCGCAATTAACGCATGAACGCCGACTCTCAGCCCTGGGCCCTGGCGGTCTAAACCGGAAGCGCGCTGGCTTTGAGGTTCGCGACGTTCACATTAGTCATTACGGTCGAATCTGCCCTATCGAGACGCCTGAAGGTACAAACATTGGTCTTATTGCTTCACTGAGTTTGTACAGCGCTGTTGACGATTTTGGATTCCTCATCACGCCCTACCGCAAGGTAGGCTCGACGGGGAAAATTGGTGACCATCGATTCCTTCGTGCCGACGAAGAAATGCGCGAGATTATTGCTCCGCCTGAGTCTGTCGTCGCTGGTACCCACACCATCCACGATGGAGCCCATATCGTCCGTCGACATGGCGATCTAAGTCAGGTTGCCTCAACGGATGTGACCTACGTTGATATTTCGCCGAAGCAGACCATTGGGGTCTCCGCTTCGCTGATCCCGTTTCTTGAGCACGACGACGCAAACCGCGCGCTCATGGGCTCGAACATGCAGCGGCAAGCGGTCCCGCTCTTGAAGGTCGATCCGCCCTACGTTGCAACGGGTATGGAAGTCCCCGTCGCTATGAATAGCGGTATGGTCATCCGCGCTACCAAGGATGGAACCGTTACTTATGTCGATGCGAAGCGCATCGTCATCGATGAAACTGAAGAATTCGTGCTTCGCAAATTCCAAGGTCTCAACGAACGAACCTGTATGAATCAAAAGCCGCTCGTCAAGCCCGGCGAGGCGGTCAAGGCGGGACAGGTCTTAGCAGACGGACCTGCCACTCAAAACGGCGAGCTGGCACTAGGGAAAAACGCCCTTGTCGCGTTCATGACCTATGATGGCAACAATTTTGAGGACGCCATCGTTATCAATCATCGTCTCGTGAAGGCAGACACCTTCACGAGCATCCATATCGACGAATACGACGTCGAAGTCCGCGAAACCAAACTAGGCCGCGAAGAATTCACCGCGGACATTCCCAACGTTTCGGAGAAGGCGCTAGCCAACCTCGATTCAACGGGTGTGGTTCAAATCGGAACCCGTGTGCAAGCCAGGGACATCCTCGTTGGCAAGGTGAGTCCAAAATCCAAGAGCGAGCTAAGTCCCGAAGAAAAATTGCTTCACGCGATTTTCGGGCGAGCAGGCGAGGACGTGAAGAACGACTCGTTGGAACTCCCCGCCGGTGAAGAGGGTATCGTCATCGGTGCCAAGCGATTCAGTCGCCGCCTCCATATGAACGAACAACAGCGAGCAGAACTGAACATCGAAATCGAGGCGTATCAGAAGGAGCAAAACGCTCGAATCATCGATAGGTTCAAGCAGATTTGCTCCGAGATCGAGACCGTTCTCGGTCAGCCAATGATCGACCCAAACACTCGCCAACTCGTAGGCCATAGTGATCTTGACGAGGTCATCATGGAGCAAATCGAAGCTTTCGGCGACCAGGTGCAATCGCGTGACCTCAAATGGGTAAAGCCCGCATCAATGCGTGATCAGTGTTTCGCGGTCACAGACAAATACTGGCCACGAATCGACGAAATCGTTGAAGAACGCGACCGCAAGGCAGCCCAGATGAAACGCGGTGATGAGTTGCCGTCCGGCGTGCTTGAGATGGTCAAGGTCTACATCGCGACCAGACGCGCAATCTCCGTCGGCGACAAAATGGCTGGGCGTCACGGCAACAAGGGGGTTATCGCCAAAATCGTTCCAGAAGAGGATATGCCTTTCCTCGATGACGGCACCCCGGTCGATATCATGTTGAACCCCCTGGGCGTACCTTCGCGAATGAACGTAGGACAGATTCTGGAAACGCATCTCGGCTGGGCTGCATCTCTCCTCGGTTTTCAGGCGGTCACCCCTGTCTTTGACGGTGCGAAAGAGGACGAGATCCACGCCGCTCTTGCAGAGGCCAACAAGGTTGCCGACGGCAGAGAAAACGACCCTAAATTTGTCGCCGCCGCCGGAGCCGGCGAACGATTTAGCCAGCTCGGGCACGGCGGAAAGGTGCGACTAAGAGACGGTCGAACCGGCGAGTACCTAGACCAGCAAACAACCGTCGGTTTCTTGTACATGCTAAAGCTTCATCATCTCGTCGATGACAAGATCCATGCGAGAGCAACAGGCCCCTACAGTCTGATCACCCAGCAACCCCTGGGTGGAAAGGCGAGAACAGGTGGTCAAAGATTCGGAGAGATGGAGGTTTGGGGTCTGGAGGCGTACGGCGCTGCCTACGTGCTGCAAGAACTCTTGACCGTCAAGAGCGACGACGTTGAAGGTCGAACAAAGATTTACGAAACGATGGTCAAAGGCAAGAATACGCTTGAAGCGGGCACGCCCGTTTCGTTCGACGTCTTGTGCAACGAGATTCGAGGCCTTTGCCTCAACATCCAGTTGGAAAAGCGTCAGGTTGGATAATTCTTTCAGTGTCGCATCGCTGGACGTTTGCTTGCAGGTTTACTCGCCAGGCAACGGGTAACGGTTTCCAGAAAGGGAATAGCCGCTCATGCTGGACAATATATATGATCGCATAAACGACTACAGCCGCGTTCACATTTCGTTGGCATCGCCCAACGACATACGCAGCTGGTCCTTCGGTGAGGTCAAAAAACCGGAGACGATCAACTATCGCACCTATCGCCCTGAGAAGGACGGTCTGTTCTGTGAACGGATCTTTGGACCAGAGCGCGACTGGGAGTGCGCGTGCGGTAAGTACAAGGGCACCAAGCACAAGGGTATTATTTGCGACCGGTGTGGCGTTAAGGTGACTCACTCGCGCGTCCGTCGTAAGCGAATGGGGCACATCAATCTCGCCGCACCAGTCGTCCACATATGGTTCTTCAAGGCAATGCCCTCGCGTCTTGGGGCGCTGCTCGATGTCAAAACGGCAAGCTTAGAGAAGGTCGTCTACTTCCAGGACTACCTGGTGACGGACCCCGGCGATACCCCGCTCAAGCCCAGACAGCTCCTAACTGAAGAGGAGTTCCGAACGGCCCGGGAGAACTATGGGCGTTCGTTTACCGCCATGATGGGTGCTGAAGCCGTCAAGGAACTGCTGTCGAAGCTTGATCTGGCCGAACTTTCTTTGCAACTTCGTGACGATCTTGCCAAGACCGGAAGCAAGCAGAAGGAAAAGGATCTCGCAAAACGATTGAAGATCGTCGAGGCTCTGCGACACTCGCCGAACGAGTCTGAATGGATGGTCTTGGATGTCATTCCGGTCATCCCTCCAGATCTTAGGCCACTTGTACTCCTCGATAGCGGCAATTTCGCGACCAGCGACTTGAACGACCTCTATCGGCGAATTATCAACCGAAACAGCAGGTTGAAGAAGCTCGTTGATCTAAACGCCCCCGAGGTCATTATCCAAAACGAAAAGCGCATGCTTCAGCAAGCTGTCGATGCGCTGTTCGATAACGGAAGATGTCGTCGCCCGGTGCTCGGTTCAAGCAACAGACCCCTCAAGTCCATGACCGATATGATCAAGGGCAAGCAGGGTCGCTTCCGTGAAAACCTGCTCGGAAAGCGCGTCGATTATTCCGCGCGTTCCGTTGTCGTCGTCGGGCCTGAGCTAAAACTGAATCAATGCGGATTACCTAAGAAAATAGCGCTTGAACTCTTTCAGCCCTTCATTATCCGCCGTTTAAAAGACCGCGGCCTAGCAGACACGATCAAGTCCGCCAAGAAGATGCTAGAGCGTCGAGATCAACCGATCTGGGACATTCTTGAAGAAGTCATCTACCAGCACCCCGTCATGCTAAACCGGGCTCCGACTCTGCATAGGATGGGCATTCAGGCTTTTGAGCCGGTCCTCGTTGAGGGCAACGCGATCAAGTTGCACCCACTCGTTTGTCGCGGGTTTAACGCCGACTTCGACGGCGACCAGATGGCCGTTCACCTGCCGCGTTCGATCGAAGCACAAGTCGAAACGCATGTGCTGATGTTGTCCACCAACAACATCTTCAGTCCAGCCAACGGTAGCCCGATCATGTCGCCCACACAGGACATCGTGATGGGTGCGTATTACCTGACCACAGGCCATGTTAGTCCCGAGGTTGATGAAAAGGACATGCCCCGGTTCGCCAATCTTGCTGAGGCGCTGACCGCCTACCATCACAAGCGAGTCGCGATCCATGACAAAATTCTGGTTCGCTTGGACCAAGACCGGTTCGTCGAAAGCGCCGACCATGACCACGCAGACTTGCCGTCGCATCTTCGCATTGTAACAACAGTGGGACGCCTGATCTTCAACGACATGCTTCCTAGAGAGATGCCGTTCTACAACTACGCTCTTTCGCAGAAGGGGCTTGTGCGCGTCGTTGCAGATTGCCATCAGTTGCTGGGCCGTTCTGCCACGATTGATCTTCTTGACGACATGAAGACCCTGGGATTCCAGCATAGCACACTTGCCGGATTGTCGATCGGTATGACCGACATGCGTATTCCGCGGACCAAGACGAAGATAATCGATGCCGCCCAGAAAACGGTCGACAAAATCGAGAAGTCCTTTAACGAAGGCACCCTTACCCGTCTTGAGCGATACAACCAGGTCATCGATATCTGGATCCACGCACGTGAACTTGTCACCAAAGCTCTCATGGAAGAGTTGCGAGACGACTTCAGAGACACAGATGGTCTCTACAAGAATCGCGGCGACAAGGGCGCTACTTCATACCTCAATCCCATTTACCTGATGTCTCAGTCTGGTGCTCGTGGTAGTGTCGATCAGATTCGTCAGCTAGCCGGGATGCGTGCTCTGATGGCTAAACCTTCCGGCGAGATCATCGAGACACCGATCAAAGCAAATTTCCGCGAGGGATTGTCCGTTCTCGAATACTTCAGCTCAACGCATGGTGCGCGCAAAGGCCTCGCAGATACCGCCCTCAAGACGGCCGACTCGGGTTACCTGACTCGGAAACTCGCCGACGTCGCACAGAATGTCATCGTGAACTCGCGTGATTGCGGAACCATAAACGGAATCAGCAAGGCCGCCGTTTACAAGGGCGAAGAAGTCGATATTCCCCTTCGTGAGAGCGTCATTGGTCGTACCTCAAGGGATGACATCCGCAATCCGGTCACAGACGAATTAATTGTTGCTGAAAACGACATTATCACCAAAGACACCGCACTGAAAATTGAAGGGCTCGGTCTCGACATGATTCGCGTCCGGAGTCCCCTCACGTGCGAGAGTGCCCGGGGCGTATGTGCGAACTGTTACGGTATGGACATGTCCACCAGCGATCTGGTCGAAGAGGGATTGGCCGTCGGAATCATAGCCGCACAGTCCATTGGTGAACCGGGTACCCAGCTAACGATGCGGACATTCCATACTGGCGGTGTCGCGCAAAAGGCAGCTATCGACAATACCTCAAAAGCAAAGCAAAAAGGCAAGATCAAATTTGTCGATCTAAATGCAGTCGACGTCGAGGACGCCGACGGCGAAATGGTCCAGATTGCTCTGAAGCGAAACGGCGAACTCCTGATTGTCGACGAAAAAGGGCGCGAGCTGACAAGAGAAAAAGTCCCATATGGGGCAATCATCCGGGTCAGAGACGGACAGGCGGTCGCTCGACGCGAAACGCTTTGTCAGTGGGATCCGCACATGACACCGATTCTCGCCGAGGTCGGCGGATTCGTTCGCTTCCAAGACGTTGCAGACGGAGAAACCGTTCGCCTCGAGCAAGAGGGCGGTCGTGCTAGATTCGTCGTCATCGAGCATAAGGGCGAAAAACATCCTCAGATCATGATCGAGGACAAGGACGGAAAGGTACTCGACTACCACTATCTCCCAGCCAAAGCTCGGATCGAAGTCTCTGAAGGCGAAGCAATCAAACCCGGTAAGGCCCTAGCCCGGCAGCCGCGATCGATGGGTGGAACTCAGGACATCACGGGTGGCCTCCCGCGGGTCACCGAGATTTTTGAAGCTCGCCGCCCTAAGGAACCTGCCGTCATGGCGGAGATTTCAGGAGAGATCGAGATTCGTCCTGACAAGCGCCGTGGTAAGATGACCCTGGCGGTCATCAGCGAGGGTGGCATGGAGGTCGAGCATCATGTCCCCCAGGACAAGCACCTCCTTGTTCACGCAGGCGACGGTGTCGAGGCGGGTGACCCCTTGGTCGACGGACCGCTGATCCCCCACGATATTCTTCGGATTAAGGGTGAAGAAGCCCTGCAGCACTACCTTCTCGGCGAAGTCCAAGGAGTTTACCGAAGTCAAAACGTAGGTATTAATGACAAGCACGTCGAGGTCATCGTCTGTCAGATGCTCCGAAAAGTGAAGGTTTCCAACCCGGGCGATTCCAGTTTCCTTCCAGGCGAGGTCGTTGATCGTTTCCGGTTCCGCGAGGAGAACGAACTCCTAGGTAAGAGCTATATCATAAGCAACGCTGGCGACACAAGTTTCGCTATCGGCGACGTGGTCCTCAAAGCTGACCTTCAAGAGGCCAATGCGAGCGCAGACGAGGAGGGTGGCGAGGCCGCCAAGGGCAAAAAGCCCAAACCTGCGACCGCAACTACCCTCTTGCTGGGGATCACAAAGGCAAGCCTTTCCAGCGAGTCATTTATCTCGTCCGCCTCATTCCAGGAGACCACAAAGGTACTCACCGAGGCGGCGATCGGCGGGGCCATAGACGATTTGCGTGGATTGAAAGAAAACGTCATACTAGGGCACCTGATCCCTGCGGGAACTGCCTACCGCAAGTATCAGCGGATGAAGCTGAAGCATACTGGTGCACCAATAGAGTCACCGGCCGAAACGCCAGCCGAGATTCTCGGCGGTGCAGAGCTCGCCGGTGGTCTGGCTGCAGCGATGGCGGCGATTCCAGCGCCAGTCGGTGTATCAATATCCGACATAATGGGCGAGTCGGCTTCGCCGTTTTCGACGCCGCCGGTTCTAACGCAAGAGCGGACCGAGGTAGCTAAGGGCCTCCCCCAGGACGCTCCGTCAGAGGGTGACAACTTGGATTCGTAGCAGTGGCGAGTTTGCTCGCTGTGCGATCTCCGATGAATAGAGACTGAGGAAATAGATGCCAACAATTAACCAGTTGATTCGAAATGGCCGAAAACTATCGGTCAAGAAATCGAAAGTCCGCGACCTCGCCGCATGCCCCCAAAAACGTGGCGTGTGTCTGATCGTAAAAACTCAAACGCCCAAGAAGCCAAATTCTGCACTCAGAAAAGTGGCTCGGGTTCGCTTGAGCAACGGCAAGGAAATCAGCGCCTACATCGGCGGTATTGACCACAACTTGCAGGAGCATTCCATTGTGCTAGTGCGTGGCGGTCGTGTCCGCGATCTTCCGGGTGTGCGATACCATATCGTCCGAGGAGCGCTCGATACGGGCGGTGTTGAGGGCGACAAGGAAAACAGGCCTCGTAATCGTGGTCGAAGTAAGTACGGCGTTAAGAGACGCAAGTAATTCGCTTTCTTTCGTCTTGTTTGTTGGATTCATATATGCAGAGTATGAACAATACAGTTCAACGCACCGTGGCAGTTCAGCCACAATCTGCGCGCGTAATCCCCGTCCTCGCAGGCATTGCGATGATGTGTGTCGCCGCACAGGTGCGCATTCCCATTCCCGGAACAGAGGTTCCCATGACGTTGCAGTCATTGGCTGCGATACTTTGCGGATTCCTTCTTTCACCCGTCGCCGCCGTATCTGCCGTTTTCGGATACCTCGCGCTCGGCGCTGCCGGGTTACCAGTTTTCGTAGGATCGACGGGCCTTCTCGGGTCAACGGGCGGCTATCTCCTCGGATTCGCAGTATGTGCAGGCCTGATCAGTTTGCTGAAGGGAAAGGCGGGTGCTTCGATCGCACGGCTAACTGTGGCTGGGCTAATCGGTACCATGTCGTTATTCGCATGCGGTTTAGTTGGGCAAATGATCTTCAAAGGAAGTTTTGAGGTAGCGTTCCTTCAGGGAATGGCTCCATTCATTGGAAAGGCCGCTATTCAGTTGGCCTTCGCGGTAGCGCTCACGAGGGTTGCTACAAGTCGTAAGAGTGTAAGAGAATCAGACAGTTAGAAAGCGGGGCGACTCATCGAGAGTTCGCCTCGGAGATTGAAAGTCGATGGCCTACAAGAAGTTTACAAGATCAGCATCCCAGCTTCGTCCCGACACAAGGTTCGATAGCTTGCTCGTATCAAAGTTCATAAACGCGATCATGCTCGATGGAAAAAAGAGCACCGCCACCCGCGTCTTCTACGACGCGATGGATCTCATCGAGAAGCGTAACAAAGAACAGACGCCTCTAGAGGTCTTCGAGCAAGCGATCGGCAACGCCAAGCCTAACGTCGAAGTCCGCTCCAAGCGTGTCGGCGGTAGTAATTACCAGGTACCCATGCCCGTAAACCGAAAACGCCAGCAATCGCTCGCATTCCGTTGGATTCGCGACGCGGTGCGCAAGAAAAAAGGTCAGCCGCTAAGCAAAACCCTGGCACAAGAACTCATGGATGCCTCGCGCGGCGAGGGCGTCGCATGTACCACACGCGAGAACATCCACCGCATGGCCGAGGCAAACAAAGCGTTCGCCCACTTTGCGTGGTAACATTTGCTAGCTAAAAACTTATCGAGCCCACCCACAATACGGGTGGGCTCGTTTTTTTGGCATGCCCCGTGTAATGCGGCGGAGAAATTTAAGGAAAAGATTCGGAAGCGACGATGAGCATCGACCTCTCCACAGTACGCAACATCGGCATCGCCGCTCACATCGACGCCGGTAAGACCACCACAACAGAGCGTATTCTCTACTACGCTCGAAAAACTCATCGCATGGGCGACGTAGACGACGGTACGACCACCACAGACTTCGATGAGCAAGAGCAGAATCGCGGCATCACAATCTACTCAGCCGCCGTCAGTTGCCCCTGGAAGGGCTGCACGATCAACCTGATAGACACCCCAGGCCACGTAGACTTTACCGCAGAAGTGGAGCGGTCACTGCGCGTGCTAGACGGCGCCGTCGCCGTGTTCGATGCCAAAGAGGGGGTCGAAGCTCAGTCCGAAACGGTCTGGAGACAAGCGGACAAATACCAAGTTCCCAGGATCATTTTCGCCAATAAAATGGACCGCGTCGGCGCAGACTTCGAGCGATGCGTAGAATCGATCGGCAATCGCCTCACGATTCCCCCGGTACCTGTCCAGATCCCCATCGGAGCAGCAGACACCTTCGAAGGACTCATCGACCTCATCGAAATGAAAGCGGTTTACTACAAGCGAAGCGAGCTCGGTTCTAGTTTTGACGTCTTGAACATACCCCCAGAACTCAGCCAAGGAGCAGAAAACGCTCGCCGCGAGCTCTTGGAAGCTGTCTGCGACAGAGATGAAGACCTCATGGAACGCTATCTCGCGGACGAGCCGATCGACGCCGACGCAATCAAGAAAGTCATCCGACAGGCGACAATCGCACGGGAGATTGCCCCTGTTCTTTGCGGAAG
>JAJDDZ010000135.1 GCA_029260025.1 Phycisphaerae bacterium | reverse complement strand
AAGGCGGCGGCGATGTACGGGGAGAATGCTCGGTTCACAGTGGGTGTCACTGGTGATCGTGTTCGGTATTGTCTTGGGCCGGGAGAGTTTGCGGATACTTTTTTCAAGACGAAGAGCGCTGGCGCGATCGACGCTGGGATTGCTGGTTTGATGAAGAATCTTCCGGCGAAGAAGAACGTTGTTGTGGCCCTGAACCCCCCTGGGATTATGAGGATGGTTGCTCCGATGCTAGGAGTTGACCCGACGACTATTCCAGCTGATGGTCCTCCGATTGGTCTTTCGATTTCTCTTAGCGGGGAAGCGCGCCTGGACTTGCATGTTCCGCTTGAAGCGATTAAACCGCTGCTGGGTGCTGGTGACGCGAAGGGTGGCGGTCCCATGTAGTCGGTTTTTTGGATTGATGAAAGCCCCCTTTACCCGAACCGGGCTAGAGGGGGCTTTTTTTGTGTCTAGTCTTGGCACTCATTTTGGCGTTTGATGGGTTGGGTTTCAGTTTCCTGGGGACTGGTTGCGTTTTGGCGAACTGCATAGTGAGTGGGGCGTTGAGTACTCAACGCATCGCTGGTTGGGCATCTTTCGTCGATGAAGGCTATCGGTCGTGCCGAGCATCTTCACCCGGGTTGCTGGTGCGTCCGAGTCGAGGTAGCAACGGTGATTGTGTTGATTCTTGGTTTCTCCAAGAGGGATTGGTTTACGGTCGGCAATACCTGCGTTTCCGATAAGCGAATCGTACGTTCTGGATAGACCTCAAAGCAGGCAGACCAATCGTAAGATTGGAGTGCAAAGCGTTGAGTCTCGCCAAGGTAGGGACTGTCGCGCTGTCCGGGCAGTGCATGTTGCACTTGCTTTGTAGGGTGGGGAAGCGTTGCTGATCCCCAAGAGGGCGTCCCATGAAGAGGTTTTTCACGTTATCAGATAATCCGCGTCGTTCAGGTGCGGTCGCTGTCATGGTCGGGGCGTCGCTTGTGGTGTTGCTCGGTTTTGCAGCATTAACCATCGACGTGGGATACATCTACGCAGTACGAGCCGATCTTCAGAACACGGCCGACGCTGCCTCCCTGGCTGCCGCGTCTGCACTTCCTGGGGACCCGGTCGAAGCGCGACGACGAGCCTTGGAGTACGTAGGTAGGCAATATAATATGGCTAGACCAGACGTGCGCGACAGCGACGTTGTTCTGGGGCGATGGGACAAAGACGCTGAGAAATTCATAGTCCTTAACGGTTCTGATGAATTCAGCGCGGATGCCGCACGTGTCACGGCGCAAATGTCGGAAGAACGCAACAATCCACTTGGTCTCTTTATTGCGGGGATCTTTGGAAAACAGCATACTGATGTGTCGGCGTCAGCGACCGCAACCTTCGGGACGGGTGAACCGTGGAACGTCGTCATCGTACAGGACGTGACGGGCTCGTTTAGGAACGAGATTGATGAAGCAAAGCTCGCCAATCAGGCTCTCCTTGATTGCATTCATGACCACACCAGCGGCGACTCGCTCGTGGGTCTTGTGGCATTTACGGGATTTGGAATGACACTCACGATGCCTGAGAGAATCGAGGATTCGTATGCCAGTCTCTCGCAGAGCATTAGTGACATCCAAGGGTGCGGCCAACCTGGTATGCCCAAGTGTAGCGGAACGAACATTGGCGCAGGAATCGACCAGGCTGCCAACTTGATGCAAAGTTTTGGCACCAAGTATCCACCAGCGATTATGTTGGTGTCTGACGGCATGCCGAATTCTTCAAGGAGTAATCCCGGTTACACGAACTCCGACCTTGAAAAATGGGCGGTGTCGGCTGCCGATAACGCGGATGCCGCTGGGATTTCCGTATTCACTCTATTTTACGGCGGTAATGATACGAGCCAGACCGCGGCCGACTTCCTATCTGGGCTTGCGCGCGGAAGCGGTACTGCGCATTACACGCTGGATCCAAATGAGTTGTCCAATGCGCTTGGCGAGATGTGCCGCCAAGGTCTACCGCTACAATTGGTTGAGTAGGTTGGTACGCCTTTGGGGTTTCATGGATATCGACGGAAACCTCACTGCGGCACGGAGCGCGGATTGTAGCGGCGGGGGCCGTCGCTTCTTCTCGGACCTGCCGGTTTCCATACTCACTCTCAGAGATCAGCTCGTGGACTGGGCGGGGGTGGGTGGCATGATTCGTTGACCGGGCGAGGGAGTGAGTCTAAGTAAATCGCCGGCGTCGCGGCAGGACTTGGTCTGTTGCGACGCCGGCTCTTTATTGCAGTTTTCTTGTTGGTTGGTCGGGTCTTAGACTTTTCCGATTTCTACTACGACGTCCCAGGTCATTAAGATTCCGTGGGATATGACGGCGACTGCTAGTGGGAGCTTGTCGACTTTTGTTACGTCACCGGGGTAGCCTGCCATCGGGGCTGCGAGGGCTTTCATGAGATGTTGGGCTACGTCTGCGGGGTCGTAGACTGGATGCTGGTAGTTTCGCATGGCGTTCTCTAGCTGAGCTGCTTGCATGGATCCTGGGGCTGTTAGCCAGTTGAATGCTCGTTCGTTTTCCGCGTTGTTGAAGATGTTTGGTTTGGCCATGCTCTTTTCCTTTCCTTAGATGTTGCGACGTAACCGGGTGATTTTAGTCATGGGCCGGGGGGATTTCTGCGCGTGGGGCGATAACGAAAGTTCGGGTAAGCGGTCACTGTTGGTTTGGTCTTATAAGAGCTTCGTTGTTGCGCGGGGTGAGAGGTTACCTGTTGTATGTTGGCGCGATTTGTTTTTGAAGATTTTTGGGAAGTGGTGGTCCGCGCGACTGACCTAGAGGAATTCTACGCGTCGCCGATCACGGAGTTTCGGGAGTTGTTGTTTGGGATTCGAGCATTTTTGTGAAGGCCTCTATTTTTTTGTCGTTGGGGGCAAGGGTTTGTGCTTTTGTTGCGTGGGGGATTGCTTCGGAGATTCTTCCGGTCATGTAGAGGGCGACGGCTAAGTTGTATTGGGCTTGGATGAACTCGGGGTGGTCGGTTACTAGTGTTTCGAGGTGTTGGATTGCTTCCTTGCTTTGATTTTGTGCCAGTAGGGCCATTGCTAAGCTGTAGCGGATGTTTGCGCGGGCTGGGCTGGGATCGATTATCAGTGCTTTCTGCCAGTGGCTTGTTCCGGCGGTCGTGTTTCCTGCTCTGGTTTCTATGAAGCCCATGGCTACGAGCAGGTCGGGGTTGTTTGGGTTCTGTTTTATTAGAGGAGCTAGTTCTGCGCGGGCTTCGTCGGTGCGGGCGAGATTGGTTAATAGTTCGCTTGCGTGTAGTGGCCAGGTGTTTTTGTTTTCGGAGGTGGTTGATCCTGCGCGTAGGGTTTCTAGTGCGTCGTCAGTTCGGTTTTGGGATTGGAGCATTCTGGCTAGCTCGAGGCGGGCGCTGGCGAATGATGGTTTTAGCTCAAGCGTTTTGTTATAGGATTTTTCTGCTTCGCCGAGGCGTTCTTGTTTTCTTAGGACGCCTGCTAGACCTCGATGGAAGTCTGGTTCTTTGGGGCCTAGTACGATGAGTTCGCGGACGGTTTCTTCGGCTGATTGGATGTTTCCTTTTGCGAGGTAGAGACGGACGAGATCTTGCATTGCGGATGGGGTTTTGATGAGGCCGATGCTGTTGACGGTTTCCAGGGCGGTAATGGTCTCGGTCAGGTTTTGTTTTGTTTGTTGGGTGGCGGTTTCCCACCAGCTGTTCCCGGGTGACCAAATTGAGTCGGGGAGCTGGAGGGATTCGGATTTTTCGTGGGCTTTGTAGAAGGTGTATTGGATGAAGGCGCTTTGTGCCAGGAATGCGACCAAGACGATTGATAGCAGCGCGTAGGTTGCGCCGGCGGTTGTGATGTGGTTGCCTGTTTTTAGCGAAAGGTTTTGGAAGCGGACGTTTGTTGTGACGAGGAGTCGCCATGCTTTCGTGAGAAGGAAGGTGGTGATGGCGGCCATGCCCATTGCGAGAAGTAGTGGGATTTGGTTGTAGAGGCCTCGGTATGCAAGGATTGCAGCGACTCCGACGGCGGTCATCGCTAGTTCCTCAATAATCGTGAAGTCGGATTTGCGGTTTTTGGTTGGGGAGGTCGCGTTTGATGTGATGGCGGGCATTCCGAGTTTGAATGATAAGGCGTCGTTGGGGCAGACGCTTACGCAGTCCATGCATTTCATGCAGCCTGGGTCTACGACCATCCCGTAGGTGGCGACTTCTTCGTGGACGCGGACGTTTGAGGTGCATGCGGCGGTGCAGTGGCCACAGTGTTCGCAGGCGTCTGATACGCGGATGCGACCGGGTGCGAATTGGTCAGCGACGGCGAAGACACCGCCGTATGGGCATGCGTAGGTGCAGAATCCTTTTGAGCCTAGGAAGTACACGATACCGAAGCCGCAGATTAGGACAGTCAGTATTGCGATGGTGTAGCTGGGGAAGGTTTTCCAGAACTCTGTTGTGATGATGTGGTTTTGCGTGGGCGGCGCGGGGTCGCCTATATAGAGTCGGTAGGCGGTTGGCCAAACGAACATGTAGATCGCCAGGGCGAGTGGTGCGAAGATCAGTATGCGCGAGCGAAAGGGTTTTGGTTTGATCTTTATTTTTTTTAGTAACCAGGCGGCGAGGTCTTGGTAGGCAACGAGGTGACATCCCCATCCGCAGAGGTATCGTCCGAAGATGAGGGTGGCGAGTATTGAGATGGCGAAGAAGATGAATCCTGCGTTGAGGTGTCCTTCGTTTAGGGTGTACATCGCCTCTGAGGGTTCGATTGGTGAGACGGTCTTGCCGGTGATGAGCCACTGGATG
>JAJDDZ010000134.1 GCA_029260025.1 Phycisphaerae bacterium | reverse complement strand
TGTTCGGTTACCCCAGCAGTATCGCACTTCTGGTTCGACATGCTCGAAATCGAATCTCTGATGTTGACAGCACAGCCCTGAGGGCAGTTTTCGTAACTGGCGAGGTCTGCTTGCCGCACGATCGCGAGGAGATCGAAGAATTTTTCGGCGTTCCGGTGGCGGATTGCTATGGGAGTCGCGATGCGGGGTTTATTACGCATCAATGTTCGTCCGGATCGATGCATCTGATGGCAGAACACGTCGTAGTTGAGGTAATCCAAGACGATCAACCCGTTCCCGTCGGCGAGCAGGGCGAGATCGTGGTAACCCATCTGGATAACTTCGCTATGCCACTCATACGATATCGCACTGGCGACGTTGGGCGTCTGCTACCCGGGCGGTGTGCGTGCGGCCGCGGGTTGCCGATGATGGACGTGGTTTCGGGGCGTAGCACCGATTTTCTGTACCTGCCTGACGGAGACGTCAAGCATGCGCTCTCGATTATTTATCCGCTTAGGGCGATGCAAGGGATTTCTCAATTCCGCGTGACTCAAAATGAAGACTTCAGCGTTATGGTGGATGTTGTTTGTGACGATCGTGCTGCCCTTGTTTCGCGCGAGTCGGTAAAACAGAGCGTTCGTCCTGTGCTTGGCGAATCAGTTTCTATCGACGTTCGTTGTGTCGATCGAATTCCACCGTCGCAGTCGGGAAAGCACCACTATGTAATCTCGCATGCCTCAATGAGTCGCCCCGGCGTGGCCGAGGAAGCTGGTGTGCATGCCTAAGACATTGAACCAAAATGAGCGCGCTGAGCGACTGATCACACCTCCGGGTCCAGACATTCGGCCCTGTGGCATATCTCTTGCGGAAACAGGCGACCTTGGTTCGTGGGATGCTTATGTGTTGTCGCATGACGACGGGACTATTTTCCACTCGATGGGTTGGCGAGATGCTGTCGCAAATTCTTTTGGACACCGCCCGTATTATCTTATCGCGCGGCGCGGTTCTGACATCGTGGGCGTTTTACCGTTGTTCTTGGTCAAGAGCTGTCTTGCGGGACGGATGCTTGTGAGCGTTCCTTATGCAGTGGGCGGCGGGATTCTTACGGATGATCGGCGAGCTTCGATCGCGCTTTTTGACTATGCAAAGGACCTTGCCGATCGAGAGCGTTGTCGCTCGCTTGATCTCCGAAGTGAAAACGCGTCGGTCTCGGAACTTCCTATCATCGAAAAATATGTTGGATTTGAGCGGGAACTCCCTGTGCTTGCGGAGGAGGTTTTTGGTTGGCTTCCGCGCAAGGCGCGGGCGGCGGCCCGCAACGGTCGTGACAAATATGACCTGTCGAATTCGTTCGGCGACGAGCATCTTCACGATGTTTGGTTGCTCTATGTTCGGGGCATGAAGCGCCTCGCGTCAATTGCGTATCCTCAGAAGTTTTTCCGCGAGCTACTTACTGCCTTTCAAGGGAAGTGCTGGGTTTCACTGGTCAGCAAGGATGGGCAACCTGTGGCTGGGTTGGTTTCGTTCTTGTTTCGCGATCGGGTGATGCCTTACTTTATTGGAACTTCCGACGATGCGAGTCGCTATAGCGCTGCGAACTTCATTTATTTTTCTTTAATGGAGCGTGCGGTTCAAGAATGCTATCGCGTTTTCGATTTTGGTCGCTCACGAGTGGACAATACTGGAAGCTATAACTTCAAGCGGTTCAATGGTTTTGAACCAAGACGCCTGCAATATCAAACATACATTCCCCACGGTCAAAAAGCACCGGACCTATCGCCGACAAATCCGACGTTCGGACTCGCGCGGAGGGCGTGGCGATACTTGCCGCTTGGTGTGACGCGCGTGGTCGGGGGATACGTTTCGAAACATGTACCAGGGTAGAAAAATGAAGATCCTTTACCTCGCCCATCGAATTCCATATCCACCTGACAAGGGGGATAAGCTTCGCGCGTTCAGGCAGATTGAGCATCTTAGCAAGCATCATGACGTGACGCTTGCGTGCTTCGTGGATGATCAGGCTGACCGCGTCCATATTGATAAGCTGCGCGAATACTGCATCGAGGTTGTCGCCATCGATTTGAATCAAAGGATCGCCAAGGTTCGCGGTTTGTGGGGACTGTTGCGTGGTGGGACGGTGACGGAGGCGTACTATCGTCATCCTGAGATGATGCGTGAGATTAGTCGCTTATCGCGAGGGCGACGTTTTGATGCCGCGGTCGGGTTTTCATCGGGCATGGCCCCGTACTTGATTCGGACGCATGTGCGACATCGCGTGATGGATTATTGCGACTGCGATAGTCAAAAGTGGCTCGCCTATGCGAAAGCAGCTTCTTTCCCGATGCGCCACGTTTACCAAACCGAAGGAAAACGACTCAGCAAAAAAGAACGTGCATGGGCGAGTACATTTGATGCGACGATCTTGATTACGGATGCGGAGGCGAGGAGCTTGCGTAACTACGTCGCCAAGGATCGGTTGCATGTGGTTGGTAACGGCGTGCCGCTGCCTTCACGCGATCAGGCTGTAACCGAGGCACATCCACCGACGGTCGGATTCGTCGGAGTGATGGATTATCGTCCGAATGTGGATGCCGTGAGCTGGTTCGTTGAGCGCTGCTGGTCTGGTATTCGTGAGGCGGTTCCCGATGCCACGTTCCTGATCGTAGGGCGTTCTCCGAACGCGTCGGTGCAAAAGCTAGCCAATGTAGCCGGTGTTGAGGTTACGGGCGGGGTTTCGAATATTGGACCCGTGATGGAGCGAATTGACGTGAGCGTTGCCCCGATGCGGATCGCTCGCGGTCTACAAAACAAGGTTCTTGAGGCAATGGCTGCTGCGAAACCGGTCGTCATGACGCCCATCGCCGAGGAAGGTCTCTGTGGGAGAAATGGACAGGAATACCTTGTCTCTGGGAGCGAGGAAGCCCTGATTCGCGACGTGCGACGACTTCTGCACGATCCGAATGAGAGACGCCGCATCGGTGACGCCGCCCGCGTGCATGTCGCGAAGCATCATTGCTGGGATGATGCTCTCGAACGATTCGAGATGATCGTGACCGGCGAAGTTCGACGCAGTGCGCCGATCGCTAGCCTTGTTTTGGAGCGGTCGCAGCCACGAGCGGTAAACGGAGCGATGGGGTAGTACCGTCCGGTGATAAAAGATCCGGCGACGGGTTTTGTTGTTTCACGGGTCTGCCTATGCAGGTGGTCGCGACCAGGAGCAGTATCGTGATGATCAGGGCGCCCTCGGGTCCGAACGCCCCTCCAGTCCACAATCCGGGTTTCGCGACAGTTACCCAGATAGTCGCCGGTGCGTCGTTTCTGCTGATGCTCATTCCGTATACCGTTCCCAGCGCGAAATTCCAACCTGCATGGACGGCCACCGGAAGCGATAAACTTCGAGTTCGCAAGTAGAGCATCGCGAACAAGACGTGGACGATAAATAGGTTCAGCATCGCGATCGGTGCGAATCCCCCTTCACTAGGCAGGTGAATCCCTGCCAAGAACAGTCCGCAAAGAAACATCGCGGCGGGTGGGTTCCGTTTTGCGATCACTTGAAACACATACCTCCGTGATACTAATTGCTCAATCTCCGCTGAGCCGCCGATTAGGAGCGCTGTGAGCAGGATGTCAGTGCTGATCGATTGATTTGACGGTCCGCGCGAGAACTTCGCCAACCTAAGAACTAGGAATGCCACCCAAGTAAGCGTCACGAGGGCAGCCTCGAATGCGAGTCCAGTGATCGTGTGGATTAACCACCATCGATCAAATCCTACACCGATCGCGCGGAGCGGCAGACGAACGAAGATTGTGAGACATCCCCACGAACTCAAAAGGATAGCACCAGTCATAAGCTAGCCTGAGGCAGCTTCGACCCAGACAGGAGTCGTTTCGGCGATTTTCTCTGAATCGATCTCTTCGACGCCAAGTCATACGATACCGATCATCGCGATGAGAAACGCCAGAAGTGGTGTCGGGATGAAAAGCCCCGTGAACGTCAACACCTTCCAGATGATTCGGACGTGTCGTTGGGGCGGTAGTTCTGTCGGGATCTTGTCGGTCATCGTTGCGTGGTCCTGCGAATCGGTGGCCCGTGTACGTATTTGCCAGCATGGGGTATCGTAGTCGCGGGGCCGCCTTGACGGCAATTGGCGGTTTAGTTCCTGGCGCTGGTCGTCGGAGAATTCATGCTCGCGACTTTGCTATATTCTATTGCCGGAGGGATGCTCGTGGTCCTTTCGACGGCTCGCGTGGAGCAGATCGCCTGGCGATTTCTCCGAGTGGTGGGGCTCTTGACGCTGCCGATGTTTGTGGGTGTTTCGTTTTGGCTGCTGAAGCAAACGCCGGGTGGCGCTGCCGATGTCCATTGGTCGGTTCTTGCGGGGTTCATAGCTGCGCTCGGGGCAGCTTCCTTAATTGTACTTGCACCCATTGCCGAGGGGAACGCGGGTATGATCCGCATGGTGGCGGCGATGTTCGGGTCTGTGGGACTTGCGGCCGCTTGTGGCTCTGCTTTGACGGTATTGGCGAATCGGTTCGACGGCGTGCCAGGTTACGGATTTGCGGAGATGATGACCGTCGTCGGGCAGCTGGCCAGTGCGATGGTTCTTGGGAGTATCACGATCGCTTGGCTATTGGGGCATGCGTATTTAACTGCGACGAAGATGACGATCACCCCGCTGCGTTGGTTTAGTCGAGTGCTTGTCTGGTCTGTCGTCGTGAAAACCGCGTTTGTGTTGGTGAGTTTTCTTTTGGGTTGGTGGATGACGCGGTCAGCCGGGCCTATCGAGCTGGCATCATCGCCGTCGCTGGTGACGCTCGTGTACCGATCTTGGTTGGTGGTGAGTTTGCGGGGTGCGGTCGGATTGCTTTCGGTCGGGGTGTTTGCGTTTATGGTGGCTGACTGCGTTAAGCTTCGAGCCACGCAGTCTGCGACGGGGATTCTTTATTTTGCGTCGGTTTTCGCGTACGTTGGCGAATTGGCGGGCCAGCAGCTGCTTATGGAGTGCGGTTGGCCACTCTGATAGCTGCGCTGCTGTGAGATGCGGACCCGCCTTGATCCCCCCTTGTAAAGGGGGGAAGGAAGAGAACGAATGCAGATTCGATATCACTGTCCAACTGAGACTTGTGTCGCCATCATCGAGTATGAGCCGCTTGAGGCGTGCGGCGAGACGATGGAGTGTCCGCGCTGCCATACCAAACACCGAATAACGGTGTCCGAGATGGTTCGCACCGAGGACATGGCTGACCGTTGCGCGGTTTGCGAGAGTACCGAGCTGTTTGTTCGAAAAGACTTTCCGCAGGCGCTGGGGTTTGGGATCGTGGTCGTCTTTGGGCTGATCGCGATTTATTATTTTACGGTGTCGGTCGTGATTGCGTGGTCGGTTCTCGGTAGTGCAATTCTGTTGGACTTGATTATCTATTCTGTCCTGGGTCGGGTGACGACGTGCTACGCGTGTCGGGCGGAATACCGCAAGTGCAAACTGAATCCGGCTCACGAAGTCTTCGATCTCGCCACGTCAGAAAAATATTGACGATCCATTTTCTTGCAAGAAAACAGGAGCACTCCGGGGTGCTCCCTGCATTTCGATCGCAAAGCGCTTGGCAGGCGCTGCCTTTACGGGGCGAAGTCGCCAGTCTGAGTGTACCCGTCCGGTACCTTCAGCTTGAAGATGGCTGCTTTTGAATTAGTCGTCGCTTTGACGCTACTGAGCATGAGTTGCGTGGATCCGTCCTCACCTTCGCCGCCTCTGGGTGCGTGAACTCTCTTGACGCCGCGCGGGAGGAAGTCTTTGGTCGAAATCCACCAGACGATCGCCTTTTGACGGCCGCCCTCGGTCTTAATCTCAAGCTCATAACACGTTTCGCCGTTGATGGTCTTGTTGTCGTTTAGCTTGATGTCTTTCGACTCAAGTTCATCCTTGAACGGCTCGTCGGCCGTAAACTCGCGCATCGAGACTCGTTGAATATCTCGAGAATTCGCACCAAGGACAATCGGGTCGATATCGTGGTAGGCTTTCTTTGTTTTCGCATCGATCAAGTAGTATTCGTTGCCATCGCAACCGGCGGTAAAGCTCTGCGCCGCTTCCCAGTCGGGCTTTTTCATTGAAACTTCGCAGTAGAAACGGGGGACTTCGTAATCTCCATTTGGTCCGAGGACCACCCTGCCCTCGACATCGGCCACGAACGCCTTGACCCATCCGGTTGATGTATACTTCGCCTCATAGTCGACGGTCTTGACCATCTTGATTGCCGCGTCCGCACGCTTGAGGATTTCCTTGGGATCCGACAATTTTTCACTTTCGGCAAGAAGCGGCGTGGCGATCAGTGCGAGGGCGACCGAAGTCCCCACCGCGAAGCGACTCGTTCGATGCATCATAAATCTCCAATTAACCCAGGTTGGTTTTCTTCTTGATTTCCCATCAGAACCGATCCAGACCGACCACCACCGGTCTCGGATGGTACCCAATGACCCGATTCGTTTCCAGTCCCAGACTTATCGGTGAACCTGCCGCTGTCCCTTTTCGTAGTTAGATATGGTGGCGAGTTACAAGTTTCTACACTAGACTCCCATGCCATGCTTGGATTGATCCTGCTTTCTGTCGGGGGGGCCTTCGCTGTATCGCTGATCGGTACGCTTGTGGTGCGTCGCTGCGCGATACGTTTCAACTTCGTTGATCGACCGGCGGGTCACAAAGGACACGAGAAACCCGTTGCGCTCGGCGGCGGGATCGCAATCGTCGTCGCGATCATTTCTCCTATCGTCTTGGGAACGGCGCTCGCGCGAATGCTAGGTCGCGATGATCTCCCGGAATGGATCCCTTCACTTTTCGCAACGCATGCAGAAGGAATCGCCTCGAAGCTCGGAATGGTGCTCGCCATTTGCGGCGGTGCGATCGTTCTACATATCGTTGGGCTCATCGATGACCGGCGAGCGCTTGGCCCTATTCCGAAGTTCGTCGTTCAAATTGCGGTCGCGCTATTCATCGCCGGACCCATGGGGATTCGTGCTGTCGAAGCACTCGGCCCTCCGCTTTCGATTTGTCTTACCGTTTTGTGGATCGTTCTGATTACAAACGCATTTAATTTTCTCGACAACATGGACGGACTTAGTGCGGGCGTCGCCATGATCGCGGCTGCCATCTTCGGCGTGACGTCGATGATGGCGGGTCAGGTTTTCGTTCCGGTGCTTGCCTGGGTGGTCGCTGGTTCGCTGTTGGGGTTCTTGGTCTTCAACTTTTCCCCAGCTAGCATTTTCATGGGCGACGCGGGGAGTCTTGTTGTCGGGTACATGATGGCTGTGCTTACGATTTTGACGACGTTTTACGATCCGTCGAAGGGGAGCGAGCCGCTGGGTGTCATCGTTCCGATCGTTGTGCTTGCGGTTCCGTTGTACGATGTGACAAGCGTAGTCATTCATCGTTTGAGGTTGGGAATCAGCCCTTTTCGCGGCGACCGCAGGCATTTTTCGCATCGATTGGTGCGGAAGGGTCTTACCGAGCGGGGAGCCGTGCTGACGATTTACCTGGCGACGGCTGCGACGGGTCTGCCGGCGATTTTGCTTCCGACAACGAACTGGACCGGGGCAATTTTGATTCTCTTACAGTGCTTGTGCGTGGTCATGATTATTGCGATCTTGGAACACACCCAGCAATCGAAACCGGTTAATTGAAGTGTCGGTAGGCATTGTTTTGCGACCTCGCGATTGCTTCTGGTATAGTAACGGGAGCCTATCTGGGAACTGAGGTTGGAATTCGAGTTTGGCCGATCGTCGCATCATAGTGTGTCTCTGCTTCATGGGCTTCGCAGCAAGCGAGTCGTACTCTGGCAACCACGAAGGAAAATCAGCCGCAAGGCCAGCCAACGATGCTCGTTTGACTACGGAATGGGGAGAGATCGAGAACGGAATTCGGTGCCGCGCAACGGTGCGTCAGACTGTTGAAGTTGGGGAGGGGTTGATAGTGAAATTGGAGTTCCAAGCGGTACCTGACAAGGTACCTCCGCACATCAAGTCGTTCGACGCATCCGTGACCCTCTGGAACATAACGCTGACTCTGGATGGTGGCGCGACCTGGGTCGTTTCTCCACAGGCTAATCCGCGAGCATGGCTCTACGACTCCGAGCCGAACATCATTCCGCTTGATGGAAGTGAGATTCCTTCGAGGTCATATTGTTTCTGGCTTCCTGAAGTTGGCAGCAAACTTAAACCGGGCCCCTATGTGGTCCGGGTCAGGTATGCGAACCCAAGTCGGCAGTGGAATGAAAAACCAAAGGGGTGGGCGGCGGCCAAGCTCTGGAGTGGAGTCGTCGAAACGCCAGAATTCGAAGTCTTATTCGTTCCAGAGACACCAAGAACCCAAACCACGATCGTGCCCAAGCGGTTGATACTCGAGCTCAGAGAAACCGAATATGGCGCTTCACCGCACTTGGCGTTAACCTACTCAGCTGAGGATACCGAAGAAGTATCGATCCCAAAGCGGAACGGATTCATGCAGGCAGTTTCATTCCGCGCACTCGATGGAACATGGCATGGCACTGGGGGGCTCGAACCGAGGCATAGGTTTCGCGTATGGACCGCGTATAACGGCGAGGAGCTCAAAGGCGGATTTCGCATCTCCATCGACGAGGTCCACGTGACCAACTACTTAAGATATTTTGGAGGTGGGCGAGAGCTGTGGGAGCGCGAATTCAGGTACTCGTTCGATGAGTCAGATGTGCAGGCTGCGAGGGAGCGTTCATGCAAATCCTCGGACGGACAATAGTCGCCAGTAAAATCACTCTTTCGCGGCAATTCGGATCAGCCGGTAGGGCGTAAACAACAATCGAGAAAATCGCTCGCCGTCGATTTCAAAGGGGAGCGTTTGCCTTCCTGCCGCTTCGAGGATCGGAAACGGATCGGCCCATAGCACGATGAGAAAAATCTGTCTGGGGTCTTCGAGCACGTCGTTCAAAACAGTTTGACCGTCCGGGTCTATGTGAAGCTCGCCGATCTCCGCGCCCTCGATCGGGTAGTAATCAAACGGCAGTCGCTCTGCGTCGATCCAGTCGGGATGCGTCTGCCTATCGATTGTCAGGACGACGAGATCTCGCTCTGGGTCGATGGTCTGGGCTAGATAAGCCGAAAGCTCGCGGAAACCCGGATCAAAAACGAGGCGTTCATTCTGCCATCGGTACAAACCCACCGCCGAAAAACCGAGCATCATGCCAATCGGAATCCACTTGTTGATGCGCCCTGCTACGACCAATGGGATGAGCATCGTCGGAATGGCTGCCGGAATTGCGTACCGATCGACCATCGCGGGGTGGGCAATCCAGGAGAGCACCAAGAGCCCAAACCAGCTGCAGCCAAGCCAAATGACTAGCAAACCGACAACGTCTTGGCGCCCTGTAGAAAGTCTGGCGAGCGGGCCGGATGCAGCTTTCGCGCTTGTCCAGTAGATCGAGATTGACCAAGCGACAACGGCAGCCGCCAGCCCGACGGTCCAAACTAGGCCAAATCCTAGGTCATTTAGCACAGTGACCGCAACGCCCCATGTCGGCGGCTTGATCCAGGCGAGACCTTGGAACGTGGATGTGCGAAGACGCAGGTAATTGACGACGATGGGCATGCAAAGAACGCCAGCGAAGATCAATGACCAGGGGGCGATGGGCGATCGCCATTTTCCATCGCGACGAGAGACCATTAGCCACCAAAGCGCATGCGATGCGAAAACCAAGAGCGAGAGATAATGAGAATGGAAAGTTAGGACTACGGCGATGACGTACGCGAGCGCAAGTAACATCGTTGGTTGGACGACGAGGCGCCACCAGAAGAGTGTCGCGACTGTGGCACCAAGCACGTGAAACGTGTAGGGTCTTGCTTCTTGGCTATAGGCTATCTGTAAGAGGTTGAACGCTACCAACCCTGCCGCCGCAAGTCCCACGACTAGCCCGCTAGCGCGCCGCGCGAGTGTGTAGGCTACGATGATCGTCAAGATGCCAGCGATCGTGGCGGGGAGTCGAAGCAGCCACTCTTCGGGTTGTGTCTCGCGTGTGATTGCTCTTAGTGCGAGTTGATAGAGTGGCGGCTTTGTGAGTTCCGGTCCCCATTGCAAACTTTCACTAAGCGGCATGCGCGCAACATGCCACGTACAAAACTCATCAGCCCAAAGAGACCGCCCACCTAGACCGACGAGTCTTACGATCGCTCCGCCGCATACGATCAGGGCCAACAGGATCGCAGGAACCAGTGCCCGGCTACTTGCTGTATCGGAGGAAGTCTTGTTAAGCGGTTTCATCGCGTGGTATTTTGGCTGTAAGCGTTGGCGAGGCAAAGTGGGGGGCAGAAAAATCGATAAAGCGCAAATTTAATTGAAATGAGGCGGAAATGGTGATTTCAGGTGCTTGACAGGGTGTGAGTCGTGCGTAACATACGCGACTCGCCTCTCATATGAGAGGTTGTTCTTTGACAAGTGAAAAGGTTTGTCGTCGCGAGAATGTGAAGCGGATATGGGCTGTGTCCTTTGTGGCCTGTATTCGTTTATGTTCCCTTCCGGAAACGTTCGCGTTTCTATTGGGAGCTGTTAGTTTGCCGGTTCCAGCCAGGAGCCGGCGGGTTTTGCATTCTTGTGACACAAGAGTGTGAAGCCTATTTTCAATGGTCAATTCTGAACATTCAGTGTCGAGCAATCGATACTGGTGCTCAAGAGCTAAAAGATCAAAAAACTGAAGAGTTTGATCCTGGCTCAGAACGAACGCTGGCGGCGTGGCTAAGGCATGCAAGTCGAACGGACGTAGATTCTTCGGAAATTACGTTAGTGGCGAACGGGTGAGGAATACATGGATAACGTACCCCGGACTCAGGGATAGCGGCGGGACTTCGGTCCCTTTGCGAAAGTGCCGGTAATACCTGATGACCCAGTGGAATCGCATGATTCTGCTGGCAAAGCTCCGACGGTCCGGGAGCGGTTCATGTCCTATCAGCTTGTTGGTGGGGTAACAGCCTACCAAGGCAGTGACGGGTATCGGGCGTGAGAGCGTGAACCGACACATCGGAACTGAGATACGGTCCGGACACCTACGGGTGGCTGCAGCAACGAATATTCCGCAATGGACGAAAGTCTGACGGAGCGACGCCGCGTGCAGGAGGAAGTCTTTCGGGATGTAAACTGCTGTCAGGGGTGAGGAAAAAAATGACCAACCCCAAAGGAAGCACCGGCTAACTCCGTGCCAGCAGCCGCGGTAATACGGAGGGTGCAAGCGTTGTTCGGAATTATTGGGCTTAAAGCGCGCGTAGGCGGAATATCAGGTGTCGTGTGAAATCCCCGAGCTCAACTCGGGAATTGCGCGGCAAACCGGTATTCTTGAGGCAGGTAGAGGTGACTGGAACGACTGGTGGAGCGGTGAAATGCGTAGATATCAGTTGGAACGCCGGAGGCGAAAGCGAGTCACTGGGCCTGTCCTGACGCTGAGGCGCGAAAGCGTGGGGAGCGAACAGGATTAGATACCCTGGTAGTCCACGCCGTAAACGATGCGCACTAGG
>JAJDDZ010000133.1 GCA_029260025.1 Phycisphaerae bacterium | reverse complement strand
CGTCTAGCTCCCTTACGGTCGCTGCTCTGATTCGTTGCTGAAGACATGGCCGCCCTAGCATGGACCATGCCGGCCCGTGACCTATCCATCTACGACTTTCTTCAACTGGAACGTGGCTTTATTGCGAAGGATTAACTGGTTAGCAACTCTAGGATTTGGATTGCGTTCAGGGCTGCTCCTTTTCTTAGTTGGTCGCCGGAGATGAACATCTCAATGCCTCGGCCATCTGGTTGTGACACGTCTTGTCTTATTCTTCCTACCAATACGTCGTCATTACCTGAAGCGGTGATGGGCATGGGGAAGATGTTTTCTTGTTGGTCGTCTACGAGTGTCACTCCTTTGGCACTTTTTAGGATTTCGCGAACTTGGTCTGGGGTGATGGGGTTGGTGAACGTCAAGTTGATGGACTCGCTGTGGGCGCGGAGGACGGGGACTCTGATGCAGGTTGCGGTGATGGCGATGCTTGTGTCAGCGAAAATCTTGTGGGTTTCGTCGATCATCTTTCGCTCTTCGGTGTTGTAGCCATCTTTGCCTATGGGTGTGTTGTGGGAGAAGACGTTGAAGGCGCACTGGACGGGGAGGACTTTGGGAGTTGCTGCTTTTCCGGCGAGGATGTCGGCGGACTGGGATTTTAGTTCTTGCATGGCGGCTGCCCCTGCTCCGCTGGCTGCCTGGTAGGTGCTGACGACGATTCGTTGGATGGGGTTTACTTGGTGGAGTGGCCAAGTTGGGATGTTCATGATGATGGTGGAGCAGTTTGGGTTGGCGATGATGCCTTTGTGAGCGCGAGCGGCATCTGGGTTAATTTCTGGGATGACTAAGGGGACGTCGGGGTCCATTCGGAAGGCTGATGAGTTGTCGATGACGACGCAGCCCGCTTTCACGGCGATGGGGGCGAATTTCTTGCTCTGGTCGCCGCCGGCGCTAAAGATGGCGTAGTCGATACCGGCGAAGCTATTTTCTGTAAGTGCCTTAACAGTAACTGTTTGCGCGCCGAAAGCGATCTCTTTTCCGGCACTCTTTGGGGAGGCTAGGAGGGTTAGATTCTCGATTTTGAGAGGTTTTTGGGGGAGGATCTGGAGGGCTTCGACGCCCACTGCTCCGGTTGCTCCGACGATGGCTAGGTTTTTGATCATTCTTTGGCTTTTCCCCGTTAAAAAGGCGTTTCTAATTTGGTGCATCGGACTTGGGGTGGTTTGGACGTGAGTTTGGGACATTGGCGGGCAAGCCTCCACTCCGACGAGTGGCACCCAGGGGGGATGGCCGATCCGAGGTCCGGTCGCTTTTGAAACGGCATGGCGGCATTTCGCTTGACCATGGCACCCCGTTTTCGTCAAATCCTACTCGGCACGTCTTTCGTTTTGACTCTCGCGTCTGTCTGTTGGCGGTTAATCGTAATGTCCCGATGGGATTTGCGGTTGGAGGCGGGCATGTTCTGCGCTTTTGGGGTGTTGTTGGTATCAGTGCTGGTATGGTTGAAAAATGTTGTGAAAATGGGCCTTGATCGGGTTTGTTGTGATGCTAGTATGCGTGGCCCTCGCGGGGCGAGAGCCTTCCGCGACGGGGAGGAGATGGGCGCTGTTTGGCGCCCTGTTTTAGCCGGGACTTCGTGATTTTTGGCACAAAGTTTTGGTGGCTCTCTGGGTCACCTGGATGGCGGATAAGAAAGACGATGTTTCGCGTCGGATGGCTGCTTTCAGGCTCGGATACGAGTTTTCGGTGGCTGTTGGCGGTTTTTGCTTCGTTGGCTGGCTGGTTGACTGGTTCTACCTGACCAAGCCGTGGGGCATTTTGATTGGCGCGATCTTGGGCTTGATCGGCGGCATGTACAACTTGGTTCGGGATGCTTTGCGGATGAGTCGCGAGGCGATCGAGGACAGCCGGGTTGATAAGTCGTGAGTTCGATCTCGTCAGGGATGGTTAAGTTTTTCTTTTGGACGGTTGGGCTGGTGGCTTGCGTTTCGGCGGCTGGTTACGTTCCGACAGTTCGGTTTGGCGGCGACGGCGCGGTTGTCGGGCTGCTTGCGGGATGCGGCGTTAGTCTTTTTGGGTCATGGGTCGGATCGATTCCGGTTTTTTTGGCGCTTAGGGCGGGTCGCGGTGCGGTAGAGGCTGCCCTTGGATCGATGGCACTTCGATTTGTGCTTGTCGGCGGAGGTGCGGTTGCGATTGCCCTTGCTGAAGTGGTTCCTAAGGAGCCGTTTCTGATTTGGGTGGCGATCAGTTACGTCGTGCTGCTGGTTGCGGATGTGATGCTTGCACTTCGGTGCAGCAAATTAACGATCACGGATACGAAAAAGGCGGGACCGGAATAAACGATGCTGGCATCGAGTAACCCACTTTCACATGTTATTCAGCACACCTTGTTCACCGAGGCTGCGGACTGGGGACCTCTTACGCCTGAAGGGACGATCACGCTCTTGAGCGATCAGATCGTGATGATGATCGTTGCCGGCGCATTGCTTGTTTTTCTTGTTCCGCTGCTGGTTCGCAAGCGTGCGGGGACGGATGATATTGGTCGAATGGTGCCGACGGGTTTTGCGAATTTCTTTGAGGCGATTTGCCAATACCTTCGTACGGAAGTGGCTGAGCCTTCGCTTGCTCATCACACGGATCGCTTCATTAAGTACATCTGGAGCGTGTTCTTCTTTGTGTTAACGATCAACATTTTGGGGTTGTTGCCGATTTCTTCGGTTTCGCCTCTTTTTGGATTGCATATTGGCGGGACGGCTACGGGTAACATCTGGACGACGGCGACGCTCGCGATACTTACGATGCTGATGATGGTCATCAACGGCTTGAGACTTGGCGGGATGCATTATGTCGCTCACTTTTGTCCTGGGCCGCTTTGGCTTGCTCCTTTATTGGTGCCGGTCGAAATCATTGGTCTTGGTGCGAAGGTTTTTGCTTTGGCGGTTCGACTTTTTGCGAACATGATGGCTGGTCATATTTTGCTGGCGGTTTTGGTTGGGTTTGTTTTGACTGCTGGGACTTCGATGGGGTATGCGGGGGGTCTTGCGATCGCTGTTCCTGTTGTTCTTGCTAGCGTTGCGATCAATCTACTTGAGATTTTTGTCGCCTTTTTGCAGGCGTTTATCTTTACCTTTTTGACGGCGCTATTCATTGGGATGTCTGTTGTGTTTCATCATGACGACGATCACGGTGAGGCGCCCGCCCACTAAGGGCTGGATGAATGCACCGGTTACAAACCGGTGCCACACAGGAATGGGCGGTTTCACCGGCTGGAAGCCGGTGCCACACAACGAATTACGAAATTTGCCATGCCCGGATATGTGTGGGGCACGCGGGCCTTAAGGCGTGACTGCGATGGCGAATGAAAAAACGATCTTTCGCCCCACCGGATGATCAACGAACTCGAAAGGTTTGAAGTTAAGATGAATAAGAAATTGTCGAAAGTCGCCTTGGCGATGATTGCAATCGGGACCATGCTTTCTCTCTCTGCGCCTGTTATGGCACAGGATCACGCTGACGGGGCTTCGGCGGCTGAGAATGCAACGTTCCTGACGACCGATGGTGCTCGTAAGATGGGTGGCGCTATTGGCGCTGGGCTGGTCATCATGGGTGGTGCCGCTGGTATTGGTCGCATCGGCGGTAGCGCTGTCGAGTCGATGGCACGTCAGCCAGAAGCTGCTGGTAGCATTTCGACTGCGATGATTATTACGGCGGCGATGATTGAGGGTGCGACGCTGTTTGCTGTCGTTGTTGGTCTGCTTGCGGTTCTTTAAGTAACGAATTGGGTCGTGCGAGTTTTCGACGTGTACTTGCACCGGTTACAAACCGGGTCCACATGGAAGACACCGGCAAGATGCCGGTGCCACACAAGTGTCGTAATGGCTTGAGGCCGGTACGACACAGAAGAGAGTTCTTCGGATGCTGGGCGATCTTGGTGCCGAGCGATCCTTGAGATACCTCGTCCGTGCAGGCTGATGCCTGCGGCTCGGGCTTCTGCTCGGGAAATGCCTGAGATACTTTCGTGAGACTGTTTATGAACAAGACGCTCATTGCACTTGCATCGCTGATGCTGCCGAATGTCGCTTTTGCGTCGGATGCCAGCGGTGCGAGCAATCCTTTTGCCGGTGATATTGGCAACGCCCTTTGGACGTTGGTCATCTTTGGCTGTGTTGTTTTGGTGTTGGGCAAGTTCGCCTGGGGGCCGATTCTTTCGGCGCTTCAGAAGCGTGAGGAGTTTATTCGTGATTCTCTCGCTCAGGCGAAGAAGGATCGGGAAGACGCGGCTGCTCAGATGAAGGAATATACCGAGAAGTTGGTCGCTGCTCGGGCGGAAGCGACTGCGATCGTTGACGAAGGTCGGCGTGACGCGGAAGCGGTTAAGCACAAGATCGAAGAGCACGCGAAGTCTGAAGCGCAGGCGGCGCTTGAACGTGCGAAGCGCGAGATCGAGCTTGCCAAAGACACAGCCGTCAAAGAGCTGTTTGGATTGGGTGCGCGACTGGCGACGGATGTTGCGTCTAAGATCATCCGGAAGGAATTGAACGCGAGTGAGCATGAGCGACTTGTTGAAGAGTCGATCGCTGAGCTTGAAAAGACGGGATAGTTTGCACTGGCGGGCGAGCCACCACTCAGACGAGTGGCACCTAATACGGGTTGCACCGGTTACAAACCGGTGCCACACAGGAAGAACGTTGTGGCGAAGTTTGACGATCAAGAATTAGCACTTGCCAAGGTTTATGCGACGGCTGCGCTTGTGCTGGCTGTTGAGCAGAATCAGGCTGAGACGCTTCGCGAAGAGCTCGCGGATCTTGCTGACTATATTGGGAAGACTCCGGATTTTGCGGGCTATCTGTCCAGTCCGACGGTTGATGAGATCGCTCGCAAGGCGTCTGTTGAGAAGCTCTTTCGCGGTCGCTACAGCGATGTTTTCGTTGATACGCTGCAGGTTCTTAACTGCAACGGTCGTCTTTCACTGCTTGAAGCGGTCTCAGACTGCTTTGTGGGGGTGGACGACGAGCGACTTAAGCGAGCGAAAGTTTCGGTTCGATCTGCGGCTGCTCTTTCTGAAGGCGCGCGTGTGAAGATTCGGGATCTTTTTTCGAAGCGGACGGGTCTTGAGGTGGAATTGATTGAAACGATTGACGCGTCGCTCTTGGGTGGCGTTGTTGTTCAGATTGGAGACGAGAAGCTCGACATGAGCGTATCTCGTCAGCTTTCGGTGATTGGTGAGAAACTTCTCGATCGTGCTTCGCGTGAGTTGCATGCGGGTCGAAGTTATGTAGAGGGCGGCGCTGCTTAGCTGGCCTGTTGGATGCACCGGTTGCAAACCGGTGCCACACAAGAATTGGCGTTGCGGACTTGCGAGGGATCTTCGATGTTCCGCGTCCTCGCCGGCTGAGGCCTGCGGCTCAGAAAGATGGACTCAGTCGGGACGAGAGAATCGGTCGGAAGAGCATGATAGGTCAAAGTTAGATCGCATACGGGTTTAGGAAGACAGCAACATGAAGTTCAAAGTCAACGAGATTTCGTCCGTCATTACCGAAGAGATTCGCCAGTATCGCGGCGAGGTCGATGTCGCCGAGGTTGGTAAGGTTCTGGAGGTCGGTGACGGTATTGCTCGCGTTTATGGCCTATCCAACGCGATGGCTGGCGAGCGTCTTGAGTTTCAAAACGGCGCTAATGGGCAGGTCTTCAACCTTGAAGCTGGGTCTGTCGGTGTTGTTATTCTCGGCGACTATCTAGAGATTAAGGAAGGCGACGAGGTCCGCCGTACCGGCGAGCTTTTGAGTGTTCCTTGCGGCGAGGCTATGATTGGTCGCGTTGTTGACCCGCTGGGTCGTCCTTTGGACGGCAAAGGCGTAATTGAGACTCCCCACCGCCGCCCGCTTGAATTCAAGGCGCCCGGTATCGCTGAGCGTCAGCCGGTGACCGAGCCTATGCAAACGGGAATCAAGGCGATTGATAGCATGATCCCCGTTGGTCGCGGTCAGCGTGAACTGATCATCGGTGACCGAAAAACCGGTAAGACCGCGATCGCGATCGACGCGATCATCAACCAAAAGGGTGGCGATGTAATTTGTGTTTACGTCGCGGTCGGACAGAAAGAATCGACGGTTGTCGGGATCGTTGACAAGCTCCGTGAAAACGGTGCGATGGATTACACGATCGTGGTTAGCGCATCTGCGGCTGACCCTGCTCCGCTTCAGTTTATTGCACCTTATGCGGCTGCGGCGATGGCGGAGTACTTTATGTATCAGGAGGGTCGTGCGACGCTTTGCGTTTATGACGACCTGACCAAGCAAGCTTACGCCTATCGTCAGCTATCGCTGCTTCTTCGTCGTCCGCCGGGTCGTGAGGCTTATCCGGGTGACGTTTTCTACTTGCATTCTCGATTGCTTGAACGTGCTTGCAAGGTTCGCGACGAGTATGGGGTTGTTCCTAAAGCTACTCCTGACAATTCTAAGGATCGCTCGATCGCGAAAAAGCACCCGGCAGGGTTGAAAGCACCGGGAGAGCATCGACCGGATGATCCGGAAGGTCTTTATCATCGTCCTGAGGGCAAAGAGCACGCTGAGAACTGGCTTGCTTCGCTTTCGGACAAGGATAGCTACAAGGTTCATCACTACCCGGATTCTGGTGGATCGATGACGGCGCTTCCTGTGATCGAAACGCTTGAGGGTGAGGTTTCTGCTTATATTCCTACGAACGTGATTTCGATTACGGACGGGCAGATTTACCTTGAACCGGATCTGTTTTTCGCTGGTGTTCGACCCGCGGTGAACGTCGGAATCAGCGTTTCGCGTGTGGGTGGTAACGCTCAACGGAAGGCGATGAAGAAGATTTCTGGTTCGCTTCGACTTGACCTTGCTGCTTATCGAGAGCTTGAAGCATTTGCGCAACTTGGGACGGAGCTTGATCCGGTGACACAGCGCCAGCTTGATCGTGGTGCTCGGATGGTCGAGCTTCTTAAGCAAGGACAATATGCTCCGTTTAGCTTGGCTGACCAGGTGGTGAGCATTCTCGCGGGCACACAGGGTTTCCTTGACGATCTGCCGGTTCCGCAAGTTCGGGATTTTGAGATGGGACTCATCAAGCATGTTCATGGCGAGTTCCCGGAAATCACGGACGAGATTACGAACAAAGGCGTGATGTCAGATGAGACGTCGGCGAAGCTCAAGGAAGTCATTAAGAATTTCAAGGCGGCGTTTGTGGCGAAGACGGGCGAAGCGTCGTAACACTTGATTGCTTTGGAAGTTTAGTTCATGGCTAGTGCAAGAATCATCGTTAAGCGGCGAAAGACGGTTCGCAATATCCGCAAGATTACGCGGACGATGCAGCTGATCGCTACGGCGCGCTTTCAAGCTGCTCTGGCTCGGGCGACGGCTTCGAAGCCTTATACGGAGCGACTTGCTCGACTGGTTTCTGACCTGTCGAGCGTGACCGAAGAGGTGACTCACCCGCTGATGCGGCCTGCTGCTGATGTTAAGAAGTCTGCGATGGTTGTCATTACGAGTAACCGTGGACTTTGCGGTGGTTATAACAGTAATGTGCTTCGGACTGCTCTTTCTCATTTGAAGTGTGCTGAGGATGCGGGGATTTCGTCCGACGTTCACATGGTCGGTAAGAAGGGGTGTAACTATTTCAAGTTTCTTGGTCGAGAATTTGATGAGACGCTTCCGGATATTACGGATAAGCCTCGGTTCGACCAGATAGAGCCCCTTGCGAATGACTTAATGGGTCGCTTTGTCGCTGGCGAAATTGCCTCTGTGCAGGTTTGCTATATGCAGTTTTTGTCGGCGGGTAAGCAGTCGGCAACGGTTGCTCAGCTTCTTCCTTTGCAGCAGGACGCGGTCGAAGGCGTCGAGGAAACGTCTCACAATACGCAATATGATTTTTCACCGGACCCTGAGGCGCTCTTGGCAGACCTCTTGCCGGCGACGGTTCGGATACGTCTTTTTCAGTGCTTCACGGAGGCGATCGCCAGCGAGCAAATCGCTCGGATGGTTGCGATGAAAGCTGCGACTGAGGCGGCGGGAGATATGATTACAAGTCTTACACGGCAGTATAACCGTGCGAGACAAACTGCAATTACGATGGAACTCTTGGATATTGTGGGAGGTGCCAACGCACTTGATTAGCGTGCGTTTGCACTTTGCAATTCTTAATTCGGAAGAAGATCGATGGCTAACGAAAACTACGGCGTAGTTACACAGGTGATTGGCTCGACGTTGGACGCTCAGTTCGACGAAGACAAGATGCCGGGAATCTATAACGCACTTCATCTTGCAGTCGAGCGTACCGTGCTTGGTGAGACCATGAAGGAGACTGTGTGGTGTGAGGTTGCGCAACATCTTGGCGGCGGGTCTATCCGAGCGGTTGCTCTGGGATCTACTGAGGGGATGCAGCGTGGCGCGAAGATTTACGATTCGGGATCGGCTGTTACGGTTCCCGTCGGAGATGAGACGCTGGGTCGGGTGTTTAACCTGATCGGTGAGCCTATCGATGGGCGTGGTCCGGTGGAAGTAAAAAAACGCCTCCCGATCCATCGCCTGCCGCCTGCTTTTGAAGACCTTACGTCGAAGACAGAGATGTTCGAGACGGGGATTAAGGTTATTGACCTTCTTTGCCCACTGGTTCGCGGTGGAAAAGCTGGTCTGTTTGGTGGGGCTGGTGTTGGTAAGACGGTTATCATTCAGGAACTGATTGCACGGCTCGCGCGTTTTCATAGCGGGTACTCTTGTTTTGCGGGCGTGGGTGAGCGTACTCGTGAGGGCAACGACCTTTGGTTGGAGATGCAGGACGCGAAGATCGGCGATACAGGTAAGAGCGTTCTGGATCAGACGGTTATGGTGTTTGGTCAGATGAATGAGCCGCCGGGTGCTCGTCTTCGCGTTGCGCTTTCGGCGCTGACGATGGCTGAGCATTTTCGCGATTCGACGGGTGCTGACACGCTTTTATTCGTTGATAATATCTTCCGCTTCTCGCAGGCGGGTTCTGAGGTTTCGGCGCTTCTTGGTCGAATGCCTTCCGCTGTTGGTTATCAGCCAACGCTCTCAACCGAGATGGGCGAGCTTCAGGAGCGTATTACTTCAACGACTCGTGGGGCTGTGACTAGTATTCAGGCGATTTATGTTCCGGCGGACGACTATACGGACCCTGCACCTGCGACGGCGTTTGCTCACCTTGATAACACGGTGAACCTTGAGCGTAGCATCGCTGAGAAAGGGATTTACCCTGCTGTTGATCCTTTGGCGTCTAGTTCGCGATTGGTTTCGCCTGAGCTTTTGGGCGACCGACATTACAACGTCGCACGTCGTGTTCAGCAGACGCTTCAGCGATACAAGGATCTTCAGGACATTATCGCGATTCTTGGTGTGGATGAGCTTAGCGAAAGTGACAAGATCGTTGTTGCTCGGGCGCGTAAGATCGAGCGATTCCTGTCTCAGCCATTCTATGTGGCAGAGCAGTTTACCGGGTTTCCGGGCAACTATACTTCGCTTGAAGATACGATTCGCAGCTTTGAAGAGCTTTGTGACGGTAAGTGGGATCATCTTCCGGAGCAGGCGTTTTTGTACGTGGGGGTGATTGAAGAGGCGGCGGCGAAGGCGGAGAATATGGCGAAGGAAGGAAAGTAGTCGGCTCACCATTGAGAAACCGGTGCCCCACAAGAATAAGACCCAATGGCTAAGACAAGTACATTTCATTGCAGCGTGATTACGCCTGAGCGACCGGTGCTTGAGTGCGAGGCGAGCTTTGTTTCGTTTCCTGCGCATGACGGCGAGATGGGAGCGCTTGTTAACCGTGGCCCACTTGTTTGCAAGCTTGGGATTGGTGCTCTTCGCGTGGAGTCGCCTGAAGGGAAGCACACGCTTTTTGTCGATGGCGGGTTTGCACAGATTGCGGATAACCATCTGACGATCCTGACCGAGCAGGCGAAGAAAAAGGATGAGATCGACGTTGCGGCGGTTAATGCTTTGATGGGTGAGGCTCGTTCGATGGCGACTGCGACGGTTGAGGCGGTCGAAGCTAAGAGCGACGCGATTAAGCGTGCTGCGATTCAGATCAAGATTTCCAAGTCTTAGGGCAATTCGCTCGGTTCGTTATTTGTCTTTACGAATCATCTCGCGGTATTCATCTGGTTTGAGGAATTGGGCGTGACCATTGGCGTAGAGGATGTTTGCGCCTTTGTTGTCGTGGTTGGCGAGGGGTTCGTAGATGATGATCTCGGCGTCAGCGCCCTTCGCCTCGGATGGCAATCCTGTGATGACGTAGTTCGATTGCAGCCCGGTGCGTCTGGGGCAGATGAGCCATTTTTCTTCTAGGCCCTTTGCTCGCAGGAATTCGATCGGCGTTTGTTGTGCGGTTTTCATGTCGTAGTTGTAGGTGCTGAGTCCTTCGGCGATTCTCTGCAGGCACCTTGAGCATTCGATCTGGCGTTGGAGTATCCAGGCGTTTTTCATTCCGTTACCGCCGACGTAGGCGATGACGGCGAGAATGACTACGAAGATGACGAGCTTTCGTCGCTTTTGGGATTGGGTGGGTGCGCCGCCAACCTCCGTGTCGCTTTTCGGTGGTGAATGGTTGTCGGTCACTTGGATTTTTCAGCCGTGAGGGCTGCGACGTCTTTTTTGGATTTCGCGTAGGTGACGCCGGCTGCCTTGAGCGCCTGGTAGGCGACGCAGCCTTTTTCTTTTATCAGAGCGAGTAGTAGGTGCTCAGTGCAGACGGCGGGAGAGCCTAAGTCTTGACATTCTTGGATCGCACTGGCGACGACGTTTTTGAAATGAGGGGTTCCGGGGAGTCTTCCGAAGACCCACGTTTCTTCGAGTTGTTTTTTGATTAACTTTTCGACTTCGCTGCGGAGTTTCTTTGCGGTGACGCCTTGTTTTTTTAGTACAGCGGCCCCTCCGCCCGCGCCTTCTTGCTGGATCGCGAGTAAGACGTGCTCTGTTCCGACGTATTCTCTTTCGTATTCTTTGGCGATGACGTTTGCGATCTTGATGACCTCTGCAAGACGTGGGCTTGATTTTGGCAACATGCCTGTTTGCTCCTGAAGTTGTGTCGGTCGTGCGTTGCGCATAATAACGCCGCGACCTACGATGAACAACACGCAGGTCGCGGCGATGGATTCGAACGATTACCCTCGCATGTAAGCCGGTTCTTTTACTTTCGGCGTCTTCCCCAGCGAACAAGCGAGAGGGAGAAGGCCACGAACAAGAGCGGGATCAGGCCAGTCGCCCCACAGGGTGCGAAGATCGAGTCGGTGCCGCTGATCGGCGTTGTTCCGGGAAGGGTGGGAGTTTCAGTATCGGTTTCGCCGTCACCGGGTTCGACGTCCAGGACTTTGAAAGCGACTGTCGAGACTGTTTGTCCTTCGGCTGTCGTTGTCCTGACGGTGGCGGTGATGGGTACGCGGATTGAGTCTGCTCCGCTGTTTGTATAGGTATGGGGGATAACCAGACCTGTGGCGACGTCGCCGTCACCGAGATCCCACGAGACGCTTTGTAATATTCCTGTGATGCTGGTTGCCTGCAAGCCAATTTCGACATCGAGCGGCGATTGTCCGCTGTCGATGTCTGATCCGGGTGATCCGGGACGACTGATGACGACGGCGAGGTCGCCGGGGCCTACCTCGGTACCGGTGGATTCAACGGAGGGTCCTGTCACTCGTATCGTAACTTCGGAAATTCCATCGTTTCCTTCGGCGTCGAACATCGTTAGCCGTGCGGTGAATGCTCGTTCGATACCTGCGGCGACGGTGTAGGTATGAGTTGTTGTTCGGTCTGATGAGTCTGTGGTGATCCCGTCGTTGGTGTCGAAATCCCATGAGGTTTGCGAGTCGTCAATTTCCAGTTCGCTGACCGCGTTTCCTTGGAAGGTGACCTCTAGTGGTGATTCTCCGGTAAGGGGGGAGACGTTGATCACAACAGACGGTGCTCTTGCGGTTTCGATACGAACGCGTGATCCAAAGGAATATCGTCCGGTTAATGAGTTTCGGGCGTAAATGGCGGCGGTTCGCGATCCGATTTCGGGACGCGTCACCTGGGTCTCCTGGGCAGAACCGTTTGCGCAGGTTCCTTCGCAGCCGACGAAGACGATGGAGACGTCGTCGGGTAGATCGGTCTGGGCTACGCCGCTACAGCCCGCCTGATCCGAGTCGTAGCATGCACCGTCTTGCGGGAGGAATTCAAATTCGTTCTGACTTTGGACGATGAGGAACTCGTTTGCTTCTGCGCCGACGGTCCAGACCATGTTAGAAGCTTGGATCGCTGGTTCTTTCGCGCTTTCTGGCCAGGTTAACCCGCCGTTTGTTAGTGAGGCCTGTGCGGCGAGGACTGCCTTGTGTGCGTTGATGCGGCCGAAAGCATACTCGCCGCTTCGTCCGGTGATTGGATCGTAGCGTGCAACGTCGGCAGACACGAGGTCCGTCGTATGCTGCATCAATAGTCGGACCTGTGTGGCGGTGAGGTTTGGATTGACCGAAAGGATGAGTGCAGCAACCCCTGAAGCTATTGGACAGGCAGCGGAGGTTCCGTTGAAGGTTCCAGTGTAGCTTCCGAGCTGGTCAATGTCTGTGCCTGTTTCAAGCCCGAAATCTGGGTTTCGAGCGGTCCCCGCACGGTTGTATCCCCAGGCTGCGGTGAAGAGTTCTTCTGGGTCGTTGGTGGGATCGCCTTCTTCGTCAAAGAAGCAACAAATGTCGGTGTTGTCGGTTGTTGCGATGTCTCCTGCGCCGCTGCCTCCCGGCGCGAGGATATCGATGTCGGGTCCGAAGTTACTGAAGGACGATCTTCTATCGGATCTGTTGGTTGCACCGACGCCGATGACTGTTGAGACGGTTGAAAGGTCAAAACCGGTTTGGAGGAGTGCATTTTCGTTTCCGGCGGCGAACAGAATAACCATTCCCAACCCACCGCGACCTTCTTGGAAGGCTGTATTGATCGCATCAACGATCACGGGCGAATTGGGGCCCCCGTCGTCGAATCCCCAACTGTTGTTGTGGACATCGACGCCGTTAGACCATGCGAAGTTGAACGCTTCTGCGAAATTAAATTCTCCGATACCACGCACGCCAATGCCCCGAGATGCGGTGAACACTGCTGATGGGGCAACGCCACGAACCCCGATGCCATTCGCCGAAGCGACCATCAATCCAGCCACGGCTGTCCCGTGTGCCTCGGTGGCTATCTTTGGGGTCGGATCAGTGCCGCCACTCTCAAAGAAGGACTTGGTCATGTCGCGTCCGAACCCAATGTAGCGATCTATCAGGTCTTCGTGGTTGACATCGACGCCGGAATCTATCATTCCCACGAAAACCCCTGCGCCCGTGGAAATCTCCCAAGCTTCGGGGGTGTCGATGTCTGCATCAACGACACCGCCATTGTCGCCGGTATTCTGGTGATGCCACTGATTTGAGAAGAACTCGTCGGCGAAGGACGCCTGGGTGGTGACGGCTGGTCTAATGAGGTTTGGGTTGGCCCAGAGGACTAACTTGTCATAGGAAAGGCGTTCGGCGATTGTTACCTCGCTATCGATAACGAGTGGCTGAACGAGGTAGACGCCTTTCATTAATTTCATTTCTTTCACGATGCCCAAGGCATGCTTATTGAAGAGAGCGTCGCGCTGTTTGTCGGTGACGTCGGGCTTGAGTCTGAGGACAATCTGCCCTGTTGAGACGATTGGGACGTCTTCTTTTCCAAATCGATAGACCGATCGAACTGCGAGGATGTCTGGATCTGAAAGAATGGATGCGGATCGCTTCTGGGAGACATGGTCTGTTGTGAGGCGGAACATTGATCCATATTGAAAATGTTCGAACCGATCGAGTCGCCCCAGGGAGGACTTTTGGAGTCTTTTTGCGGATGCGTCAGCATTGTCGGAAGATTTTAGGAATACGGCGTACTCGGAGGTCGAGCGTGCCATTGGATGGCGCTTGCCGTTTTGTGTTATGTAGTATCCGGTTTCTCCGAAAGCTGTGGACCCGCAGGTCACGACTGCTAGTAGTGACGCCAAGCGCACCATTCCTAGGACGCTTGGGAAACTTGCGAAACCTGGGGAAGCATACGCCTTCGCTTTGCGCCCGATTCTCATCGTCTATCCGCCTTTCCAAATGCCTTTTGAAGTTCGTCGCGACTGTCCGGGTTTATGGTCTGTCGGTGGACCAGTCGCGCGTGTTGCAAAGTCAAACGCCCGCGCTTTTTCGCGGATGCGCCGTTGTCGGTATGAATGAACTCCCTAGCGGGGATCCGGTTTGCTCATCCGTCTGGGATCCCCCGCCAGTGGCTGCGCAGAGATACCCCATTCGCACCGGAGCGTATTGTGAAAACCACTAAGTTTCCTGTCAAGCAAAGAGGGGCGAATACGGCGATATCAGCCTTGATCGGACTGTTCTTGGTTGGCTGGGTAGACTAGCAAGGTTCGAACGACGCCGCCGGTGGTTGAGCGATGTTCCAGGCAGGCGAGTACGAGCGGAGCCGGGATATCTCGATGTCGTAGTGCGTGGCAGCGGAAGAATAGACGCCAAGCTCGTGAGCCGAGGATTCGCCAGCGACATGCGGTTAGGAATCCACCTGCGGACTGGGTTCGGACTGAAAACCCGCTGGCTGCGAGGCGGGTTCTTATTGTCTCGATGCCGTTTTCATCATTTTCGATTCCAGAGAGCAGCTCCCGCCAATGGGTTTCGGTAAAATCGGGTGTTCCTTGCTCGGGGAAGACGTGTCTTCGCTCTAGGTCGAGCACGACTGTCGCCAGCCAGCCACCGCCCAGGGCGATTCTGCCGAAGTATTTGCCGGGGTGGGTCAATCGTCGGTCGCGCTGTCTTGCGAGGGTCGCGGCGTGGACCTCCTCTTGTGCGAAGATGGCGGGGACCATCGTGTGCTCCATCCAGATTTCGTGGCGGTGGGATTGGGGTACGTGGAGGCGCTCTAGGTAGTTTCGCAGGAAGCGGAGCCTTTGCTTCCGCGTCGCGACCCGCTTCATGTAATGGTCCAGATGAGCAAGGGAGCGGATGATCTGGATCCATGGGGGGCGACCGTTGGAAAGAATCGCCTCGGTTGTATCGACGAAGCGGGCTGCTATCTCGCCGTTGGTGCTGGCGACGAGGATGTTTCCGGGGTGGCCATCTAGATGGAGGAAGCCCGACTGGTGGGCGGCGGCGTAGAGGTCTGCGACCGCTTTGGTTAGCTTTTTTGAGGAGCCTTGCGTTGCTTGAGTGTCATTCATCGCGTCTTGCCAGGCGATGGATAGTTCTTTGGCGTTTTTGAAAGCTTCTGAGATGAGTACACTGGCTGGTGATGGACCGGAGCGCGTGGCGAAGGCAACCGGTCGGATGACTGGTGCTCCTCGCCGCATGGCATCGAAGCCGATGTGCCATTCGCGATGGGATGCTGTTTTTCCCAGGGCGAGGCGGACGCGGGATATCAAGGAGTTTTTACTGGAATAGACGATTTTTGCGTAGAGTGTGTCTCTACCTAGCTCGACGCGCCACACGGATCGAAGATGGCCGGTCTTGACTTGGGTGGCCCTGGGGTCGCCTTCGAGGTTAAACCAGTCGGGGTGGTCTTTGGTGAGCAGTTTCTGCTCCCAGTCGCTGCGGATTCGCCAGCGAATGTCGCCTTGGCGCAAGTTGACCTGCGCGCTGAATGACGCGCGGTCGAGCGTGAGGCTATTCTCAGTAATGATTGGGTTTTGCGACATGGACCGCAATGGCTATTGGTCAGTGGGTTCGGTTTGTTCGTGACAGCGTCCTATCTTCAGATAGTCGCCGTGTTATCGGGCTTTGATTGTAACCGGGCGGGGCGGGAGTCGCCAAACACTGACGGAACGCTGTGCATTCATTGGATTTTCGTGGGTTCTTGTAGGGAGGGAGAGCGTTGACGTTGACGGATTGGACGCAAGCGGTGAGTGTATGCGACGCGCACGGGAGTCGATATCCATGAAGCACACAAATCGCACATTCTTACTGCTCTTTTCTCTTGCGAGCACGGTGGCTGCCCCGGGTTGTCGCTCGATGCTGATCGATCGCACTGACCGAGAAGTCTATGCGGCGGTTCACGATCGACAGTTGGCGGCTTTGGGAGAAACATCGGACGTGGCGCTCGGTGAAGAGACTGGCGAGATTGATTCGCCTGATGGTGGGTCCGAGCAGATGTATAGCCTCAACCCTCGCCCGGTGATTTCCGAGCTTCCTGAGAACTTTCGCATTTCGAAAGACGTGACTGATGACGGCGCGATCGGTGAAGGTGCTGTCGCGGCTGCTTTGCCTGATGACGGCGATGGAAGATCGAATGATAAGGTGGATCCGGTTGCGGCACTTAGAGTGAGTTCGGGCGAAGACAGAGCGGGGCCTATGCTTTCGCGGGATATTTTCAGCGAGGCGGAGCGGGCGAAGGCGCAGGTTTTTGGATTGCGCGATGCGTTGCGATACGCAGTTGATCATGCCACCGACCTGCAAGACGCGAAGGAATCTCTTTATCTCGCGGCGTTGGACTTGACTTTGGAGCGCCATCTTTGGACGCCTCAGTTTGTCGGGTCGATCCGGGCTGATTTTGCGGACTTCGGTCAGGTGCGCGATTTCGATCGGGCGATGACGGCGGTGAGCGATTTTGCTGTTTCGCAGCGACTTCCTTACGGCGGTCAGGTGACAGCACAGATCGTCAACTCGTTGATGCGGGATCTTGGTGTTCATACGACTTCGGGCGAGAGTGGTAGCGCTATTCTTTCTGCGGATCTTCCTTTGCTTCGGGGTGCGGGGAAAGTTGCTTACGAATCTCGGTATGTGGCTGAGCGCGATTTGATCTATGCGGTGCGTACTTTTGAGCGTTTTCGTAGGACATTCTTGGTTGAAGTTGCTTCTCGCTATTTTAATCTTCAGGGACTTCGCTCGGCGATCGCGAACAACTACGGAAGTTACGAAAGTCGGCGCGGACTTTGGATTCGGTCGGACTTTATCAATCGGATGGGTCAGAGTCGTAGCGTTTTTGAGGCGCCGCGTGCCCGATCGAGTTTTCGACGCGCGGAGTCTGGATTGGTGAGCGCGAAAGAGCGTTACGAGACATCGCTCGATCAATTTAAGATTTTGATTGGGATGTCGGTTGTTGAACTCTTGGACGT
>JAJDDZ010000132.1 GCA_029260025.1 Phycisphaerae bacterium | reverse complement strand
GACGAGGAAGGCGGTTTCAAGCCAGGATCTATTCTTACGGGCAAGATCGTAGGACGCGCTGGAAACGATGTCGTAATCGACGTCGGGCTAAAAAGCGAGGGTCTCATTCCCGACGAGGAATGGCAGGGTGAAGACGCCATCGAGATCGGCGACGAAGTCCAAGTCTGGCTAGAGACGGTCGAGTCCGACAGCGGGCACATTGTCCTTTCGAAGCGCAAGGCTGACCGGATTCTCAACTGGCAGCGAATTGTTGCCACCAAGAACGAGGACGACACGGTCGAAGGTCGCGTCATGCGGAAGATCAAGGGCGGGTTGCTCGTCGATATTGGTTATCCCGTGTTCCTTCCTGCTTCTCAGGTCGATATTCGTCGCCCGGGCGACATCGGCGAGTTCATCGGCAAAACAATCCAGGCGAAGATTCTCAAAATCGACGAAGAACGTCGAAACATCGTCATTTCCCGCAGGAAACTCATCGAAGAAGCCAGATACGCGGCGAAAGAAGCCCTCATGTCCACGCTGGAGCTGGGACAAACGCGAAAAGGTATCGTCAAGAACGTCACCGACTTTGGCGCGTTTGTTGACCTGGGCGGAATCGACGGACTACTTCATATTACCGACATGAGCTGGGACAGAGTGGGTCACCCATCTGAACTCGTCCGAATCGACGACGAAATCGAGATCAAGATTCTAAACATTGATCGCGACAAGGAAAAAATCGCTCTGGGTCTCAAGCAACTGAAGACAAATCCTTGGGAAGAGGTCGAGCAACGATACGCAGTCGAAACAAAGCTCCGCGGCGAGGTCGTCAACATCGTCAACTACGGCGCATTTATCAAACTGGAGGCGGGCGTCGAAGGTCTTGTCCATATCAGCGAAATGAGTTGGACGCGCCGGATCAATCACCCGTCGGAAGTCGTCACCGTTGGCGACGAGATCGACGTGATCGTCTTGGATGTCAACAAAGACAAGCAAGAGATTTCGCTCGGCATCAAACAAACCCAGCAAAACCCTTGGACGCACGTCGCAGAGAAATATCCGCCAAACACACGCATCAAGGGCGTCGTTCGCAACCTCACGAATTATGGGGCTTTTATCGAGATCGAAGATGGTATCGACGGACTGCTGCACGCGTCCGATATGAGCTGGACGAAAAAGATAAGTCACCCATCCGAGCTTCTCAAAAAGGGCGAAGAAGTCGATTGCGTGGTATTGAAAGTCGAAGAAGACAAACAACGAATCGCTCTTGGACTAAAGCAACTCAACGAAGATCCATGGGCTCGCGCTGTCCCAGAGAACTATATTCCCGGACAGATCGTCGAAGGTACCATCACCAAGATCACGAACTTTGGCGTCTTTGTTGAACTGGAAGCCGACCTCGAGGGGCTCTTGCACGTCAGCGAATTAGCCGATCATAAGGTTGAAGATCCGCATGCCGAGGTCAAAATCGGCGACAAGGTTCTGGTGAAGATCCTGCGGGTGGATCCGGTAGAGCGAAAGATCGGGCTCTCGAAAAAGCGTGCAGAATGGTCAGCCGAGCAGGACAGCGAGTCTGCAAACGAACCGGCAAAGCAACGTCGTGGCGGATTGCACGGTACAGGAGTAGATGCGGACGCCGGGCTGATTCAGCCACTTCCGCACGTTCCTCCTACACCGCTGCCTGAAGCCAGCGAAAAAGCCGTCGCCACCCCAGCTGAGGCGGAAGTCGCCGTAGAAACACCTACGGCGGGCGACGTACCGGCGACCGAGGAAGCATCTGCCACGACCGAAGCAGATGCCGACAGCGCTGAAGAGAAGACCGACTAGTTCTGCGAAGCTCAGCACAACCGGACTCGACCACCGATTTTCCGCAGGAAAATCACAAGACCCATGCAAGTGTGGATCGTTTTGTAATAGCGAGGGAAGGCCCCGGGGTGGCCAACCCACTTATTGCTGGCCTATGATAATAATGGGCGAACGATTTCAGGCGCGGGAACGCGCCGGGAGGTAGTGTCATCGCTGTCGATGCTGGGTTGCAAGTCTACCTGAAACAAATTAACGAATCCCCGCTCTTAGCTGCGGAAGACGAAAAACGTCTAGCCACCCTCGTACAAGCGGGTCAGAACGCGAGTGAGCGCTTCAGCGCTAACGAGATCACATACCAAGAGCGCGAGCAGATCGAAGCAGACGCGGCTGAGGCGCGCGAGACGATGGTTAAGTCCAACCTTCGCCTAGTTGTTAACATCGCCAAGAAATACTCCAAGCGAGGCGTCACGCTTAACGACCTCATCAACGACGGAAACCTCGGACTCATCCGCGCCGTCGAAGGATTCGATCCCGACCAGAACACGCGCTTTAGCACATACGCGTCCTGGTGGATCAAGCAGGCGATCAAACGAAGCCTTATCAACAGCGACAAACCCATCCACATCCCTGCCTACATGGTCGAAATGATCTCACGCTTTCGCGAAGCGCGAGAGCAGTTTCTCGAAACTGAAGGACGAAACCCGACAACCGAAGAACTCGCTGAGCGTTTGGAAATGACCGTCACGAAGGTCAACCACATCCGCAGCGCTGTCAAGGCGGTTTCAACCCCCACCAACGACGGCGAAAGTATTAACGGTTCGACCATTACCGAGTCCATTGCTGATTCACGAACGCCCTCGCCTGAGAACGCCCTTCTCAATGAGTCAGAGACAACGCGGATCATCGGGTTGCTCGAAATGCTCGACGACCGAGAGTCTGCCATCTTGCGTCTTAGGTACGGGCTCGATGGTAGTGAGCCCATGACGCTCAAGGACATCGGCGCTACCCTCAAACCAAGCCTGACCCGTGAGCGGGTAAGGCAGATCGAGTGTGAAGCTCTCAAGAAGCTCAACGAGCAAATGATAGACTAGGGCGTCCCCGAGACCCACCACTTCAACATGCCCTCGCCTTTTTTGCTGGAATCTACAACCCCAGCGTGCTAGACTACCATCCATACCAGTCGCTTTCAGCGGTCTGTCGCGCGCCGTCGATGCGACACCTTCTCTTGAGGATGAACAACGGACGTTGGGATCCCCTAGGACCAGAGAGGTTGCGTCATATGCAAGACATTATCATCCTAACGGGTTCATTGGCATTGCAATGCGTTGCCGCCGCCCTAGCGTTGCGCCTCGCGCGAACTTCGGCAGCAAGACTTGGATGGCTCGCGATCTTCGTTGCCATTGGGCTCATGGCAGCCCGCCGCTCGATTACGCTCTACCGTACCTTCGAGGGTTCGACCACACCTGACGTTGTCGCTGAATCGGTCGCTCTGTTGATCTCGTTTATGATGCTCGTCGGAGTAGTGACCATTGGACCACTCTTCAACGCGGTCGCAAAATCAGAGCATGCACTCCACCACGAGAAAAGTCGAGCCCAATCCTACCTCGACGTTGCAGGCGTGATGATCGTTGCGCTCAGTCGAGAGGGGCGTATAACCCTTGCCAATAAAAAGGCCTGTGAGACTCTGAGCGATGACGGAGAATCGCTCGTCGGACAGGATTGGTTCGAGACCTGCCTCCCGCACCGGATCGGGAGCGACATCCGCGAGCGATTCGAGGCCATAATCAGAGAAGACACCCCCCCAGCCGACTACTTCGAAAACGAGGTTCTCACACGCACGGGCGAGATCAGACTTATCGCGTGGCACAACGTACTGCTTCACGACTCGTCCGGGAAGATCGCCGGGACGCTTAGTTCGGGGATCGACATTACCCAAAGACGTAACCAAGAGCTCGAGCTGGAGCGTCTTCACTCGGAGGTCGCAGTCATTTGGGAGTCTCTCCCGATCTGCACGTACATGTGCGACGCGCATAAAGATTTTGCCGTCACGTATGTCAGCCCCAACGTCGTTGAGCAGTGTGGTTTTCACCCCAAAGATTTCACGTCTTCAGCGACGTTTTGGGCGGAAAGAATCCACCCCAGCGACCGCGAGCGCGTCCTCGCAGGAATTCCCAATCGTGGTTCGCATCAAGTTGAGTACCGGTGGAAGATCGCTGATGGAACGTGGCAGTGGGTATCCGATTTCATGCGCTTCGTCGAAGAAGAAAACGGGAACGTAACCCATGTCGTGGGGATGTGGCAGAACATAACCGATCGCAAGCAGGCCGAGATCACGATCAAGGAAAGCGAAGAACGCTTTCGCCAAGTCGCAGAAAATATTAGCGAAGTGTTCTGGCTAACGGACTGGAAGCATAAGGAACTTCTCTACGTCAGCCCCAACTACGAACGCATCTTCGGACGAAGCGTGGAGAGTTTGCGAATGAGTCGCCGAAGCTGGCTCGATGCGGTTTGCCCGGAGGACAGGAATCGCGTCGGCGTCAAGTTCAAAACCGCTGCCGAAACAGGTGTCTTCGTCGAAGACGAATACCGGATTATTCACCCTGACGGTTCTGAGCGGTGGATTCGCGACCGGGCGTACCCGGTGAGGAACGAAGACGGCGAGGTCTATCGGATTGTCGGAGTCGCCGAAGATGTCACGGATCGAAGACAAGCAGTCCGCGAACTTAGCGATGCAAGCGCCCGTATGGACGCGATATTCTCGAACATCGAGGATTGCATCGTCCTGATCGACAGCGAAGGCACGATCGAAAATCTCAATCGCTCCGCAGAAAAACTGTTTGGTTACCGGGCGAATGAAGTCATTGGAAAGAACGTAAAACGCCTCATGCCCGAACCATACCACAGTGAACACGACGAATATATCGCCGCCTATTGGCGGACAGGAATCCGAAAGGCCATTGGCATGCGCCGCGAGGTCACCGGGCGGCGTAAGGACGGATCAACATTTCCCCTTGAGCTTCACCTCAGCGAAGTCGACCTTGGTGATCGCCGAATATTCTGTGGCGTTGTAACCAATCTCACATTTCGCCAGGAAGCCGCCGAGCTAATCGCAAAGCACAACGCCGAGCTCGCGCACGTTGCCCGCC
>JAJDDZ010000131.1 GCA_029260025.1 Phycisphaerae bacterium | reverse complement strand
CGTTAACCCGTTCGGTCCTCCGCAACCTTTTACGGTCACTTCAACCTGGCCATGGGTAGATCACCTGGTTTCGCGTCTACAACCTGCAACTATTCGCCCTATTCAGACTCGCTTTCGCTACGGCTCCTCCGCGGAACGGATTAACCTCGCTACAGATCGTAACTCGCCGGATCATTATGCAAAAGGCACGCGGTCACACTAACGAGCAAGCTCGTATCGTGCTCCCACTGCTTGTAAGTACATGGTTTCAGGTTCTTTTAACTCCCCTTAAAGGGGTTCTTTTCACCATTCAGTCGCCCTACTTGTCCACTATCGGTCGTCGAGTAGTACTTAGCCTTGGAGGGTGGTCCCCCCTGCTTCATGCCAGGTTCCACGAGCCCGACACTACTCTGGGACACCTCTCAACGGAGAGCAAACGTTTTCGCATACGGGAGTGTCACCCTCTATGCTCAGCCTTTCCAGACTGTTCTGCTAACGCCGCCTTTGTAACTCCTCGAGGGCCCGCAACCCCACAGCGTAAACGCCGTGGTTTGGGCTAGATCCGTTTTCGCTCGCCGCTACTAACGGAGTCTCGGTTGATTTCCTTTCCTCCAGGTACTTAGATGTTTCAGTTCCCTGGGTTGACTCCTACAGACTATGAATTCATCTGCAGGTGACGCCATCTGGTTGCCCAGTGACGCCCGGTTTCCCGATTCGGAGATCCCCGGGTCAAAGCTTGTTTGACAGCTCACCGAGGCATATCGCAGCCTACCACGTCCTTCATCGTCTCTCGACGCCTAGGCATCCACCATGCACTCTTAATAGCTTGACCACTTTTATGAGAGGCTGTCATATACAAACCCGAAAGGGCATTCCTACAAGACAACTCGCATTCAGTTAGCCAAGCACCTTCCAGCGCTTGAGATTCCGGTGTAAATTTCACGATCCGAAAAGCAGAAAAAACCGCTCGCCAGATCACTCATTTACATCCAAAAATTGTGGTTGTAATCCACATAACCTTAATTTTCGTTCGCCGAAGACCGCTTCGAAAACGCCCCCCGAAAGGGTCGCTTCTTAACGTCACCGACGAACGATGCGTCCGCATCTTCGATTGTCAAAGAACATCCAATCGCTCGACTCAACCGGACGAATCCAGCCAAACGGGCGAATCGAGAAGGTTATCATCCTCAGCTTCCGCGTCAAGCACCTGAAAACGCATTTTTTTGACCATAATCGACGTTTTATAGGCGGCCTCGCCCGTGCGAGGCGTAAAGTACTGCCTTCTATAGGCTTACCGCTGAGAAACGAGACGTCGACCTCTTCTGGCATGGTTACGGAAGGTTGACCGCACGGTCGGCGATGGGTCTACTTCTTCGCCTTATGAGACAAGCGAAAACACCGCAGTTTGCGCGAAAACGAGCGCGATCCGGTCCACGATTCGGGTCGCATATGTCTGTTGCTGGGGGATTGGAGAACGCGTTCGCCGATGGCGTTCGTGTTGGATGCGAATGCTTGCAAATCTTCGTCAAGAATCAACGGCAGTGGCAAGCACCTCCACTCACTGAAGAGACCATTCGACGATACAAGCTGGCGCAAAGTGCCACGGAACTGGCACCCGTTGTTGCACATGCGACGTATCTGTTGAATTTTGCATCCGCCGAGAAAACGCTACGAGACAAGAGTATTCTCTGCATGGTCGATGAACTTGAGCGATGCGAAGCGTTAGGCGTGTCTTCATTAATCTTTCATCCCGGTGCGCACATGAAGTCAACGCCAGCGGAAGGAATGAAGCGAGTCGCCAAGTCGCTCGATCGTGTTCACAAATATTGCCAAGGTTTTCGTTCGCGCGTTTTACTTGAGACGACGGCGGGGCAGGGGAGCGCTCTTGGGTGGCGGTTCGAGCAGCTCGCCGAGATCATCGATCAAACAAAATCGCCCGACCGCGTCGGCGTTTGTCTCGACACCTGCCACCTTTTCGCCGCGGGTTATGATTTTCGCAAGGGAGAGGAGTATGCAGGGATGATCCAGGAGATGGACGCGACGTTTGGTAGCGATCGCGTCGAGTGCATCCACACCAACGATTCGAAACAAGAGCTGGGCAGTCGAGTCGACCGCCACGAGCACATCGGCAAGGGGAAAATAGGCAAAAGTGGGTTCTCGCATTTCGTGAACGATCCCCGTTTCCTTGAAGTACCGTTCATCCTCGAGACGGCCAAAGGCAAAGATGGGCGCGGTAGTGATCTGGATACGGTGAACCTCAAAAGGTTGCGCTCTCTTGTCGAAATACCTGGCGCATAAAAAGCCTCCGGTCTTCATCTTTCTTGGCTGTTAGTCAGTCCCCCGCCGGCGTACATATGTTCGGTGCGGCCAACTTGATGTAACATGTGATGGTGAGAATTTTCGGCAAGAAAAACCAGCGTTTCGTGATCTCGGTAGAGGATCTACCTTGGGTTGAGCGATCGGGGTGGCGAACGATCGAGGATGTCGTGGGAAACGGGGCAAATGGATTAGTTGCGCTGTCCTCGTCGTCTGATGTCATCCGACTTCCTCTGGATCGCGCGCTCGGCGGGCCTTCAATCGTTTTTGTCAAACGCTACAGTTACACTCGGCGCGCCCAACGGATCAAGCAAATGTTTCGCGGGACGGTATTCGGAAAACACCGCGCACGGAAGGAGTACGAATTCCTAGCGGCGATGCGTGACCGAGGCGTTCCGACAGTCCGCGCGATCGCGCACGGAGAAGATCGTCGGTGGGGGGCCGTCTGGTCGAGTGTCTTGATCACAGAGGGGACTGAAGGTTTCAAGTCATTCGATTTGGTAGCCCTCGAGCACCTCCGTGACGGTACGCTGAGTCGACGCGATCGGATTTCACTGACCCGGGGACTTGCCCTCACGATTCGCCAGATGCATGAGCGGGGTGTACGACATGGCGGTCTGTTCTGGCGAAACGTTCTCGTCCGCCGGGTGGGTGGTGGCGAGTTTGAATACCTGCTTCTTGACCCTGACTCACAAGGCAAGCTGTTTCCCTCCGTAGTTCCGCCGAGCGGCGTGCTTGGCGATTTATCCGAGTTCGTCGCGTCGGCGATTGCGCTCGGGGTACGCGGTGGACTGCTCTTGTTTTTAAAAACTTATTTTGGCGTTGCGAAGTTGACTAGTTCGCAACGACAATTCGCGGCGAAAATCCTTGAGGGAGCAAGGTCACTGGCACGCGCGGAGGGTGAACGTATGGCTGTGACTGAGACCATCGAGCTGCTTGGGAAGTCGGTGGTCGCGGAAACGCCGCTCGATGGATCCCTTGCAGACGCGGGAGCGATTGAAAGGTTCTTTGAGCCTGGTAACTCTCTTTCCTGCAAGGTCGGTCCTGTCCTTGGACCGACTGCAAAGACGATTCTTTTCGTAGTGGCTGGCGTTCCTGGTTTTGATGGTCCGGTCCGCCGGAGCGTTCGCGTAGATGATGGGCGTGCATCGATTTGCTCGGACCATGGAACTGCGTCTGATGTAGCGATCCACTTAAGTCACGACGCTTTTCTCGCGGTCGTGCTGGGAAGTGAAGATGCCCTCGCCCGACTCCGTTCGTGCGGGAGTCGTGTTGTGGGGGACGTCAGACTACTCCCGGCGATGATTGAATGTCTCCGCCGCTTATGCGAATCCTCGTCCACTACCGCCGTGGTCGCCCCGGTCGAGAAGGATCCCATGGAAACGCATCGAACGGACGCCTCAGGGACACCAGCAGAAAAACGCGCTTTCGGCCAAAAATACAAAGCGGACGATTTCGCACATTACTACTCTCAGAAGCACAAGTCGAGCCTGATGCGGCGCGTTTCCAACTACGCGGAACGACTGATGGTTCGGCGAGCATTGAATCGGATTCGGCGCCAAAGTGAGTTTCGTTCAGTGTTGGACTGCCCGTCGGGAACGGGGCGATTTCTCCCAGTGCTTAGGGACTTCGATCCTGTTCTGATTACGATGGACACGTCCGCCAGCATGCTCCGGGAGGGACAAGCGCTCTTTACTTCGTTCGCAGTATCGCCGAAAGCCATTGCCGGATCAGCCTTTGAGCTTCCGCTCGTTGATAACGCGGTCGATGTCGTTTTGTGTTCTCGGTTGCTTCATCATATTCCAGAGCGTGAGAATAGAGTTAGAATTCTCCGGGAATTTTCTCGAGTGGCTAGCATCGGCGTCGTTTTTTCGTTTTTCGATGCGAACTCATTCCGAGCATGGAGACGTAGAAGCAAGGAGGCACGAAAGGGGAGGGCTGGCGGTCGCCATGCCATGCTTCGATCTGAGTGTGAGGCGGAAGCCCGCGAAGCCGGATTAATGCCCGTTGGGATGACCTCGCTTCTCCGTTTCCACACGGAAGTGACGGCGGCTGTCTGCCTTTGCGGCACTGATGGCGATGTCGTGCGTGATTAGCTGGCCGATGCTCGACGGAGGTCTGTGTAGAGCGGTGGTGCCCGTCGAGTTAAAACCTGCTTCGGGGCATGAGAGAGTCAGTGTCGAAGATACATTCTGTGACAATCCGGGCGGAAAGCCCATAGATTATCGCTATTGCTTGCAACCATCGGCGATCGGGTCAACAATCAAAACATCTGGCGGGTTCTTCCGAATGGATGACGGAGACCACTGTCTTAGTCGAAGGCGAGATCGATAGCATGATGATGACTGGTGTAACGGAGTATCCCGGCCATGGGGCAGGTGGGAGCGGCGACGGGTCCGAACCGGGCGGATCGGAATACGTCCATCATACCGAGAGTATCCGTGAGACGGTTGAGTCGATCATTGTGGCTTTGATTCTTGCTTTCGTGTTTCGGGCGTTTATCGTTGAGGCATTTGTTATTCCGACCGGTTCAATGGCTCCGACGCTATACGGCGCTCACGGAACGCTTCTCTGTTCTGATTGTGGCGTCGAATTCGCGTATGGGGTTCGTGATTTGGAAGATTCGAACCGGCCGGAGAAGATACGCCAAGGGTCCAAGGCGATCTGTCCGAACTGCAATCACATCAACGATGACCTTCGAATTAACGACCTCGCGCATAACGCTGAAACCGGCGATCGAATTCTCGTGCTAAAGTGGCCTCTCGATACGGGTATCGGTGTGCTCGCGCCGAAGCGCTGGGATGTGACGGTATTCAAAGATCCCGCCGACGGGAAAACGAATTTCATCAAGCGTCTGGCGGGTCTTCCTGATGAAGTCCTCATGATCCTCGATGGCGACCTCTATAGTGTTCCGACATCGGAGCTGACGGAGGAGACGGTTGCGAAACTAGATCAGAAGCGCGAAGAAAAATACGAACTGCGAACGACGGGGAAGCGTGCGAGGCTCTCTCCACCGCCAGCTAGTGTGCTCAATGAGTTGGACCAGAAGTTGCAAGTCGCACGGAAGACGCCAGCGGCCCAGGAAGCTCTTTGGTTTCCGGTCTATGACCATGACTATCCGCCTCTCGAGTTGGATGCGAATCAGCCCCGATGGTCCGCGGGCCAGAAGAATAAGTCGGGATGGGTTGCCACCAAGCGTCGAGTTGTTTTTCGCGATGAGGGGGTCGAGGACGATTTCATCGAGCTTGTTCGAAAGGAAATTCGCGCAAGCTGTGCGTATAACATCCGTTCTCGCGCTGCACCCTTTGTGTCGGACCTACGCGTTTCATTCGTAATGACGGCTGCCGAAGAAAAGGCGTCTGTGGGTGTTTGGTTAAACAAACGCGGACGGGTCTTTCGCGCGGAAGTTAGTGCAAACGGTAGCGTTTCGATTCGCGAAAAAGCTGAAACGGCGGGAGCCGGGAAGAAGACGATCGCAATCACCGGTCGTATCGCTCCACTCGTAGCTGGTGAACCGGTTGAGGTGAGTTTCGAGGTCGTTGACTATCGTCTGTCGCTTCGTGTTGCTGGCGACGAGGTTTTGTCTACTTCTACGGACCGGTCTTCACCGGATTACTATGGACCTAACATCGGGCACCTGCGCCGAAGCTCAATCTCTCACCCAACGCAATCGCCGAGGATCTATGCAAAGGGCGGGGATTTGGAGCTGGCGCACCTGTTGATCGAGCGCGACTCGCACTACTACAATGATTCTGTCGGGGCGATTGCGGGGTTTGGTCCGGTCGATGGGTGGGGCGGTCGCAATTATCCGATCCTACTTCGTCATGATGAGTTCTTTATGCTCGGTGACAACACCGCTGCGAGTAAAGATTCGAGACTCTGGGACGTTATGGGTTCGCACCTCGCGGATCGAGGTGAGGCGTTTCAACTTGGGACTGTCCCGGCCGATCAACTCATAGGCAGGGCGTTTTTCGTGTATTGGCCTAACGGGCATCGGATTGACTGGCTGCCGTTCGCCAAAAAGTACGGTCTAATACCAGACGTCGGACGGATGCGCTGGATTCGCTGACCGGATTGTTACGTCGCCTAGACGGGTTACGAGCTTTCGAGGATACTCCCGCTCAACATGAGTTCCCAACAAGACGGCAAACCACTTCTGGATGTTCGTGAGCTGGTTAAGCGGTTCGACGGGCGAACTGTCGTTGATCGGCTGAGCTTTCATGTTCAACATGCAGAGATCGTTGGTCTTCTCGGGCGAAACGGCGCGGGCAAGACGACAACTTTTCGCATGACCGTAGGGATGATC
>JAJDDZ010000014.1 GCA_029260025.1 Phycisphaerae bacterium | reverse complement strand
GCCCGCGATGGGCGAAGACACACCAAAGTCGGCTGATCAGTTGATTGGCAAGTACATCGATGCGATCGGCGGCCGCAAAGCGATTGATGCGATCAAGTCGGTTCGACTCACTGGTAAGACGATGATCGGTAGCTTTGAGTCGCCGATGACGATGGAGCTTGCTCGACCGAACAAAATGCGCACCGAGATTGAATTTCAAGGGATGCAACTCGTCACCGGGTTTGACGGAACGACCGGATGGACGATACCTCCTTCTGGAGAGGGCGCTGTTGCTGAGAAGATGACCAATGAGCAACTCGACGCCGCGATGACGGAGGCTGATTTTGACGGGCCGCTCATCGACTTCAAGAAGAAAGGCCACAAGGTCGAACTCGTGGAGGACGGTACAATTGAAGGCTCGCCGACCTACAAGCTGAAACTGACCAGAAAGAGCGGATCGGTCGAGTTTTTTCACATCGACAAAGAAATTTTTCTTGTGGTCGCGCGGACGAAGAGACTTGAGCTGGACGGGGGCGTAATCGAAGAAGCGAAGTATTTCGGCGATTATCAGCCAGTCGCAGGAAGGCTTTTCGCCCATTCCGTGGAAACAAGCCGTGGGGGATTGAAGCAAGGACTTCTCACCTTCCAAAAAATCGAGGTCAATCCAGCGATGGACAACGACCGGTTTTCGATGCCCATCGCCAAGGCGGGCGGTTAGCGGGTCACGCCCCGAGCGCAGTCTTGCGTTTTTTCGACCCTTGCTAACGATGGTGCGTTGACAGAGCCGATCCTACGAAGAGATGTCGCCAGCTAAAGGAAAGGCTCACGGTGCGTCAGTCTTGGGAGTCCGATAAATGAAACACGCGATTTTGTTACTTTCGATTCTTGGTTGGGTTTCGTCCAACTCTTGGGCGGGGATCGTCACGCTCGAACCGCCCGTAGCGACGGCGTCTCAAGGTGATGTCGTCGAGTTTGTCGTAACGATCAGTATGACCGATATGGCTGAATTCGACGCGATCGATGCGCTGCTCAGTACTGACGTGGCGGGACTCAATCTCTCGTTCGCCTACGACGCGAGCTTCGCTCCGTCGTTCCCGGTCTCGTCCCCAACAGCCTTTGGAGTCTTCGCTGGTGACTTACTCGTCGGTGGGTTCAAGGCAGACCGATGGCAAGCGCCCGTCCTTCTCGGGACGCTAAGCGTCGATACGTCCACGCTTGGGCCGGGTACGTACACAGAAATTCTCGGCGCTCGTCCTCTCCGGGAAGAAGCAGAAACATTGACCGCGCTGAGTAAGGTGACACTCGGTCTTGCTTCCGAGACCCTTTCGGGGACCGCTGATATCGTTATCCTCGACCCTAACGCAGCTACCGAGCCGACCGTTGATACAGACGCAGACGGCGTCGATGACAGCATTGATGCGTTTCCCGAAGATCCCGACGAAACGATCGATACGGATGCCGACGGGTTGGGAAACAACGCCGACTTGGATGACGATGGCGACGGGATTGAAGATGTGGACGACCCGACGCCGCTGGGTGATGTAGAGACGACCGATCCCGGTGGAGATGCTGGGACCGGCGATACAGGAACTGGCGATACAGGCGGCACCCAAGATACGACTGGCAGCGAAAACCCCGCCGGTGGTGACGCCACACCGGTGTCGATTCCGACATGCGGCGCGGGCATGGCCGGGATGATGCTCGGTACATTCATTGGGCTTTTCGCAGTTCGTTCGCGGTCGAGACTTCGCGTTTGTTCTTAGCACGTGTCGTTGCGACAAGCTCGAAGAAATGAAGCCAGCGATCCGTCCTTGCGGTCGCAATTCTAAGCGGTCAGGGGCGGAGATGTCACGATGAGAGCTTGGCTGCTAGAAGGATTCGACGGATTGACGTCGCTGCGGCTGGCGGGCGATGTCCCGCGACCCAACATCTCAGTTGACGAGGTTCTCGTTCGTATCCGTTTCGCCGCGCTCAACCCCGCGGATCGATTCCTTTCCGAGAAGCTATACCCTGCCACTCCGCCGCTCCCCCATGTCCTTGGTCGCGACGGGTGCGGGGTTATCGAGGAAGTCGGTCGCGATGTCACCGCGTGGAAAGTTGGAGACCACGTGACGCTTCTTCGCGGAGAGGCGGGTGTGCAAAGGTGGGGGACGCTTTCTGAGTTTCTTGCTGTTCCACAAGAGGTACTGGTTCCGATTCCCGATGGCTGGGACCAACCGCAGGCTGCGGCTGCTCCGCTCGTCTATCTGACCGCGCATCAGGCGTTGACTCAGTGGGGAACAGTCAAAGACGGTGTGGTCTTAATCACCGGCATTTCCGGCGGGGTGGGAATGGCTGCCCTTCATCTCGCCAAAGCGATGGGCTACCGAGTAATCGGAACGACGCGCGGGACGGCAAAACACGAAATGCTTCTCGAACAAGGGGCAGACCTCCTGTTGGATCCCGCGAGCCCCGCCAATCTGAAACGAGAAATCAAGGCGTTCACTGAGAGAAAAGGCGTCAATGTCATCGTGGACAGTATCGGCGGTAAGCTATTCTCGACGTTGCTCGATGTCATGGCGAACAAGGGGGGGATTAGCACCATCGGAGCCCTCGGAGGTCCGGTGCCGAGCTTCAATACCGCGAAATTGATTTTCAAACGAACGCGAATTGGCGGCGTCTATGTGAATGATTATTATGGAGAACGCGCCCAGTCAGCGTGGTCGGAAATCCTTGAACTACTCCAAAAAGTAGGCAAAACTCCAGTCGTAGACTCGGTTTTTTCGATGATCGAGTTGATGGAGGCATTCGCGCACCTTGAGCGCGGACCGACCGGGAAGGTTGTTATCAGAATCGCCGACTAAACCCCGACCAACCCCGACCACCCCGACTAACCCCGGCCCCTCGCCTCACTTCGGCGAGTTACGTCGCAATGCGGCTTGCCGATGGCGACATCTTTGAAAGAGATGATATGACACGAGTAAGAATTGCAGCGATGACAATCTTTCTCTCAGGCGCCGTTGTTGACACGTGCGCCGCCGAACAACTGATTCTTCGCGGAGTAAACGTTTTTGATGTGACGTCGGGTGAACTGCTTGTGGATCGGGCGATCGTGATCGAGGGCGACCGCATCGTTTCCGTCTCGCCGGACGCCAAGCTGAAATCCCAAGTCGATGACACGGTTCTCAATTTTACTGGTCGAACCGTCATCCCCGGATTGATCGATCTCCATTCGCATCTCTTGCTTCATCCATACGACGAAGCTTCCTGGAACGACCAGGTTCTCAAGGAATCGATTGGGTTGCGAACCCTCCGAGCGGTCCCAGCCATGAAGAAAACGCTGGAAGCGGGGTTTACCACGCTTCGCGATCTCGGGACTGAGGGGGCTGGGTACGCCGACGTTGCATTGCGCGATGCGGTACGGGCTGGGATCGTCGAAGGCCCTCGGATCTTCGCAGTGACCCGGGCGATCGTTGCGACGGGTTGTTACGGACCGTCCGGGTTCGATCCGCGCTGGTCGTTGCCCAAGGGTGGGCAGGTCGCCGACGGTCCAACGGAAGTCCGACGCGTCGTTCGCGAACAGATTGCAGCGGGCGCTGACTGGATCAAGGTTTACGCCGATTATCGCCGGAAACTGGGCGACGCCTCGACCCCAACGTTTTCCCAGGAGGAATTAGTCGCGATCGTGGATGAGGCGAAAAGCGCCGGGCTATCTGTCGCGGCCCACGCCGGAACCAGCGAAGCGATTCGCCGCGCCGTTCTCGCGGGCGTATCGACAATCGAGCACGGGACCAATGCTTCAAGCGAGGTGCTGTCACTGATGCAGGAACATAACGTGGTCCTTTGTCCCACGCTCGCCGCTGCCGAAGCGATGGCGACGTATCGCGGATTGATTCCCGGGGAGGCGGATCATCCACGCCTGGTGGCAGTCCGTGCTATGTTCAAACGCGCACTTGATAGCGGCGTGACGATCGCCTGCGGTAGCGACGTCGGCGTTTTTTCTCACGGCGACAACGCCCGCGAGTTAGAGCTGATGGTCAAATTCGGGATGACGCCTAAACAGGCACTTCAATCCGCAACGACAACCGCCCCCCAAGTTCTCGGACGTCGCGAGGAACTAGGGCAAGTGGCGACAGGGTTTCTGGCAGACTTGGTTGTCTTGGAAAGCGATCCCTCCAAAAACATTACCAGAATTCGCAACCCTATCCTTGTTATGAAGGGGGGGCGCATCGTTCATCGCCGCACGCCCTGATCAAGCAGTCGCCTCGAATTCGTCATATCAACGGAAAAACTTTCAATCGCCATCGTTGTCGGACAGATCCTCGATCCCGATAATCGCCCGGCCCATGGTTTCCTGTGCGTAGGTCAATTCGATTAGAGTCCTCTAATTGCACGTGCATCCGCACGTCCGATAGACTAATTATGCCGACATATGAACGCGACGACTGGAGATCCGAGTGTAACGGGGTATGATGAGTATCCGCGGAAACACCCTACGGGGTGCACTAGTACCACAACGAGGGACTTAGGGGTGGAATCTGTATCTGCATGTCGAGTCCTCCTTGTCGAGGACGATCCCGGCGTCGCGCAGGCCGTCAAGGATGGCCTAGGGCAGCGTGGGTTCACCGTTCGTCACGCGTCTGGCATTGCTTCCGCAACAAACCTTATCGACGCGGGGAATACCGATGTCATCGTATTGGACGTGACCCTTCCAGATGGAACCGGTCTCGACTTTGCCGCTACCTTGCGCAGGCAGCACATCGCAATTCCGATCCTGATGCTCACTGCGAAAGACACCGTCGCTGATCGCGTGGACGGGTTTCGCCACGGCGCGGATGACTACTTGTGCAAACCGTTCGACATGACCGAGCTGGCAGCACGACTCTTGGCGATCCTGCGCAGGACGCACCCCGCCCGACGACACGTGATCGCCTACGCCGATGTCGAGCTAGATCTCGTCACGCGGACCGTGCGTCGAGGAGACGTAGAGACGTCTCTTTCTGCTCGCGAGGCAGAACTGCTTGCCTACATGATTCGTCACAACGAGACACCCCTAACTCGCGAGAGGATTCTGCAAGAGGTTTGGGGGCAAAGGGCAGAGGACGACAGCAATGTTCTCAATGTCTACGTCAACTATCTGCGAAACAAGATCGACTTTAGCGCTGACAGTCGTATGATCCACACCGTTCGGGGTATCGGGTATATGCTCTCACGAAGAGAACCCGACGAACTCGCCGACGAGCGAAACCTGTAAGGGTCCGTCCGGCGGGCGAGTAGGGCGTGCTATTCCCTAGATTCCGTGTGGGAGATCGCCGCATAGACTGCCGCCGCCAGCGCGTCTACTTCAAAGGGCTTGACCAGTCGTCCAAGCGAAATATCTCTAATCTCAAGTGGTAGCTCTGGCGTGTTCCCTGTTGTCGTAAAGATGACCCCGATGTTCTTGGCGTCGAGCGCAAGCGCGATGCGGATGGCGTCGTCGCCGGGCATGGTCAAGTCTATGATTCCAAGGGCTGTGGGTATGTCGTTTTCGATCTCGCAGAGGGCGTCGGAAGCACATTCGCTTGCAGCAACCAAATATCCCCATCCTTGTAGTGCGGTTGACATCGTGTTGCGAATCACCGCGTTGGGATCCACCAAGATGATCCGTCCGCTGTCGAGGCGCGAGGGCACTTCTTGCGTCTTAGAGGCGGCGGGTCCGTTCACGGCTTCGCAGACAGGTATGTAGATGCGGAACGTTGTTCCCTTTCCTGGAGCGCTCTCGAATTGAACAAACCCGCTGGCATTTCGCACAGCCGAGTAGACGATCGCCATTCCCATGCCGCGTCCCCGATGGTCCGCGCGTGATTTGGTGGTATAGAACGGTTCAAACAGTCGCGCTTGAACTTCGCGCGTCATCCCAGAACCAGAGTCTGCCACCGTGATCATCGCGTGAAGTTGCTCGGGGCGATCGCCGTCTGGGTTGGCGATCATCGACTGTGAAATCGACAGGGCTAAGCTTCCGCCTTCGGGCATCGCATCGCGAGCGTTTCGGACAAGGTTTAATAGCGTTTGGGTAAACTGATCTCGGTCCATTCGAATCAAGACGGGGTCGCCGAGGTTCGCAGACAGGTCGATCCCTTCACAGAATGACGGGTCGAGAGAGTCGAGGATGACTTGCACCGCATCACGAACGCAAAAGACTTGCGGCTCGCCATGTGCGCTTCCTGCAAAGTTGAGCAGTCGCCGGGAAAGCGCCGACGCCTGCCAGCAAGTTCGGACAGCTGTTCGTATCCGGTCGGCATGTTGTTCGTTTCCAACATCACCTTCCAGAAGCGATAGCGTACCGATGACGCCCGCGAGCAGGTTGTTGAAATCGTGGGCCAATCCGCCCGCGAGCGTACCCACAGCTTCCATCGTCTCAGCCTGGCGAAGTTTTCTCTGAAGCTGCACGCGCTGTGTGACGTCGCGGAGAACGATGGCGGCGTGTCGTTCGTCGCCCGCATCGATGCGATAGACCAAGACATCAGCCAGCCGGGTGCGCTCACCGGTGGAATCGCACGAAAGTGCTACATCAATCGCTCGGTACCTCAACCCTTGGTTGATTGCGACGCGAATCACACTATCCCAGTCACACTCGGCGCTCTCCCAGTGCGGAAAGGCGCTGAGCAACGTTTTTCCGATTGGCCCGGCCCCCTCAACGCCCAAGAGCCTGCTTTCTCCGTCGTGGTATTCGATAATAGCCCCGGACTGGTCAACCAAGACGACGGCGTCTTGTAGCTCCTGGAACAAGAGACGGTGTTTGGTTTCCGATGACGCAATCCTTTCGTGCGCCTCAAGGACGGATCGCGCCATGTCGTTCATCGCGCGAGCTAACGAGCCCAATTCGTCGTCAGACGCGATGTCCACTTGGTAGTCGAGTTCCCCACGCCCGAACCGGTCCGTCGCTTCGTGAAGCGTTCGGATTGGTCGAAGTAGCCAGCGGCGGATCAGCATCGCGCCGATTATGACAAGAAGCGCCGCGAGCCCCCCAATGACAACTGTCAAAGAAAGAACTTGAGAGGAAGTTGCGGCAAGACGTCGGGTCGATTGGTTGACCGTCGCATCTAGGGCGGTTTTTGCTTGGACGATGCGGGCTTCGAGTTCAGGAAGAATCGCTGTCTCGATTCTCTCTGAGAAGAGCTTCCGAGCGTCGGCGACTCGTCCGCTTTCGATGAGTGCCAAACACTCGTCTGATGACGTCGTAAATCCCTCGGTTTGTGCGAGAAGGCGAGACCAAACGACCTTTCCGTTCCCATCCGCGTACGACGCAAGTTGCCGAAGCGAAGTAAAGAAAGCGTCGCGCGAAGTGAAGTACGATCGAGTTGCGTTGTCGCGACCTTCGACAAGTGCGTGAAGCGCAAAGACCTGCTTTTCAAGGGAAAGGTGCATCCGGTCAGCGCGAACGGTTTGACCCATCGCTCGTTCAAACCCGACCACCGCCCGACCAACATACCACTGAGTTCCGTAAATGGTCGCAATCGCAACGAGAAATGCAAATGCCCCGAACCCAGATAGCAACCCTACGAGTTTTCGCCGAAGACCCTGCGATGACCGGGTGGGGGTCACCGCTTTGCCTCAGCTTGATACCCCCAGTCCCATCGTTCTTTTTCTGGATGCTCACTCGACTCGACGTGCCCATCGGTCAATGCAACGTTGATTTTTCCGTTATGCCTTGAAGACGGTGCCCAATATTTCCCCGAGGAATAGGGCGAGTCATCATCGCCGGTTGGAGGTGTCATGTAAAACGGGTCCATTCCCGCCCGGCTCGCACCTTCACCATCCACCTCAATCACGATCGGAACAAACGGTCGATCGAGAATTCTTGATGAGACCCTCGTAGACCGAACCGGTGCGAGCACCGACTTTCCGCGAAAGTTAAGAGGCGCCCGGTGCAAACGCATATTCATCGCCAGGGTAACATTCTCAACCGGGGTGATCGACTCGCGCCCGCAAGGAAATCCCTTTCGTCGTTCCAGTTTCGTCGTCCCCGACGGGCACATCATCACTTCGCTGCTCGAGCGTAGCGGAGAAGATGTCGTCGCTCCCAAATCCCAGAACTCGTCGATCCCGTAAAGATGTTCCTGAAAGTCGCCCACCCGAAACCAACTGGGTCCGAGTTGTTCGCTATCTCCCTGACCGTCCGCATTTTCGCCGCGAACGAAAAAGTCGAACTCGCGCGTAATCGTTCGCATGTTCGCAGAACAGACGAGTTTCTTCGCACTTTCGCGCGCCGAGCTTAACGCAGGTATCAGGATGCTCATCAGCGTCGCGATGATACCCATCACGACCACCAGCTCGATTAGCGTAAAAGCGGTACGCCTAGGGACCGGGCGCACCAATGTTTGCACCCTCAACCTTTGCGGATCTACCCGTCGCATCCTTACGCCTCAACTAGTCAGCCTGCATGCAAACCGCCAACGGTCACATCAGCCGCAATCACAGTAACCTTTTTCAGTATCTCATATGATCTATTGTGGCCCGGTCAGCAGTTGGCCGAGCTTGTTCATGTCGTTTAGTTCGACCGCTCCATTAATATCCAGATCCATCACGACGCATTCCCCGAATGCCATCGAGTCGATGCCGAAGCATCGCTGAAACACAGCCAGGTCAGCCAGGTCAAGGTTCCTATCGCCATTCCCGTCTCCAGTGGCGTCGCTCACGGCGATATCGAAATCACTGACGACACCGTCGTGATTAATGTCATACAGACTAAAGTCGCTCGCGAATCCGGCGATGACGACCATCCCATCAACCAAACCATCGAGCGCGTCGTTGGCTGTGATATACCCGGCGATCAAGGCCTCATCATCGGACTGAACTTCCTCGTCCCCGTCCACGTCACCCCGCACGATGTCGGGGTAGAGATCGGACCAGAGGTAGTATATACCAGATGGGCTAAATTCGGTATAGGCAGACCCCAATAGAGCGGTCACGGACCAGTCGTGGGGCGCGAGGTAGCTTGTCGTGTCGCGCCACGCCCAACCGGTCAAAATCGCCTCTTCCGGGTCGCCAGTGGGGAACTTCGCAAGATACTCCGCACTCAAGATCAGGTCGAAGAGCCCCTCCTCAACCGACGCCTGGTCTGTAGAATCAAGGTTCAGGTTTTCTTCAAGACCGCCAGAAATGGCGGCTGCCCCGGCCTGTGTTAGAGGGAATACCAGCGATATCGTCGTCAAGTCCGTAACCAGGTCGTGGGCGAATTGTAGCGTCGATTCGGGTTCATATTCGCCCGGATGCGGGCCCCCCTCGATGAAACTAAATGGTGCGAACCCATGGGCTCGATGAAAAAACGAGGCGGTGATTCGCCAAGTCTCGCCTGCCTCAAAAATTCCGTCACCGTCGCCCACAATCTTATCGATATCGCTCGGTGAAAACTCGCCGCCGAGTAGCGCAAGATGAAATTCCTCGCCGCTGCGTTCGATCTGCGGCTCGGTCGTAAAGTCTCCATCGAAAGCACTCGCGTCAATTGCAACTCGGTCTTGCAGGTCCTCTTCGCCAATCATCCCGCCAAATCGTGCCGCGTTTCCGAGGTAGCGATAGTCCGGCGCATTGAGTTCGCCGCCAGTGTCGATCCCTTCATCCATATCAATTTCGACAAATCCATACACCGGATTATCACCGTACAAAAATGGCGAGTAGTCGAACGGATCAACGCTCCCGCCAGGGTTCGCGAGCCCCTTTAGGATCAGATCTAGGCGAAAGAAGTCAGCGCTTGACGAACTCAGATCGGTGACCCCGTCGAACAGGTCCAAGGACGCATCGAATGGGAAATAAGATAGGAGTTTGATCTCAAGAAGATCCGGGAGGCGGTGCGCCGTCGTATCAAACATGAGCAAACCACCGGGATCCGTCTGCCGGGCAACGGCATCCGCTGTCGCGTCGATGTGAACATCAGACGTGTCCAAAACCGTAGCGAACATCGTCGAGCTTGACAAGAAAGCGCAAAGCGAAATCGAGACAATCGCAACAGGTGAACAGGCGCGACCCCGGAACGCAGGAAATGTCGATATACCGAAACTCAAACGTGGAAAACCCCATAACATGACTGAACCGGAACCCGCCCCCGCACGTCTACCAAGTACCCATTGTACCGAATTCTGCACCGTTTTCCGAATCGCAGCGAACAAATAAGTACGCCCGGTAAAATCGTTTCCCGCTTGCTCGCGAGACGTACACCGTCGTCGCAGTAAGCAGCCCTAGGACCTCCAATTGGACAGTGTCGCGGCTGGGCCCTTCGAGAGCTACGCGAATAAGAGCGCTCTAATCGTTCTACGTCACCGCGGACTTGGCGGCGTGAGCCCACGTCCAATAATAGAATAGAAAAGGCACCGGAATTCGTTCCTACGACAAAAAAACAAGGGTTTTCGGGTGCCTGAACGATAGGCGCAAACGGGTTCACTGAGGCAGGTAGAAAGGAACAACGAGTCTTAGCCCGGCGTCTCACCTTGGCTGAGTCGAAGCGAATTGGTCACCACGAACAAGCTGCTCAGAACCATCGCCCCAGCTGCCACCATCGGGTTGAGTAGCCCGCTAATCGCCAGCCCGATCCCCACCGCATTGTAAATGAACGCCCAAAACAGATTCACCCGAACCGTTCGCACGGTTTTTCTCGCAAGTGAAATAGCAAACGGAATATCCCCGAGATCATTTCCCAGCAGACAAACGTCACCGCTCTCCCGAGTCAGGTCCGCCCCACACCCCATCGCGATCCCCACGTCACTCGCCAGAAGAGCCGGCGCATCGTTAAGACCATCACCCACCATCGCGACGCGTCCCATTTGCGATTGAAGCATCAAGACCCGATCCACCTTGTCTGATGGCGTGAGCTCGGAATGAACGTCCACCCCGAGTTCCGCCCCGATTCGTTCCGCACGTTTCCTATGGTCACCGCTAAGCACCACCACACCGAGTCCAAGCTCGCCAAGGTGAGCGAGTGATTCCCGCGCGTTCGTCCGAGTAGACTCTGAGAACGACGCGACCGCGACCCCCTCATCGCCAACAGAAAAACAAACCACTCCCAGCGCCGCCGCCATCG
>JAJDDZ010000130.1 GCA_029260025.1 Phycisphaerae bacterium | reverse complement strand
GACACCTACGTGACGGCGCCTCGGTAACACCCGAGCTGCTCGACGCCCTGAATAGAGCTTCATCGCAAGCAAGGCGGGCCGGAGAAATCATCCACCGCCTCTTCGACTTCGCCCAGAAACGTGAACCCCGCAGGGATGCCGTCAATCTCTCCAGAATGATCGGCGATGTGATCAAACTCCTCTCGGCCGAACTACGGAACTCAGAAGTCCATATCGACCGCGACGTAGGCGTTGACCTCCCGACCGTGCGAGGGGATAGTGTCCAGTTGCAACAGGTCATGATTAACCTGATCATGAATGGGTTTGAAGCAATGATTGAAACACCCGTCGAAAACAAGCTCATACGCGTGCAGGCCAAAACGGTCCGGAATGACATGATACGAGTGTCTGTCACCGACCGCGGACATGGACTGAACGGCGACTCACAACAGAATATATTCAACCAATTTCACACCACTAAGAAAGATGGTCTGGGTATGGGGTTGTCGATCAGCCGCTCGATCATCGAACAACACGGCGGGCTCTTGACAGCACGCAATAACGAATCTGGGGGAGCGACCTTCTCATTTACACTTCCCTGCAATGAAGGAAAGGAAGACTCATGACAACCGACGCCCTTATACGCATCGTCGATGACGACCCGGCTGTTCGAGATTCCCTCAAATGGATGCTCGAGCTTGCGGGAATGAGGGTTCAGATTTACGGATCCGCGGACGAGTTCCTCGCTAACGACAACTTCGAGGACGCTGGGTGCTTGGTCTTAGACGTACGACTCCCCGGAAAAACAGGCGTAGAACTTCTGGAAGAAGTCGAGTCCAAGGGGTGTTTCTTGCCTGTCATCATTATTACTGGACACGCCGATGTACCAACAGCGGTTCGCGCCTTTCGAAGCGGTGCGCTCGATTTCATCGAGAAACCGTTTGATGACCAGCATTTGCTCGAACGCATTCGTCATGCAATCGAGCTAGACCTCAGGACGCGGACGCAACGGGGGCATCATGACGAAGTCGTCCGAAAAGTTTCGAAACTAACCCCCCGAGAAAAGGAAGTCATGCAACTCGTCGTCGCGGGCCACCCCAACAAACGCATCGCCGCTGACCTCGACATCAGCCCCAAGACGGTCGAAGCACACCGCGCGCACGTCATGACGAAAATGGCGGCCGACTCGCTTGCCAAGCTAGTTCAGATGGCGGAAAGCATCAAGGAAAACTAGCGGGAGACCCCCGAGCCTTCCTCGTTCGAGAGAAGCACGGGATGAGAGAAACCCCCGCCGTCGCGTGGAATCAATGTCCCATGGGTTCGCGATGGCGTCACCCGATCAATGCGTACCGTGACAACGTCGCCTGACTGAACTGCATCGCTCGCATCGAAGTGAATATCGAAGTATCGATCCGCCCGCCCGTGACAAATGCGGTCAGCCCCCCCGGCCGACCTATCTGAATCGCTCCCGCCCTCCACGATAACTCGCTCGACCTCACCTAGAAACTCTAGCCGAAACCGAACCGACATCTCTTGTTCCAAGTCACGCAGCCTCGTGAGTCTTTCTCGGGCGATGTCACGCGGGACAAACTGATCCCTCCATTTCGCGGCTGCAGTTCCATCGCGTGAGCTGAACGGGAATGCGTGAATCTTGCAGAATTCGCTGTCACGTGCCACCGCAAGTGTCTCAGCGAAGTCGGCCTCCGTTTCGCCCGGAAACCCGACGAGAATGTCTGTCGAGATGGCTGGTCGGTCCAGCGAATTACGAACCCGATCGACCATCTCGATGAAATTCTCCTGTGTATACTGCCGATTCATCCGTCGTAGGACATTTGGACTCCCCGCCTGTAGCGGAAGATGCAGATGAGGTACACAGGCCTTCTCGGAAACGAGGACCTCTAGGAGGGCTCGGTCAACATCCCCTGGCTCTAAACTAGAAAGCCTCAGCCGCTCAAGACCGTCAATCCTCGCGATCGACCGAACAAGGGTCGCTAGAGACGAAACTCCCCGATCAAACCGCTTACGGATCGCCGTGGTCCGCCCGAACGCTCCGAGAAATATTCCCGTCAGAATGATTTCCCGATGTCCCGCCTCAACCAACGACCGGGCCTCAGAAACCGCGGCGTCAATGCTTTTTGAGCGAAGCGTGGGGCGTAGCTGCGGGATAATGCAGTAGGTGCAAAAGGCGTCACACCCGTCCTGCACTTTCAGAAACGCCCGCTGATGACCAGCGAACCCATCGATTCTCCCGATTTCCGACGCCTCAGCCTTGACAACAGGAAGCGAGGAGGAAAGAATTGGCAGCGGCGACGAAGGAGTAAGTGGCTGCGTTGATGACCGATTGGCTGTCGCGCCCCCCGGATTTATCAATACTTCATTCCCCACGACCTTCTGAGGCTCGCCTGTGAAATTCACGCGTGATGCCAGTGTATCGCTCACGCCAGACAAGTTCCGGGCGTTGCGACCGGACAGAATCCCGCGTATCTCGGCGTTGACATCAACGTCGTGCCCGAGAACAGCTGCAACCCCGGGAAGCTCTCGAATTCGATTGGCATCCGCGGAAGCGCCACAACCCACTACGATTACCGGCGTTTGCCCACTACGGGTGAGTCGGCGGATTGCTTGGCGGTTTTTCCGTCCTGCTTCCGAAGTGACCGCGCAAGTGTTGACCACAGCGAGATCCAGGTGGTCGCCCTCGCACCCCGGGACCAGCCCGAAAGACTCGATGAGTTCGCGGATTTGCTGTGACTCGTATTGATTGACTTTACAGCCAAGAGTCACCAAACGATACTTCCCAGCCATGCTGCGAAATGTATCAGATTCGCAGCCGTAGTGTAACCCCGGGGCGTTGTCCCCGAGGCGGGTGACTACAAGAGGAAGACAAAAGCGGAGGAATAGTCCATGGCGAGCTTACAAGCCGTCTGGGGAGTCGATTTAGGACGGAGCGCACTGAAGGCGATCAAGCTGCGCCCAGTGGGTGACGGCAAGGTCGAAATCATTGGCCACGACTACATCGAACATGCGAAAATTCTGTCTCAACCAGACGCCGATCGCCACGCCCTGATCGCCGCTGCCCTAGAGAAGTTCCTGTCGAGAAACGACCTGTCAAAAGATGTAGTCTTTGTGGGGGTACCGGGACAGCAGACCCTCGCGAGATTCACCAAGCTACCGCCGGTCGCTCCAAAGCGAATCCCAGACATTGTCAGATACGAAGCGGACCAGCAGATCCCATTCGACATGGACGAAGTTATTTGGGACTACCAGACCTTCCAGGAGGAAGGTGCTCCCGACCTTGAGGTAGGAATTTTTGCCATGAAGCGCGAGCTGGTTCGCGAGCATCTGCTTCACTTTGAGCAGGCAGCCATCGAACCAATCGGTGTCCAGTCGGGACCGCTAGCTGTTTACAACGCCGCCCACTTTGACGGTCTTCTCGCTGATGACACCACGATACTGTTGGACATCGGGGCCGAAAACACCGACGCCATCATCGCGACCAAAGACAGCTTCTGGACGCGAACCATCCCCATCGGCGGAAACTCCTTTACCGAAGCACTCGTCAAGTCCTTCAAGCTCTCGTTTGCCAAAGCTGAAGCACTCAAGAAAACAGCGGAGTCAAGCAAGTATGCCCGCCAGATTTTTCAAGCGATGCGACCCATCTTCGCTGACCTCGTCCAAGAACTACAGCGGTCAGTTGGTTATTATTCATCGACCCACCGCGATGCAGAAATTCAAAAGCTCGTCGTCTTTGGCGACGCATTCCTGCTCCCAAACTTACGAAAATATTTGCAGCAAAACCTCGACATCCCAGTCGAACAACCAGCCGCTTTCTCCAGTGCAACAGGCCAGACATCCGACCTTCTCAAGGAACATATTCTTAGCTTCGGGGCCGCTTTTGGGCTAGCGATACAAGGGTTAGATCAGGCGAAGGTACAGACAAACTTACTCCCCACCGAAATCGCAAAGCAGATTGTTTGGCGAAAGAAACGCCCAGCGTTTGGCGCCGCAGCAGCCTGCCTGCTCATTGCCGGCGGACTCGTCTGGTTCAGACAAACCGCTGACATGCGAGCCCTTGCGGCAAGCTCCGTCGATGCGACAAATGTCGAGGTCAGCGATACCCAAGCAGCGGATATCATCGACGACGGTCCGTCACCCTCCCTTGGACCGCGAGCAAGGGCGGTACAGATTCTCCGCGCCGGACAGAATCTCAAGAGCCAGCTCTCCAAGCTTACCGGACAAGGGGCTGACGAAAGAGCCCAGACCGAGAACTTAATTCAACTTCAAGAAAACAAGCGGTTGATTCCGCGCATCCTGAGAACCATCCACGAAGCCGTTCCGCAGGAGGGAGGAGAATTAGCCCAGGCCCAAACCCCCGAAGAAGTCAGGACTGTCGTCGCCGAAGGGAAGGCGGAACCGCGCGGCGAACGAAAGAAGGTCGTGATCACTGGCATTGACATGGGCTTCGAGCCAAACATCCGTGGTTACGACTGGACAAGTGTCATCGTCGTACCTGACCCCATCAATAGCCACAGTATTGACGAGGCGGACGAACTGCCGGGTATTTTGGTCAAGATACGCTGCCAAAGCCCGAACGCAGGTGGCGCTGCATATGTGCGTGACTCCTTTGTGGCCGCTCTTCGAAAGAACGGACGCGCTCCCGGCACCGGGTTCTATTTTGACCATTTCATCCTGCTCTCCGGCGAAAAGGTCATCGCTGACACATCGCCTTCATCAGGTCGAGGCGGCGGGCGAGGAGGAGCGAGACAGAATTCACCCACTGGCATTCAGCCTCAATCAAGAGACACCATAACTGGTGAACCAATGGATACCGATTGGAGATTCGAAATCTGGACGAGCGTGATCCTCGATGAACTCCCGAACGTCGATGACCGGAACGAATCCGAAGAGAAAGATGGATAGCTGCGAACGCCCGTTCATAATCGAACCGCGGTCATCGCGGAAACCGTAAGACGGCGGAAAACAACACTGAAAGATACTCACCATGGACCTTTTGAAACGATATTCGTTTTTTATTATCTGCATCCTCGGCGCCCTAGGCGGCGGGGCGCTTGGCGTAACAGGCTGGCAGGGCATGCCGGCAGTCAAGAAGGCCATGGATGATGCTGCCGGAACCTACCGCAACCTCGATTCGCTGCAGTCCGGCCAAGTGAATCAGGACTCGATCAACGCCGAGCAGGAGCGAATCGACCAGATTCAAGGTGATTTCGAGAAGGTGCTCGCGGCTGCGAGCACATTGTCGAACTATGAACCACTAGTACCCGAAGCCTTCCCAGACGGACCGCCGCTTAGACGCGTCGAATTCCGTACAAAATACTCCGAGGCGATGGAGGCGCTTTTCAATAAACTCAATGCAGGAACACTCCCGACAATCAAGGACATCAATAAACTCAAGGAGGTCCGTGAGAATGAGCTTGCAGTCGCCAGGGAAACGGGCAAAGCGAACACGAACGCTGGCGCCGTCCGAACAGGAGCCAATGTTCTGACCGCCGATGGGATCCGACAAGACCCCATCTCCCGTGCCGCCATCGCCAACGC
>JAJDDZ010000129.1 GCA_029260025.1 Phycisphaerae bacterium | reverse complement strand
TGATGACGTCTGCGCCGAGTTTGCTTTGTACGTCGGTGGCGGTTTTTGGGTCGAGGAACATCATCTTGCCGTCAATGTGGGATCGGAACTCAACGCCGGCGTCGGTGATCTTGTTGATCCCCGCGAGTGAGAAGACTTGGTAGCCGCCACTGTCGGTTAGGATCGGGCCATGCCACCCCATGAACTTGTGGAGTCCGCCGAGGTCGCGGACGACTTCGGCGCTGGGGCGAAGTTGGAGGTGATAGGTATTGGCGAGGATCATTTGAGCGCCGGTTTTTTTGAGCTGATCGGGGGTGACGCCTTTGACGGTTCCTGCGGTTCCCACTGGCATGAAGACGGGGGTATCGACCACACCGTGGGGGGTGGCGAAGGTTCCTTGTCTTGCTGATCCGTCGGTAGATTTTGTTTTGTAAGAGAACATGGCGGGTCTATTGCTTAGCGATTCTCATTCAAGAGCGTTGGACACTGGCGGGCAAGCCGCCAGTGGCACCCGTTTGGTCTCTGGGGTAGCCGAATTTGTGCCGGTTGCACCCGACCCATTTGGTGTAGCCGGCAAGTGTTTTAGGTTTCGGTTCCGTGTGCTTTTTGCAGCTCGCCGCGGATGGTCGTGATGACCTGGCAGTCGCAGTAGGCGCCGCGGCGGATGAAGACGAGTTTTGCTTCGACGATTTTCTTTGGGGTGATTTTTTTCTGTTTGAGAACGCTAGCGGTCTTGGAGAAATCGCCGGGGCAGTTTTTCAATGGGTCGCCGTCGAGGGCTTCGGTGAGTGCTTCGAAGAAGTTCGTTTTTTCAAGGGAGGCGAAGATTTTGCCTTCGTGGTCTGCGACGTCTTCGCTGCGCGGCGACTTTAGAGCGTCATCGAGTTTTTCGCCGGGGATTAATTCCAGCCAGACGAATCCCTTCATGCGGTCCTTGCGAAAGTCTTCGGGGATGACGGCGGTGAGTCTTTGGAACCGCTCTTCAGTGAGCAAGCCTTTGAACCCTTTCCATGTAAAGGTCACGCACATGCGATTCCATCGGTCGCTGTGCTCGACTGTTACGGTCATGTCGTCGAACGTATCGGCGATCATGTTGGATAGTTCGTTTTCGAGCGCCATGCCCGACTGTTTGGTAGCCATCGGGAGTTACTTTCTTCGAGTGGGGGGTGGTGTCAAGTTTGAAGCGGTGGGGAGATAAGAGTTGGTCGCGGCGGGTGAAAAATGCCTTGCTGGCTACTCTTCGTAGTTTGGCGATCTGCCCCAGTGCAACTTTGCGGTAAGGTTGTGCCATTGGGGGTGGAGGGGGTTTCTCACGATGAGGAAGTCTTTGTGGTAACGGCGGATGGCGACTCGGTCGCCGGGGCCCATGGGGAAGGCGACTTGTCCATCGAGGATCACGGTGGTTCCGTCGTTGACGCGTTCGGCGACGATGTCGATCGTGGACGAGCGCTCGACGACGAGGGGTTTGTGAGTGAGTGAATGAGGTGCGAGCGGGGTCAAGACTATGGCATCGACGCCGGGTTGGACGATGGGTCCGCCGGCGGAGAGGTTGTGGGCGGTTGATCCGCTGGGGGTGGAGACGATCAAACCGTCGCCGACGATGTGGGTCATGGGTGAGTCGTTTACGGAAAGTCCCAGGTCGATCATTCGGAACGGTTCGCCGGCGCGGATGACGCAGTCGTTGACGGCGATGCATCGGTCTGGTTGATTGCCGTTGCGTGAGACGGTGACGTCGAGCATGGCGCGGTGACTGACCAAGTCTTCGTCGCCGATCGCTTGTGCGAACGTTTGTTTGAGTTCATCGACTAGGAATTCTGCGAGGAATCCCAGTTTGCCGACGTTTACGCCGATGATGGGGATTTGGTTTTCGCCCATCGAGCGAGCGACGCCGATGAGCGTGCCGTCGCCGCCGAGCAGGATGATTCGGTCGGTGTTTTCGGGGGTGGCTTCGCTCGCGTCATTTTCGAGGTTAGAGCCAACGAGTGTGGCGTTTTCTTTGGCGAAAGTTTCCAAGTCGCGAAATGCTTCGAGCGCTTCAGTTTTGTCAGGGTTGCCGAGTAGGAAAATGCGTTTGTTTCTTGCGTTCGACACCTGTCAGGCTCGCATGGGAATTCGGAAAAGCGAATTCAGTAAGACAAAAGAAAGACGGCGGACAGTGCCCGCCCTACATCCTAGTCGGAGTATATCGCATTTGTCGGGGTGTCAACGCGGCGGAGGATCTTTCCGGTGCGTGATTCGAGAAGTTGTTGAACAGCCGCCGCGATTCCTGCGGCGCTGAGTCCGCATTCGGAAAGCTGTCCGGTGCGTGATCCGTGTGCGACGAAGCGGTCTGAGGGGATGCCCAGTCGGGTCATGGCGGTCGCTGGGAGCTTCATTTCTTGGGCGGTTTCTAGAATGGCTGACCCGAACCCGCCGGAGACGGAGTGGTCTTCGACGGTGACGACTGGTTTTCCGTTGGCGAAGGCTTGCTCGACCATGTCGCGGTCGATGGGTTTTGCGAATCTTGCGTTGACGACGCCCGCGTCGATATCCATGCCCGACAGAAGCTCGGCTGCGTCCAGGGCATTTTGGACCATCGTCCCGTAGGCGAGGATGGTTGCGTCTTCGCCTTCGCGGAGTCGTCTTGATTCTCCGATTTCAAAAGGGGGACAGTTTTCTTGTGGTTCGGGGACGGCGTCGCGCGGGTAGCGGATGGCGCAACTATGGTCGAGCGTAAGTCCCAGGGTCATAGCTGCCCGGAGTTCGGGCTCGTCCATGGGGGACATGACGGTCATGTTTGGGAGTCCGCGCAGGTAGGTGATGTCGAGAAATCCGTGGTGTACGGGTCCATCGCCGCCCACGAGTCCGGCGCGGTCCATACAGAACATAACGGGGAGTCCTTGCAGCGAGACTTCCTGGAAGATTTGGTCGAAGGCTCGCTGGAGGAACGTCGAGTAGATGGCTGCGACCGGTCGGCGACCAGCTTTGGCCATTCCGGCGGCCATGTCTACGAGGCAGCTTTCCGCGATGCCGATGTCGCGGCAGCGATCCGGGAATCTCTCCTGGAAGAGGTTGAGTCCGGTTCCGTCGAGCATACCTGCGGACATGGCGAAGATGCGTTCGTCTTTTTCTGCTAGCCCAATCAAGCTGTCAGCGAAGGCGGTTGTCCAGCTTTTTCCGCTGCTGGACGCGACGCGGACTTTTCCGTCTTTGACGTTGAAGGGTTTGGGGCTGTGGTATTTGCCGGGTTCAGCCTTGGCCCAGTCGCATCCCTTGCCCTTGATCGTGTGAACGTGAAGCAATACCGGGTGGTGTGCTTCTTTGACCATTTCGAGGACTTCGATGAGGTGCTGGGTGTCGTGGCCATCGACGGGTCCGACGTATTGCAGGTTCATCGCTTCGAAAACCTGTCCGGGCGACATGGTTGCTTTGATGCCCTCTTTAAGATGAGCGATCATGTCGAAGACGGGTTTTCCCAGAAGTGGGAGCTTTGGCAGAACTTGTTTTGTTTTTTCTTTGACATCTTCGTAGAAGTTGCTTGCGCGGAACTTGGCGAGGTACTCAGCCATTGCTCCCTGACTTGGCGAAATGCCCCATTCGTTGTCGTTGAGGATGACGAGGAACTGTCGTTTGAGCGTTCCGGCCTGGTTGAGTCCTTCGAAGGCGACTCCGTTGACGATGCTTGAATCACCGACCACGGCGACGACGTGGTTGTCGCGCCCTGCGGCTTCGTCGCCGCGTGCCATGCCGACTGCGGTTGCGATGGCGGTTCCGGCGTGTCCGACGTTGAACAGGTCGTACTCGCTTTCGAGGGTGTTGGGAAATCCGCTAACGCCGCCGGGTTTGCGGAGTGTGTCGAAGCGCGCGTTTCGACCGGTGATGAGTTTATGGGGGTAGCATTGGTGTCCTACGTCCCAGAGTAGTCGGTCGGTTGAGAAGTCGAAGACGCGGTGCATCGCGATGGTGAGTTCGGTGACGCCGAGGTTGCTGGTGAGGTGGCCTCCGCCGTCGCCGACGACTTGGATGATTCGTTCTCGGATGTCGGCGGCGAGCTGGGGTAGCATTGAGACCGGTAGTGCTTTGAGGTCTTCGGGTGAGTTGATCTTTTCCAGCAAGCTCATTCAGGACTCCGGGGCGTCGGTGATGGTCGGCTTTGTCCGCGGTTTTTCCGACACCTGAGTATCATATCAAACAGATCGGTGCGAAGCACGCCTGCTGCTTTCAATAATTGCGAGAAATAGCGTATTTTGCGAGAGCTTGCAGGTCTGCGGCGCCTGGTCCAAAGGATGAAAGGGCGTCTATTGCTTGTTTTGCAGCCCGTTCGGCGGCGATCTTGCTCTCTTCTATTCCTACGCATGCGGGATAGGTTTGTTTTCCCGCGGTGGCGTCTTTACTTGTTGCTTTGCCCATTTGGTCAGTGCTGGCGGTAACGTCCAATAAATCATCCGCTATTTGGAAGGCCAGGCCTAGTTGCAAACCGAATCGGCCCATCGCCTCGATGGCGGCGTCGGGAGCGCCTGCGGCGAGTGCGCCGAGCTTGGCGGCTGCGGAAAAAAGGCATCCTGTTTTTCGCTGATGGATGTATTGGGTTTTCTCGATTGAAGGTGGTTGATCTTGTCCGGCGAGGTCGGCAGCTTGTCCGCCGATCATTCCGGTCGCTCCGGTCGATTCGGCGAGAACTTGGACCATTTGCCCCAGGTTCGCCTCTTTTGGAGAACCCGTTGCAAGGATTTCGAAGGCCAGTGCCAAAAGAGCGTCACCGACGAGGATGGCGGTCGCTTCGTCGAATTGTTTGTGCGTGGTGGGTCTACCTCGGCGGAGGTCGTCGTCGTCCATGGCGGGCAGGTCGTCGTGGACCAAGCTAAAGCAGTGGACGCATTCGATGGCAGCTGCGGCTGCGAAGGCTTGGCCGGCGGTCTTTCCAGCGAGCTGACAACATTGCGTCGCGAGATAGGGTCTCATGCGTTTTCCGGGCGCGAGCAGTGCGTAGGTCATCGCATCTTTGAGGCGAGAGGGGATGTCGGTCTTTTTCGAGAGAAGCGCTTCGAGTTTCGGGTCGAACGCCGCGGCGAAGTCGCGCAAGACGTCTGGCGACCAGGTCGGTGCGGGCGTCTTGTTGTCCGTCTTGGTTGACATCAAATCCTTGAGGACACGACGCCCACGAGGCAGTTGGCGATGTCGCGGAGCACCGCGAGCGGCGGTTGGTCTGCGTTGACACGGGCGATGAGCTTTTTGGGGTACGCATCGAGCACGGGGTGTGTTTCGCGTTCGTAGACTTCGATTCGGTTTTCGATGACCTTGACGTCGGCGTCGTCGGGCCGACCTGAGGTTTTGGCGCGTTTGGAGAGTCGTGCGATGAGGGCGTCTTTGTCGTCAATCATCAGGTGGATGATGGATCTTACGTCGATGACGTCGGCCAGTAGTTCGACCTGCTGCGTTGTTCGGGGTATTCCGTCGAGAATGAGCGTGTGGTAGGCGAGGTCGATTTTGCCCGCTTCGATCAGTGCGTCCACATGATGTCGAAAGACTCGGATCGTCAGTTCATCTGGGACGAGCTGTCCTTTGGATGAATAGGAGACGAATTCCTTGCCGATATCTGACGTCTTATCGAGTCCGCGGAAGATGTCGCCCATGGCGAGATGGACCAGGTTCGGGAGCTGCCCGACGACGACGCCCTGGGTTCCTTTTCCCGACCCGGGACACCCAAACATTAGAATTGACGGATAAACTGTGTTGGTCGCCACCGCGTGCTCCTTTGCCAATGTCATCATGTTGTATCAAAATGAAGCGCCCGTTCAGGTCGGACAATCCTATCTTTTCAGCTACGGGCGACGTTGGCAACCCCCAGGAGAGCGGGCGGGCGACAACTTCGTAAAAACCCGTGAGCAATTTCGGTTGAAAAATCGTCAATGATCCGCCATAATGGTAATGACGGTCCTGAATCCATCCTGGGAGCTTTAGGGATATGAGCATCCATCTCGGCGCAGTCAGCGACGACTTTTATATCAACTGCCGATTGTTTCTCAAAGTTGAGGGCGACCTCGATCGTGAGGCTGTGCTCCACTTTTTTGACCGACTCCGCAAAGAGTATCCCTCGCTGCGCAAATTGCGATGTCGCGATGCCAATACGCTCATGCTCGAAGAGGAAAACGACGGGCAGGGGTCTAGGCGGTGGGTCCGCGTCGATCGGGGGAGTCTGCGGTTTGGGCATTTCGCCCCAGACAGCATCGACGACGTCCGCAAGTTCGGAAATCTCATCCTCACCCAAGCGCCGTATCACCTGACCTTCAGTGATCTGGTTTACGATCACCTTGAGTTGATCTTCGGGTTTGATCTTCAATATCGCGGGAACCACGACCAGCTTGTCGCAGAGACCATCTGGGGCGAGAACCCCGCGACCAGTTTTCTCTTCGGCGACGACGCACTCAACATCATCGACGCTCAGCCCTACTTTGGAATCGCGCTCTCACCCGAGTGCGACCTGCAGGCTTACGTCGAGGTCAAATCACGAACGACAACGTACGAAGTCCGAAGCAGTACCTACGAGACCGAGCCGATTAGCGTCTTTTTGACGACGCGAAAATACTGGGGCGTCGAAGCAGACGCTGCCCCAGCCGTCTGCCTGACGACGCTCTTCGATCACGCCGAGCGAATCGCGGTGGATAAGGTCGTGCCCAACTTCGTGAACACGCTGGCAGCGGCTATTGCGAGTAGGCCTTAGGTCTTGGGTTGATGACCCAACTTACGAACCTTGCGGGCTGATGATTCGGCGTCCGCTCACTTCTTCGGGGCGGGCACATGCTG
>JAJDDZ010000128.1 GCA_029260025.1 Phycisphaerae bacterium | reverse complement strand
AGCGATTCCACCGGGAAAGATACTCATCAATCCGCCCCGGCGACATATGAAACGCATCCAGAAGTAAGTGGTTGAACAACCCATCCCGAAAACGCTTCAACCTGTCCGTCCGACTCGCTTCGATAGGCGAACCCCATAGGTAGAGCTCGCGATCGCCCGGGTGAACGCCGAACCAGCGGTGTGTCCGAATACGAGCAGCCTGGTCGCACGCCTGCCGACGACGATCGGTATAAAACGTAAGCGGCTCACCCGTCGATCCACCTGTGTTGTATTCAAAGAGCCCCCCAGGGACTTCATCCCACAGCATCTCCGAAATTGACGCCCGAATCGTCGACTTGCCCAGAAGGGGTATGGCCCGGAGAATCTCGAACGGATCATCGCACTTCAGATCAACACCCGCGTCCGCCAGTCGCTTCTTATAGAACGACGTTTGGGTCCTGGCGTGGGACAGAATCGCCCCAAGCTTCTGCCGCTGAAGCGCCGCAACCTCGCTCGGCGAGTTCCATTGCGACCATTCAAGCTCAGAAGCAGCTGAAAGCGTCCGCCTTCCAAGTAGGCGCTCATGAAGCGGCAAAATGAGATGTCGAGCGAGCAGCGGAAGCACGGTTAACCTATTCCAATAAACATCTTACGGCGCAAGCCGAGCGCAACGATGCCCTCAGTCTCAAACCTCGCAGGTATATCGGCGGTTATCGGGCGGAGATTTGGTTACAAGCCCCGAAACGGGAACGAGTGGGCAGGAAAAATCAGCTGTTATTGACGAAGGACGTGTATTCGTCGCTTGTCATAAGCGACTGAAGCTGCTGTTCATTATCCGCAGCAATCCTGACGATCCAGCCCTCCTCGAACGCGTCGTCGTTCAGGAGCTCAGGATGATCAGCCAGCGCGACGTTTACCTCAGTAATCGTCCCGGAAACGGCTGTGAAGATCTCAGAAGTCGCTTTTACGGACTCGACCTCGCCAACGGCGTCTCCCATCGCAAGCGTCGTGCCAACCTCGGGAAGCTCAACATAAGTAATGTCTGTTAGCTCGTCGGCCGCGTATTGGGTGATCCCCATCGTGACCACCCCTTGCTCAACCAGGAACCATTCGTGCGTTTCGGCGTATTTTCGATCAGCGGGTACGTTCATCGATCCTCTCAGAATATCAATTGTGGCGAAAACCTCGCCGTGATCCGTCTCACGCTTCATAAGCGCACCGCGCCGGGGGCCCGGGCTGCCGATTATCTAACGGGATTAACCCCGTTTGTAAAACGGCAGCTTCACAACCGTCGCCCCGGCACGCTTACTTCCGACCGTAACTTCCAACGTCAATCCCACACCTGACGCTTCAGCTGGGACAAATCCCATCGCGATGCTTTTGCCCAGCGTCGGACTGAGCGTCCCGCTGGTGACCTCGCCAATCGCCTCGCCGTCCCGAAATATGGATGCGTGCTGGCGAGCGATCCGCCGCCCCTCTAGCTCAAGGCCAACCAATCGGCGCGGAACATCCTGCTCCTTGACCTGCCGCATGGCGCCAGAACCAATGAATTCTTTCGACAGGTCCACACACCAGCTCTGACCAGCCGTCAGCGAATCCCAATCCTCAGACAACTCATGCCCATAGAGGGGCATGGAAGCCTCGATGCGAAGCGTATCTCGCGAACCCAGCCCAGCTGGTCGAACGATCGGATGAGGTGTTTTTTTCGTTCCCAGAAGTTTGGGTACAAGCATCCCGACCAGCCCAGCAGGTACCACGACCTCCACGCCATCCTCGCCGGTATACCCGCAGCGGTCGATCGTAATCGCAATCGGACCGATCTTGCGGACGGCGAATCGGTATCTCTTCATCGACGAGATGTCGCCACCGCCCAGTTGCTCGGCGATTTCCATCGTCTTTGGGCCCTGACAGGCGATCATCGCAGTGGCAGTCGTCTGGTCAGTAAGCAAAACGTCGCTGCCCGCCCGTTGCTTTTCAATCCACTCAACGATTTTGTCGCGGTTTGACCCGTTACAAACGATCCCCCAATGCTCCTCAAAACGCGAGACGATCACGTCGTCGAGGATCCCGCCGTCCTCGCGACAGATATGCGAGTAATACGACCGACCAACCTCTGCCCCGGCAAGCTTTCGAGTGCAAAGTCGATCCAAGAAAGCCTCGCAACCGCCGCCTGTCAATTTCAAACGCCCCATGTGCGAAACATCAAAGACGCTGCACGAAGTACGTGTGTGGTTGTGTTCATCCGTGATCCCCGCGAACTGAATTGGCATTTCCCACCCCGCGAACGGAACCATCTTCGCACCAAAAGCGACGTGCGTGTCGTAGAGCGGCGTTCGTTGTAATTGTTCAGTCGTCAAGTTCTCCAACTCCATCGGCGAGAGATTCAGCCTTCCAGATCAACCAAGAGGCCACCGTAGAAACCCAGCTCGCTTGTGTCAACGCCCAACATACGTACGGCTGAACTTAGTCAGCGTTCGACTGGAGGGCATCGGAAAGCGGCTTTTTGGCCAGGTCAGGGACGGTGCAGTCCTTCGCAGGATACCCAACCGGCATCAACAGAAACGGCTTCTCGTTCACCGGACGACCCAGAATCTCGCGCATGAACCCCATCGGACTCGGCGTGTGCGTCAGGGTGCAAAGCCCGACCTGCTGACAAGCCATAATGAAAAACCCGGCTGCGATCCCGGCGGATTCGTGGGGGTAGTAGTTCGGATGCCGCTTCCCGTCGATCTCTTCCCAGTCGATCCGAAACATCACAACCAGAAACGGCGCGATCTCAAGAAACGGCTTGTGGGCATCCGTCCCGATCGGTTCCAGCGCTTCAAGCCAAGCCTGCGGCATCCGATGACCGTAGCTCTCGCGCTCTTCCTGTTCCGCAGCGAGACGAATCTCATGCTTGATCTTCGCGTCATCCACGACCACAAACCGCCAAGCTTTGCGGTTCGCGCCGCTGGGTGCAGAGTGGGCAATGGCGATGACCTTCTCAAGTAGCTCGCGCGGAACGGGCTCATCGCTAAAATAGCGACAACTGCGCCGACGATTCATCTCAGCGCCAAGCGCATCCGCGCGAGCGTTCATCTCACGCTCATCGCGCCGCGCAAACTCATACGGAATCATCTTCGCGGGCATACCGATCGCCTAACAGCCTGTCGCATTCCACGTGAACGCTATGCGCCCCCTACGAGTCATCCTTGGGATAGACCCAATCACTCGACGCGAGCGAATAGTCAAGCAATTCGTCATCACTGAAGTAAAGCGCGATCTCGGTCGCGGCAGATTCCGGTGAATCACTACCATGAACAAGGTTGTAGGACCGTGAGGCTCCGAAGTCGCCGCGAATCGTTCCAGGCGCTGCCTCAAACCCAAACGTCTTACCCATGAGCGTCCGCGAGATTTCGATACAGCGCGTCCCTTGCAGAACAAGCACGACAACCGGACCAGACGTGATGTAGTCGATCAGACCGGGATAAAATGGCTTGCCTTTGTGCGGAGCATAGTGTCGTTCCGCCAAATCGCGAGGAATCTGCATCAGCTTCATCGCACCCAGCGACAACCCCTTTTGTTCAAATCGCTGAAGTACTTGCCCAATCAGGCCTCGTTGAATCGTATCCGGCTTGAGAATAATCAGTGTTCGGTCCATGATTCTTGCTGTTTCCCTGGTTGATGTTTCTTGTATTTGAATCATCGCGGAAGAACCTCAATAGCTCTCCGCAACAACCCCGATCATCGCATCGAGGTGGGCGGGTGGTACCACATCCATCGACAAATGACAACAGACCAGCCCTAGGATCGCAGCGTCGCCCGCAGATTCAAAGGTATGTCAC
>JAJDDZ010000127.1 GCA_029260025.1 Phycisphaerae bacterium | reverse complement strand
GTGAAGGCGGTCAGGGCGGAGCTGGTGGCGGGATGACGAACTTTGAAGGAAGCAGTCCTACGTTGTTGCGATGCTCGTTCTTGGGGAATACCGCTGCGAACGATCTGGGTACCGATTTCGTGAGCGGGACGGAGGGTGGCGGGATGTCGAACGGGCACAAGAGCAGCCCAATCCTGACAGATTGCCTTTTTGAAGGTAACACTGCCATGAATCGGGGTGGGGGGATGGACAACTACGACGGCAGCAGTCCGATCGTCGTGGGCACGATCTTTCGTGGGAATTCTGCCCGAAGCGGCGGGGCTATGAGCAGCAGCAGGACAAATAGCAATCCGACTTTGACTGGCTGTAGGTTTGAGGATAACGAAGCTTACATTGGCGACTTCGGCTTTGGTGGGAAGGGTGGAGCGATCAATAACGGTTTCAGCAGTCCCACTGTGACCGATTGCCTATTTTCGGGGAACGTTGCTTACCGTAGCGGCGGCGCATTTTACAATTCGAACAGTTCGCCGGTCATCCGCGATTGCACGTTTATCGATAATGCCGTGACTTCCGGTAGCGGTAGCGGTGGCGCGATATTGGACTTTTCCTCTGAATCCATCATCTCGAACAGCTTTTTCCTTCGCAACTCCGCAAGTTCTGGTGGAGCTTTGTACTCCCGTAATCTGACTGTTATGCCTGGTCCTAGCGTGACCAACTGCGCATTCGTTGGCAATACTGCCTTAGTCGGGGCCGCGATGTACACGTCGGATAGTCCCGCGAGGGTGACGAATTGCTCCATTGCGAACAACGTTTCTCGGTACTGGAGCGGCGCGATCGTTGGCGATTCGTTGAACATGCCGACGGTTACGAACTCGATCCTCTGGGGCAACGAACCTAGAGAGATCGAGGACGCGATCGTTTCCTTCAGTGTTGTGGACGGCGGGTTGTCTGTAGGCAATGTCGATGGTGGCGGGAATATTGACCTTGATCCGATGTTCGCACGTTTTCCATCGGACGGGGGTGACGGATGGGGCGACGATCCTGCGACTCTTGGACTTGACGAGGGGGCGAACGATGATTTCGGCGACCTGGGGTTGCCGAGTAACTCGCCGTGCGTTGACGCTGGCGACAATATGGCGGTGCCGGCGGATCTTGCTGATCTCGATGACGACATGGACGTCGGCGAACGAACGCCTCTTGATCTTGGCGGTGTGCCGAGGTTTATCGATGATTTGGATACTATCGATACGGGTGTTGACGATCTGCCGAATTACGCTGCGGTTGTCGATATAGGTGCGTTCGAATCTTTCCTAGACTGCAACGACAACGGGAACCCAGACGAAACGGATCCAGATTGCGACAGCGCGTTTTGGGCTAGCAACGGGATTCCTGATGCGTGCGACATCGCGGAATGCTCAGGTGACCTTGGTTGCGGCGACTGCAATTTCAACGGGGTACCTGACGGATGCGATATCGGGGGAGGTGAACCAGACGACAATGGTAATGGCGTTCCCGATGCGTGCGAAGTTGTTCCGCCTGCGCTTCTAGCGCTGGAGACGTCCGTTGATAAGGATCGGGTCATTTCGCTAATCATTCCTTACAATGGTCTGGGCGTTGCGACTGCTCTGCGTGTTGAATTGACTTCGTTGCACAAGGTGACGGGTTTCGTTCCTGCTGAATCGCCTGACTTCAGCGCCTATGAAGGCGGGTATCGCTTCGTGAATCTTATTCGAGATCTCGGGGGCAAACCCGTGACTCGGTGTCTGGACTCTGCTGCGGTGGGATCTTACTACGCCTGTGCGACTTTGGGGTGCGTACCTGAATACGCTGACTGGGCGGGTACTTTTGGTGGTCTTCCTTTGCATATCACTGGTAGCGCGGTCGTTCCGGATTCTGTCTATCGGGTTTCGCAATTGCCCGCGTTCTGCGCTGGCGACGAGTTCGCGTGTTCCAGCGGATCTTCGGATCTCTCCTTGGCTACGCTGCGATGGGGCGATGCGGACGGTTCGCTGACTGTTGATGTGGCGGATATCGTGGCGACTGTGGATCGAGTCAAGGATGTGCCGGGTAGCATGCCGGAGTACATGTGCTATGTTCGCAAGCAGGTTCTCGCGCCGCAGAGCGACTCGCCGAACGTCTCTGATATTGTGATGCATGTGGACGCGGTAAAAAGCGCTGCCTATCCGTTTGCGATTTCGCCGTGTCCATAGTATTACACTGGGAATACGGACTGCGTATACAGCAGCCTCTTGCCATCGCTCAAGGGAGCATGTTGTGCGATTTGGGTCGACCAGATCTGGCGGAAGAAGCGGGAGAGTTGTTCAATCGCGTCCGGTGGATTTATGCGACCAAACTCATGAGCAGGCCTCGTGACGCTTCATGGTTTGTTTCGGAACTATCGTAGGGCGAGGCTGACGAGCTGTCTTCTTGTCCGCCTTCGCGTCTTCTTTCAGACAACTCTGCTCGAGCATTCTGTTCAAGCTTTGTGGCGGTCGCTGCTACAGCACGGTCTTGAGCCGAGGGGTTCGCCGGAGCTAGTGCTGCTCGGCGGACTTGCTGCATTTTTTGAATTGTGGCGTTTGGATTGCCTACTACTTCCGATGTGTCGATGCTGACTTCGCCGCCGACTGCGTACTGTCTTCCGTTTGGACCCGATTCAAACTCGAACTTTGGGCCGCCCTTTGCGTGTGGTCCGGCTGCTCCTTTGTGTGCAGCTTCGTGTCGGCGAACCTCGGCGTCGCGTTGTTTTAGTTTTTGAATTTCCTTTTGTTTGGGGTCCCCCAGGCCTGATGCACGACTCGTTTGGCCTTCGGAGCTCTGATCACTTGCTAGCTTTGCTGCAGGGGAGAGCTCTACGCGGTCGGTCTCGGTTAAGATTCTTGCTTTGTTCTGACTATTGGGGTCCTGCTGCCCGGTCTGGGCGCCCGAGACGCGAGCAATTCCTGGGCCGAAGAGGGCTGCTAGTAAAGTATTGTTTGTAACTGCGCCGATCATGATCCGTGGTCTCATTTTGGGGGATATTGTCACGCCCTGGTAGCGACTCATCGGGTTTCTGGGCTGGATCATTGAGGTTGAGCCTCGATTTCGGACGTCCACGGGCGTCTCCTGCCCCGTTTTGAGCGAGAATGGCCAAACTAGGGGGTGATCCTGGCTTTTCTTATCTGGTTGAAATCGCTGTTTTTTTCGGACTAAAATCGTACGATATTCCTTGAATTTGGGGCTGGGTGTTGGTATAAGGGTCCTAGACAGGGGCAGTGAGATATTCAATCATGGGGGCGACGTCGATCGGATCGAATTTATTCGATCGATTGCTGTCTCGGGGAAGCAAGCCGCAGGGTCCAATTGTTTTTTGGACATCGGGAAATGGATTGTCCGACGTTGCCGCGCGATAGGTGCGGAGCGAGTCGGAGAGTGGTAAGCTTCGGTAAACTGAAAGGAACGAGAGATGCGAAAAGAAATGCGGGTTTTCGTTGGTGTATTGTTGTTGGCGTTATTCTCAGTCAGTGCCTTGGCTGGCGGTCGCGGCGATCGCGCGGTTAAGAGCGATGCGATTGGCCTACACTTGGTGAGTTCATCACCGCAGACGGGTTTCCGTCAAGTCACGACGACGAGTGGCGATCGGATGTATGTCTCGACTCGTGCTACTTGGACATCGCTTGATGTTCTTAGTGTAGACACTCTTCCGGGTCGCGACGGTTCTACGCTTTCGATGCGACTTTCTGGAAGCGCGACGAATCGGCTAACCGATCAAGTTCAGCGAGTTAGCGATACGCAAGTGGCGATCTACTCTGGCAAGTCGATTATTGGGATGGCTACCGTGAACAAAGACGGTAGCCTGACGGTCGGCGGAATCACGCCTGACCGTAGCGAACAGATACGTCGCGTCGTTGACGGTGATCCAGTTGTTCCTGTGGGCCCTTTGGTCACGGTTGTGGCTGCTGGTGAACTAGGCGGTCAGCACTTGATCGACGTTTACATCGAAGGTGTCGATTCCCTTCGCGGTTATCAGCTCCGATTGACTTCTGGAGGTGGCGATTCCGGCAGCCTTGAGCTGACGCGTGTAAGCGTTGATGAATCTCGCGATGACTTTGTGTTTTTTGGATCTAATGTAATCAATGCGAGCACGAAGCTGCTGGGTCAGCTCGCTTCTGTTCGTGCCGATGGCCCGACGCCAGCGAATCAAGCGCGTTACCTTGGCACTTACGTGTACTCGGCGACTAGGGACGCTTCGGGGCTTTTCCGCGTCAATGTGGAGTCCGGATCTGACTCTGTCCTTGTAGGCCCACAAAATGGCGAGCTTGGATTCAACGTTGGAGCGGACGCTCGCATCTTCGTTGGTTCTACGAAGAATGACCGAGACTCAAGGTAGACTCTGGCGGATGCGCGGTCGTCTGGCGTCGTTCGTATCTGAGCCTCTCCCGCATAGCTCAATCGCTGTCGACTCAGTCAGTCTGTGCAACCGCGGACTATGATTTTCAGAACTACCGGGTCGGCCTTCGTGGCTGGCCCGGTTTTTCAATGTGTTGATCGGGGCATCACTTATGCGCTTGTTCGTTTGTCGAAGTTCCGGTCTGGGGAAGGTAATCTGCTAGTGTCTGGGCTACGACATGGTGACCTTCGGGGGTCCAGTGTTGGTCGTAGGTGAAGTAGACCTGAGTACCCTGCTGGGCGGCGTTGCGGAGCGGTTTGGTTAGCGTAAGAAAATCGACGCCCTCGCGTTCACACCATTCGCTTACGACGTTTTCTCTCGCATCAAGGTTTTCTAGAAGGCGGGTTTTGAACTGCTCGGGGGGCGGGAGATTCTTCTTGTATTGTAGCGCGAGAAAGTCTCGGAACTGTTCTCCGGAGATTTGGTCCGCGACGAGCGGTAGCATTACATGGGCCTTGGCGGGTGCAAATACGAGTAGGAACTGGATGCCCGCCTTTTGACATATCTCGTTCATGTCTGCAATTTGACTTCTGGGGTTTAGCCAGTGCTTGTCTTGCGAAAACTCAAGACTGCTCTCGAAGAGATCTCGCATTTGCTTGGGTGCGAAGGCGTATCGATTCGCACTTCCGCCATCGGGGATGGAAAGGGGCATCCAATTGATCGCTTTGGTGTCATTGATGGGGGCGTTTGCTCTGATGGGGCCGAAAGCGTTGATCATCAGGGAGTCGATCGAAGAGAGGATTGGCGACTGCTTCATGTACGCTTTGAAGCGCTTTGAAATGCTTGGCTTTGATCGTTTGGCGTCTGTCTTTGCTGATCGAAAATCGTTGCCCTCATAGATCATGCAGATGACTAACTTGGGGTGAAGGGGGAGCGCGATTTCGCGTAGGACTTCTCGATAACGAAGCGGGTCATACCCCGACATTCCTGCGTTGTATACGGTTGTGTCAGCCGTTGACGCCAGGCGAAGTGGCCAGGGGTGCTGGTCTGATACGCCGGATCCTTCTGTGAACGAATCGCCGATCGCGACGATGTGGTACGATTCGAGGTTGGTCTGATTTCGGTAGCCTCGCGCGTCTGTGTGCATTTCGCACTCTACGGTTCCGTATCCCTTTGGAGAACCCGGATAAGTGCGAAACGCGGCGGGTTTGTCAATGAACGTCTCTTGGAAAAAAGCGTTCACTGGGCGATGGTAGGCAATGGTGTTCTTGACGTAGTGCTGAGCCTCGGGTCTGCGCAATATGAAATCGACGACGCCTAACGTGGGGGTTAGAAACATGAGAATTGCAATCACCTGGAACCAGCGCTTCTTGTATATCTGTCCGGTTGATGAGTCGATGTATAGACTGATGGCTGACGCGATGGCTGCGCCTACGATCCAGTAGAAATGGGTACGCGAGTATCGCCCGAGCATGGTGTGTCTGTCGCGAGCGATCTGCTCGATGACGTCGCTGGGTATGATCCATAGAAGTAGATTCGTAACGACGACGATCGCGAGCCATATTTTTTGCCTTGGTATTAGCTTCATGACACCTCCGTGTTCGTTCACGTTCGTCGGGTTGATAACGATCAGGGGAGGATATCCGAAATGGGGATGTTCGCCAGCGCACGCGCTAGGCGGGACGGATCGTGATCGCTTTTGGGGTTGTTGGGCAGTAGAACTCACATATGCCGCATCCGGTGCATCCGTTAAGAATCACGGGGGGACTCTCGCCGTCGTAGCGGATTGCGGTTTCTCCAAAGGGGCAGCGATCAAGGCAAATCGTGCAGTTTTCTCCGTCTGTTCGTACGCATATCGGCGCGTAAACCTCAGCCACGCCCATCGCGATGAGATGTGACTCGTAGACGGGGAGGAGAGCGCCGCTTGGACAAACATGCGTACACTGCAGACCTTCGCAGACGACGCAAGGTGATTTCGAGGGGTCGATCGCTGGGGTGCTGGCTGCTTCGCCGAACGAATCCGCTAGCGGGAAAATTGCACTGGCTGGGCATGCCTTTACGCACTCTCCGCATCGATGACAGGTTTCGTTGAACATTGATTCGTTGATTGCGCCGGGCGGACGAATGATCGAGCGTTCTGGTGTTGCGCTAATCTTGTTTTCGAGATAGTTGGCGACTGGTTCGATTAACTTGTCGGCGGCGCTCTTGAAAAATGTGCGGCGGTCTGGGCTGTCGGTGTGGTCTTTTGTCATGTTTTGATCGCACTAGTTTGTTGGCGATGAAACTTCACCGGAACCTGTCGAAGGCGAATGCGCTCAATGAGGCGATCTGGAAAAAACAGGCCAGAACTAGTCGCGGGGTCGCTTTGTCGTCCACTTCGCCTGTTAGGGCGAGCAATCCCCACAGGGCTGCGACGATCGCGAACATCTGAAGCAAGGATCCGAACAGCCTGAGGATGGAAAAATCGTGTTGTCGGTCGCGACGGTTGGCACGGTCGAGCTGGTCTCGGATTTCGCAGAGGAGCAGGACGGAATCGGCGTCTTGGTTGGATTCGGCTGAGACCTTGGACTTGATGGGGGGCTCCTTTTGTTTGGGAGCGGAGTCTTCAACTTGGGGCGCCTGCTCGAGGATCAATTCTATCGCATCCGCAAGGTCCACGGCGATGAGTGTCTCTGACGCGATTCCTACGGACGCGCCCTCTGAACCGGCGTTTAGCAAGATCGTTCGACACCCGGCGCGAGCTCCGGCCTCTACGTCGCGGGCTGCGTCGCCGATCATCCAGGAGTGGGCGAGATCGATGTCGTGTTCGGAGGCCGCCTGCAGGAGCATTCCGGGTTTAGGTTTTCGCAGGTCACTCGGTTTGCGATAGGTCGAGTTTTTTGCGTCTGGTCCTTCAAGAAATGGACAGTAATATTCTGCGTCGATGTGGGCGTCACCTTCTTTGAGTAGCTGCTCCATGCGGGAATGGACTTTGGCGAGATCTTCTTGGGAGAAGATGCCGCGGGCGATTCCGGATTGGTTTGAAACAATGACAGCGAAGAGACCGGCGTCGTTGATTTTTCGGATCGCTTGGGCAGCGCCGGGGAGCAATCTGACCTTGGCTGGGTCGGCGACGTAGCCCGAGTCTTCAATGATTGTTCCGTCGCGATCGAGAAAGACCGCTTTTCGTTTCTTGTTCGTCACGCGGGAACTCCGAGTCGCTCGATGATGGCGTGACGAAGAAGGGGAAGTAGCATTTCGTGATGCCCAATAACCTCAAACCCTCTGCCTGCTTGTACGGGTCGGGTCACGACGTTTTGATGCGGTCGGTAGTGACGGATCATGTCGAAGTTGGCGGTTGTCATTGCGTCGAGGTTTGCGCCGAGATTGCGAGCGACGGATACCGCCTTGAGAAAGACCTCCGGGAGCAAGACGGCAGAGCCGATGTTGAGCCATACGCCACCTACCCCGACCCTGCCAACCTCGCTCTCGCTGTTTGTAGCTCCGAGGTCTGAGACGACGTCGCAGATCAATCTGAAATCATGCATCGTTGCAGCGCCGAGGGCGGAAGCGTTTAATCCGGGCGAAACATGGACGGTATCTGTTCCGACGGCGACGTGAATCGTCGCGGGGATACCTGCTTTTTTTGCGGCGACGAAAATACTCTGGTCGCGGTTGGGCACTTCGCGATCGGCGAGCACTTTTCCAGTTGCGAGACCAAGTCCGCAGCCATCGCTTGACGCCACCGACACGACCTCGTCGAAGAAAGCCATCGTTTCGGAGACCATTCCGAACGAGCCGTCGCGGATGGTGTCGGCGACCTCTTCGCTGGTTTCGCCGAACATGGCAAGCTCTGCATCGTGAATCGCGCATGCGCCGTTGCAGGCGATGGCCTTGATTATGCCGCGACGGATCAGGTCGATTAAGATCGGCGCGCAGCCAACTTTGATAACATGGGCGCCGAAGGCTGCGACGACTGGGCGGTCTCCTTGGAAAGCTTCTGTGATTGCTGAGACGACACTTCGAAAGGCGTTGGCGCCCAAGAACCCGGGCATCGAATCGAGTAGGTCCGCAGCCGTTGCGCCTGCGTCGGTGAGTTTTGCTGCGGCTGAGGTGGCGGATTTGTGGGCGCGCTGTTGCACGCTGTATGTTTTGATCTTGGCGGAATCGACCGGTTTGTACTTGCGGGTCATTGTTGCATACTCTGACGTAGTGCTCGGTCCAACAACTCGCCAAGCATTGTACCATCCTCGTCGGTAAAGTCGATCGAGACGTTGACTGCGACGATTCGGTCGAGATCGATGCCCTTGAGGTTCGCTATCTTGACGGCGTCCTTCTCGCTGGTCACGAATAAATCAACGTCGCGCGAGTTCTCGTCGTTTATGAGTGAACGAATCTCACCGGCGGTATACGAATGGTGGTCGGGGTACCTTCGGGACGCGATGATCGTCGCGCCTAGTGAAGTGATGGTTTGCTCGAAAGCATGGGGGCTGGCGAGACCGGAGAAGGCGAAAACCTTCTTGCCTTGGAGGAACGCACGCGGTTTGTTTGATAGCGTCGTTCCGTCTGCTTGCGAAATGGCGCTCGGTTTGTGCGAACATGAAAGCACCGGACAACCATCTGCAAGTTCAGTCAGGCGTGCGTGGATGTCTGCGAGGACTTCTTGCGTTGCGCTGTCACATCGGGTCACGATAATCACGTCGGCTCGCTGCAGACCTTGAACGGGTTCGCGAAGTAAGCCACGCGGTAAGACGTAATCAAACCCGAAAGGGGAGGTTGCATCGATCAAAACGATGTCGAGGTCGCGGGCTAACGCTCGATGTTGGAATCCGTCGTCGAGAACGATAACGTCTGCACCTGTGCGGATCGCTTCTGCTGCTCCTTGGGCGCGGTTGGGGTTTGCGATGTAAGTGGCGCCGGGCGCACGACGGCGGATCAGCAATTCCTCGTCGCCTGGGCGGCCCTTTTGTGCTTTGTAACCCCTGGCGATGACGGCGATCTCTTGTTCGGGGCGCTCCAGCCTTTGCACCAGGTCGATCACCATCGGGGTTTTTCCCGTGCCGCCTACGGTGATGTTTCCAACGCTGATGACGGGGACTTTGGCGCGGGTAATACCTTCACCACGATCAAACTTTTTGTTTCGGGAATTGACGCCGACGAAATAGGCGGCGGCGGCGATTCGAAGAAGGATTCGTAGCGGAGTTGCCCATAGGCCTGCCTCGCCGGAGATTATCTTTCGATGTAACGACGAGGGTAACATATTCAGTTCAGGTGTAGGCGATGGCGGCGCAAGTGACGCAGGTTTGCGATTCTTGATCGACGGCTTGGTGATAGTGGAGAAGCTTCGGGGTCGCGTCGGCGAGGACGGTTGCTAGAACGGAAATGCAACCCGCGCTGCAAACTCGCGTTGGATTATCCTCTTTTGCGACCGACGAAACGAGTGCGTCTGCCCCGTTTTGTGCTAATTGATCTAGGGCGTGCTGGTCTCGGTCTCTTACTTCCTTTAGAAAAGTGTCGTCGAGGTTACGGTCGTCGCCGAAATTTTCGCCGACGTGACTCATGTCAGCACCGGCGACGATGAGAGTGTCTGCTGGGTCATCTTTGACCAGGTCTCGGAGTGCTGCTGCGAAGTCTTTGATGTCGATTGCGTCGCCTTCTTGTTTCTCGATCCACGCTTGCCCGCAAGGGTCTGGGCAGAGGATTGGGACGATTGTGAAGGCTGCTGCTCCGAAAAGCTGTTGCAGGAAGGCGACTTGAAGCTCGACTGAGTGCTCGCGGACATGGTCCAGCTCAAACTGGCGAAGGTCTCCGCACTGGACCTCAAGTCTTGCGAGAAACTCGGTATCAGTTCGGGTGGTACCAAGCGGGGTATTGAAGTCGTTTGCGGTGGCGACGACGGAAGTCGATCTTCCAAAGTGGTTTGTGCCTAGGATGACGACGCGGTCTGGTGTTTTTCTTCCACGGAGTGCCCCGTAAGCGGCAGCGTAACATGGTTCACCGCGCGGATAATCCAAGTGAGGGGCGATGATTCCGACAATCTCACCGTCTACGGGAATTCGTTTATTGCGCAGGATGATTCCGTCTAGGAAGTGGACTGGGTCTGTTCCTAGTCCCAGCGCTTCGGCGTGGGGCATTTCGCGAATTCCGTGCTCTCTATATTCTGCGAGGCGCTGTTCATAAAAGGTCTCGAACTTTTGGCTTTCGAGGAAATGGGCGTCGTGGAGGTGGCCTATCATGATCGAGAAGGTGTCGGTTGAGATTGGCTGACCTTGCTCTTGGAGGAAGCCCTGGCGAATCTCGGCGCATGTGCGCTGACCGTCCATCAGGGCGAGCAGCTCGAGGGCTGGATAAGACATCGTCAAAACAACGTCCGACAGTCCGGACGGGTCACGCAACCCGACCAGGACCTCGCCGGGACCGCCGTCCGCTTCGCGCGGAGGAATGGCGAAGGGTTCTATGGTACGCAGCTGTGGACGATAGTCTGGATCCCAAGTCACGATAGATTTTCCTTTTGGTATTGAGTCGTCTCATGGAGATATCGCGAATCATTGCACCTGATTGCGAGCTTTCTGCTTGCGATAGGGTACCCGCAGGGCGAGGTGGGTCTACGCTTGAAGGTCAAGGTGGGTTTGGCCGTCGTTGTCGGTGGTAAATCCCGTTTTTCTGGCTGGTTCGTCGGGCGAACTCTCGGTGTTTTCATCTGAGAGCTCTCTACCGAAACTGCCCTCTCCCTCGGATTCTGAGAAGACTTGGCTATCTTCGTCGCCGGCATCTATTGTGGAGTCCGCGTCGTCGATCGACTTAACCTGTCGTTCAACGGCGTTTGCTTGCCCGGCGAGGCGAGCGTCGCGCGCCTTGGCGACCTCGCGCGATTGCAGCGGAGCGCCTGCAGCCGAAGATGCAATGTCTGACGGGATTTCCGACATGATGAAGCTCTCGCAGTGCGTTCGACGCTGGTTTCTTCACGATGCTCGGGCGACCGTTTGGAAACTTCGCATCGATCGCGGGGCGGCGGGGCCACTCGCCCTACCGCACCGCCGCCGATACCTAGTTCCGCAAGATGAACTGATGGATCGCAAAGTTCCTAGTGGGTCGCAATTCTCTAATGAATCGCCAGCTCTTTACTCCGTGAGTTTAGCTGTTCCTTGAGTCGTTTAAGAATAGATGAGTGCATTTGTGAAACGCGACTCTCGGAAAGATCGAGCGTCATGCCGATCTCTTTCATCGTCATCTCTTCATAATAGTAGAGCACTAGAATTAGGCGTTCTGCGCGGGTCAAGCCTCGCGTCATCATGTCCTTAAGATCCTTGCGTTGAATCTCGCGGACTGGGTCTCTACCGCGTTTGTCTTCGATGACGTCAATCTCGCAGACTTCCTTGCTGGAGTCGGTGTCGCTGTATTTTCTTGATAGCGAGACCTGGGAGACTGCGTTGGAGTCTTTCATTAGCTTGTCCGCCTCGGGACGTGTTAGCTTTAGCCGGTCGTAGATCTCGGTTTCGCTGGGTGATCTTCCGAGCATGGCTTCGAGATCTCTTGAGACGCGATCGAGCTGACTTGCTCGCCTTCGCACGAGGCGGGGTACCCAGTCTAGACTTCGAAGCTCGTCGAGAATGGCTCCCCGGATTCTTGGAGCGCAGTAGGTCTCGAACTTCACGCCGCGACCCAGATCGTAAGCGTCGATTGCGTCCATCAACCCGAAGATACCGGCGGACATCAGGTCATCCGTTTCGATTTCGTCAGGTAATTTCGCCCCTATCCGCTCGGCGTTGTACCGGACAATGGGGAGAAAGTTCTCCATGAGTCGATTGCGAATCGTACGGCTCTTCGTTTTTCCGTATTCGATCCATACTTTTTTCAAATCGGGACTTGGTTTTGTCTGTCGCATTTGCACCGCTCCTTACGCTTCCGTGCTCGCACCCGTTCATGACCGACGACGCTAACCCAGGCGATCCATCGCCATCCAAAACTTCGTCGCAGCGCATCTAAGGCCCTCCCACGGTGGTCTTAGTCTGCTAACTGCACTTCGTTGACCTCGGAGGATTCGGAGTCCTCCTCAGTCACTTCCAGTTCCGGTGAGTCGTTTGCGTCGTCACGGTATTTATCGAGAATCTCAGATTCTCGCTTATGCTCGTGCTCATCGACGACTCTTTGTGCAGCCGCACCGAGAACGAGACCAATTCCACAGAAAATGAATAGGGCGGAGATTCCACGCGAGAGAGTGACCGACACTGGATTCTGTACGTAGATCCCAGCAATCACGGCCACCGTGAATGCGAAAAGCCCTAGACTTGCACCCGCGAAGCGAGCCACCATGATGACAACATCCTTGTTGCTGGTTTAAAGTATAACCAGACGCGGTCAGCGAGACGAGGTGGAGTGAGCGAAATTGACTCCATCCAAAAGTCGTCACGCGTACCGACGACGAACGACCCAAAATCCTTAGAGGGTCGTGCAAGAGCACTCATTACTCTTGGTAGTTTCAAATGCACGCTAAACAAATAGTCCGGCGACACGCTTGAAGAAACCGCCGCGAACTTCTTGGCCCGGCTGATTCCGCGCTATCGTGCGGGCCATCGCGGCGATGCAAGCGCTTGCGTTTGATTCGGGATAGCGAATCACAAAAGGACAACGCTCCCTCACCGCAAGCTCTACAGATGTATCATGCAGCATAAACCCGCCGTCCGCAACGGAATAATTTAAAAATTTTCGCGAGACACTCGCAATGCGCTGATAAGTTGCTTCCGCTTCGGCGCGATTGTCGGCCATGTTCACCGCTACCCGAACGCTCGCTCGGCTGTGCCCGCAATGGATTGATTTGACCATTGCATACGCGTCTGTCAATGCTGTTGGCTCGGGTGTGGTGACTACGATGGCCGTGTCAGCCGCTTGCGCAAAGTTCACGACATTTCGCGAGATTCCTGCGCCGCAATCAAACACTAAAATATCAGTACTGTCAGTGAGCTTGTCTAACTGTAAGATCAAGTTGCGGCGCTCGAATTCGGACAAGTTGGCGAGTCCGCCGATACCTGACCCGCCCGGAACGAATCGAATACCTCCGGGGCCTGTGATTTCTATCTCATCAAGGGTCCGTGACCCACTTACTAGGTGCGCCAGGGTATATCGCGGCTGAATGTTCATGAGGAGGTCAGAATTGGCGAGGCCCATGTCCAGATCGACAAGCGTTACTCGCGTACCCGACTGGGCTAGGGAGACGGAGAGATTCACGGCGATATTTGACTTGCCTACGCCGCCCTTTCCGCTGACGATCGCGATGGTTTCTGCGGTCCGCGAGCGCTGGCGTGCCATCTGACGTAGCGTCGAGGCTTGGTCTCCGTTTGTCGATGTTTTTTGCCTTGCTCTGTGCATGGTTACCTTCTTTGAACCAACGTCCGCACTCGCTTGTAGAAACTTGCTCGATGTTACGGCCTTTGCAGCTCCCCTTCGCCTAAGACCAACTCTGCGAGCGCTCCGCTTTCACCTACTGAGATATCTCGCGGGACATCTTGACCTGTGGTGACATACGAAAGATCTGCTCCGGCTTTTTGCAGGGCTGACAAGATAACGCCAAAGCCAAGCGCTTCGTCGAGCTTCGTGAAAATCACACGATCAAACCCTACGCGCGAGAACTGTTCGATCGTTTGATCTAGTACTTTTGGACCGGCTGCGCCTGAAAGGACGAGATGGACCTCGTCTGGGGTTGCGGCTGCGAAGAAGGCGCGGAGTTGATCGAGCTTTCCCGAATCGCGCTGACTTCGCCCGGCGGTGTCTATTAAGATGACATCTCGATCTGACATGCGGTCGACCGTCTCGGCGAGTTCGTCCGGTGTTGCTGCGACCTCAAGAGGAACGTGGATAATCTGGGCGTAAGTCTTAAGCTGCTCGATGGCACCAATCCGGTAGGTATCAAGCGTAATCATTCCAACGCGACGTTTTTCGCGGAGGCAGAAATTGGCTGCGAGTTTGGCGAGTGTCGTTGTTTTTCCTACGCCAGTAGGTCCGATGAGGGCTACAACGTATGGGCCTACTCTCTTATCGATCCGAATTGGACCCGCGGTCGGGACCCTTGGGGTGATCGCTTTTCTTAGTGCCTGACGAACCGCCTTTGGGTCATGCAACTGCTCGACGGTGAGCGTTTCGCGAACGCGTTCGACGAGCTGGGTCGCGACTTCCTCGGCTACTGCGCTTCCCACGAGCTTTTGATATGTTTCGTAAAGGGGGTCTTGGAGCGAATCCTTAACGCCGGCCGCGGCGTTTTGGCGGACGAGGTTTCCGACCATCTCGCGCAGGGATGCCATTTCGGAAAGTATGCGATCGTTCTGGGGTGTTGGTGCAAATGAGTCCGGTGGCGATTCTGGTTTCACCGTTACGGCAACTCGATCTGTACGCGTACTGGCCTTGGGTTTGATCCGCAAAGCACCTCTCCGCATCGCTGGCGGTACGTCGTTCATATCACGGACTGCGGTGATTTCAACGTGGGGTTTTCCCCCCACGCCCAAGATTCCGCCGCGCGAATTCGTACGTGTGTTTATGATGATAGCGCCTGGTCCGAAGTGTTTTTTTACTTCGGTTAGCGCCTCTGCCATCGTTACACCGTGAAACGTTTTAGCCTTCATCTGTTAATACCACCATTCCATGTGATTCGACCTCGACGCCGCGAACGACCTCGTTATAGGAAAGGACTGCGATCGCGGGCATGCGATTCTCTATTAGCTTTCTTACCCAGACTCTGATCTGCGGCGCGGCGAGTACAACGGGTGGTTTACCCTTTGCTGCTGTCGTCGCCTTGTCGATTTCAGCTTGGATCGCGTCAACGATACGGGTTTGTACTTGGGGCGGAAGCGTTAGGACAGCCCCATGATCCGTGCGATCGATCGACTTTGTGAGTAACTGTTCGAGAGACGGGTCGAGGGTTACGCAGTGAACGGCACCATCGTCTCCGCGATAGTTGAAACAGATGGTCCGCGCGAGGGCGTTTCTTGCGTACTCGGCGAGAATTTCCGGATCTTTGGTGCGCGGTGCGATGTCTGCGACAGTCTCTATGATCGCCTCGAGATCGCGGATCGGTACGCGCTCGCGCAGAAGGGCTTGCAGTACTCGCTGCAATTCACCTGGTTTCAAGACGTCGGGGATGACCTCCTCGACGAGTTTAGATGATCGTTCTTTAAGATGATCCAGTAGCCTACCGACCGCCTGTCGTGTGAGCAATTCGTCGGCGTGACGGCGGACGAGTTCGGTTAAGAAGGTCGTCACGACGCTTGATGCTTCGACGACGGTGTAATTGCGGTGTTCAGCTTCGTGTCGGCGACTTTCTTCGATCCATAGCGCTGGGAGACCGAAAGCTGGCTCTTTGGTTTCGACGCCTGTAATCGCCTCGGACACCGCGCCGGAGTCTATCGCTAGGACATGACCGGGCATGATGTCGGCTCGTCCGATTTCCATTCCGCGAAGGCAAACTTGGGCTTCGTTGGATTGGAGCTGGATGTCGTCGCGTATGCGAATGGGCGGAACAATAATACCCAACTCCTGAGCGACCTGCTTTCGTAGGTTTGTGATCCGATCGAGTAAGTCGCCGCCTTGTTTGCGATCGACGAGGCTGATGAGACCGAACCCGACGTTTAGCTCCATGGGGTCGGGGGAGAGGTGTTTTTCAACTCTTTCGGGGGGTTTTGCTTTGGATTTTGCGGTGGCA
>JAJDDZ010000126.1 GCA_029260025.1 Phycisphaerae bacterium | reverse complement strand
GCAGGGTTATGATGTGACTTGGCTTGATCCGGACGGGAAGGGTCGGGTTAGCGCGGATCAGGTTCGTGATGCGATTCGTGATGATACCATTCTTGTATCGCTGATGTTTGCGAATAACGAGATCGGTACGATCCATCCGATCGGCGAAATCGGAGCTGTTTGTAAGGAACGTGGCGTGTTGTTCCATACGGATGCTACGCAGGCGTTTGGGAAGATACCGATCGACGTGAACGAGATGGGTATCGATATTCTTTCTCTTTCGGCGCATAAGATTTATGGGCCTAAGGGGGTTGGAGCGCTTTTTGTTCGTCGGAAGAAACCCCGTGTTCGCCTTGTTCCGATTATTCATGGTGGCGGTCATGAGCGCGGGATGCGGAGCGGGACGCTGAACGTGCCAGGGATTGTTGGACTGGGGGCGGCGGCTGAGCTGGCGATGAATGAGATGGCGGCGGAGAGCGTTCGCATTGGCAAGCTGGGCGAGAAACTTTGGAATGGTTTCAATAGCCAACTGACCGAAATTTTTCTTAACGGCGACCCTGACCACTCTTTGCCGAACACGGTGAACGTGAGTTTTCTGTACGTTGAAGGCGAGAGCTTGATGATGGGGTTCAGCGATCTTGCTGTTAGTAGCGGTAGTGCTTGCACGAGTGCGTCACTGGAGCCAAGCTATGTCCTTAAGGGACTTGGACTTGGTGACGACATCGCTCATAGTTCGATTCGGTTTTCGCTGGGTCGGTTTACGACGGAGGCCGAGATCGATCAGGCGATCGAACAGGTCGTCAAAGCTGTGAACCACTTGCGGGATCTTAGTCCGCTATATGAAATGGCGCAGGCGGGGATCGATTTGTCGAAGGTTGAATGGCAACATCACTAGGGATTTTGAAATTGGCCGCGATGCGTTGGAAAGCGCAGGCGGAACCCGAGAATATCGTAAGGAGAGAGAATAATGGCTTATAGCAGCAAAGTCGTAGACCACTACGAGAACCCGCGCAACGTGGGTTCGATGGACGCGGATGCGAAGAACGTTGGGACCGGGATCGTCGGTGCACCGGAATGCGGCGACGTGATGCGGTTGCAGATTGAAGTTGATGAATCGGATCGGATTGTTGACGCGAAGTTTAAGACATTTGGCTGTGGTAGCGCGATTGCTAGTAGTTCTCTGGCCACCGAATGGATCAAGGGTCGCACGATCGACGAAGCGCTGGCGCTCAAGAACACGGAAATTGTAACGGAGCTTGCACTGCCGCCGGTGAAGATCCACTGTAGCGTGCTCGCCGAGGATGCTGTGCGTGCGGCGATCGCTGACGTTCAACAGAAGAAAGAGGCCGCAAAGACCACTGCGAGTGCGGCTTCTTAGCGGAGATGGCGGACTTACTGGAAAATTGGATTTCATGGATTCACCGGAGTAAATGATCATGGTTACGCTTACAGAACTCGCGGCTCGCGAAGTGAACAACATTATCGAACAGCAGAACAAGTCGGCGAAGGAGTCTGGAGAAGACTCGGGGAAGCTCTATCTTCGCGTTGGCGTAAAGGGCGGCGGATGTAGTGGATTTAGCTATTCGCTGGACCTTTCGGAAAGCAAGACGGAAAACGACGAGGTTTGGGAGCAGCACGGGATCGACGTTGTGTGCGATCCGAAGAGCATGCTCTACCTTGACGGGACGACTGTTGACTTCAAGGACGAGCTGATGGGACGCGGATTTGTATTTACGAACCCTAATGCGACTAGCTCTTGCGGTTGCGGTTCTAGTTTCTCTACCTAAGAGCGGCGATTACGAGGACCATAATGAGCGAACGGGCAATCTCGCTTCCGGTGAAGTGCCTCAGTTGCCACGAGGAACTTTCGACGCCGATTGTTTGCGACGGTTGTCATACGCTTTACCCGGTTCCGCAATCTGCTGACTTTTTTGATCTCCTCTCGATTGGGCGGACGTTTCACCTTGATGAGGGATTGCTCGCGCGGGCGTATCGCTCGATCGCGCGACAGATTCATCCGGATCGGTTTGGCGGTGACTCGATCGAGGCTGGGAATCTTTCGACGCGACTGTCGGCGCAAGTGAACCAAGCCTTTGCGACGCTGCGCGATCCGGTGAAGCGGGCTGCTTATATTCTTGAAATTGCCGGCGGGCCTAGCGCGGCTGAAGTTCGCGAGGTGCCGGGAGCTCTTTTGGGCGAAGTGATGATGCTTCGCGAAGAAATCGAGCAAGCTCAAGCCAAGGGCGACGACGCGGCGATTGCGAGACACCGAGGGGCGATCGCCAAGCGACGCGATGAGACCCTAGAGGAAATCGCCGGCCGAGCGGATGGTCTTTGGGAGGCAAGCGACGAGGACAAGAAGGGATTCCGCGTTTTGCTCAATTCGATCAAGTACTTTGACAACCTGCTAACCGAACTGGCGGTGAACCCGCTTGCTGCTAACCAGGATCACTGACGCGTGGGCGAGAAGAACGACATCATCATTGGGATTGACCTTGGGACGACGAACTCGCTTGTCGCGTTTGCTGATGAGGCGGGTCCGCATCTTATCGCTGGGGAAAACGGACCCGACGACGTCATTGTTCCTTCTGTTCTTGGGTTCGATGAAGCTGGCGTTCTCAAAACGATCGGCGTCGAGGCGCGAGAACATGCCGTCGAGCAACCGACGACGACTATTCACTCGGTTAAGCGACTGATGGGGCGCGGGTTTGCTGATGTGGCGCAGGAAGCTGCCGCCCTTCCCTACCGCGTTGAAAGGCGCGATGAATCCGGCGAGCGCGACATCGCATCGATCATTGTCGGCGAGCGGAGTTTTACGCCTCCTGAACTTAGTGCCCTGATTCTGCGAGATCTGAAACAACGGGCGGAAACGCATTTCGGACGATCGATCACCAAGACGGTTATTACTGTTCCTGCACAATTTGACGACGCGCAGCGTCAGGCGACGCGCGATGCGGGGCAGATTGCGGGCCTTGAAGTGGTTCGCATTGTTAATGAACCGACGGCTGCGGCGCTTGCTTATGGGTTGGATCGAAAAGAAGACGCTACGATCGCCGTTTATGACCTTGGCGGTGGTACTTTTGACATTTCAATTCTTCGATTGGAAGACGGGGTTTTTGAGGTGCTGGCGACCAATGGCGATACGCACCTTGGCGGGGACGATTTCGATAACGCGCTGATTTCGCTTTTCGCCTCCGAAATTCGTGACCAGTTTGGGATTGAGATCACTTCGCCGACGATCAAACAGCAACTTCGCACGCTGTCAGAGAATATCAAGAAGCGATTGAGTGACGACGACGAAGCACAGATCCAAATCGCAATCGGGAACGACAAAGTCTATGAGAAAACGATCACGCGCGACGACTTCGAGAAGATGATTGATCCGTTTGTGGCGAGGACGCTTGATGCCTGCTCGCGGGCGATGAAAACGGCTGGTCTTACACAGAGCGAGATCAACCAGGTTGTGCTTGTAGGTGGTTCGACGCGGGTGCCTTATGTTCGGCGGCGAGTTGGCGAGGTTTTTGATACGAAACCTTATACCGCGCTGAACCCGGAGCATGTTGTGGCGATGGGGGCTGGCGTGCAGGCGGCGATACTTTCGGGGATTGAGCGGGACGTGCTGCTTCTTGACGTGACGCCTCTTTCTTTGGGAATTGAAACGCTGGGCGGTGCGATGGGAAAACTTATCCCCGCCAACGTGAAAATCCCCTGTCAGGCGAGCGAAACCTTTACGACATTCAAAGACGGTCAGACGAATATCAAGATCAACGTGCTGCAGGGCGAGCGCGAACTTGCGGATGACTGCCGGTCGCTGGGGGTGTTCGAGCTTGGCGGTATTCCGCCGATGCCAGCGGGTCTTCCGAAGATCGATGTCACTTTTCTGATCGATCAAAATGGGATCCTCAGCGTTTCTGCGAAGGAACAACGGAGCGGGAAGGCTGCGAGTATTCAGATTATTCCTTCGCACGGACTTACGCGGGACGAAGTGAAGCGAATGGAACAGGAAGCAATCACGCATGCTCGGGAAGATATGGCGGCGCATCATTTGATTGATGTGCGGACGACTTTGGAATTCGACCTCAACAAAGTCGAGGGTATGCTCGATCGATACGAGACGCAGTTTACGGTCAACGAAACAACCGATTTTTCAAAACGCATTTCGGAGTTGCGGTCGTTTGCGAGATCGTGCGATGACGCGACTACGATTAACGAACGTCGCGAGGCGTTTAATCAATCAACGCTTCCTTTGGCGGAGCGGGCGATGACTGCCGCCCTTTCGGGATCTATTGCATCAACTGACGGCGACGATGATCGTGCGCCGGAGAAACACTAAAAGGAACTACGCAACATGGGCGGAATTAACCCCTACATCGAACAGCCACAGGTCCAGCCGCCGACGAAGCCTTACAAGCTGACGTTCTTGCCGATGAACGTAACGATCGAGGTCGACCCTACGAAGATTCCTTACGAACATAACGGAATTCCGGGGAGTATTCTCGATATCGCTTTGGGCAGTGGTGTTGATATTGATCACGCTTGCGGCGGGGTTTGTGCTTGTTCGACTTGTCATGTTCATATCAAACAGGGCGCGGAGACGATCAACGAATCGCTCGAAGAAGAGGATGATCAGCTTGAATCGGCACCCGGGCTGACGCCCAAAAGCCGACTCGCTTGTCAATGTGTGCCGAACGGGACGAGTGATGTCGTGGTGGAGATTCCCGAATGGAATCGCAACCTGGTTCAGGAAGGTCACTAGCGAACGACGCTAACTCTGATGAACGAAAGTCTTACATGGGATGACGCTGAGGATCTTGGGATCGCACTTTTTGAGAAGTTCTCGGAGTCTGATCCGCTATCGGTTCGCTTTACCGATCTGCATAAGTGGGTTTGTGAGCTTGATGGATTTGAAGATGATCCTGAGGTGTGCACGGAAGGGAAGCTTGAGGCGATTCAGATGGCGTGGTTGGAAGAGTGGCAGGACGAGCACGGGTAGGCTTCTTCAATCTGCTTGACCGAGGTACTTGTCGTATTTTGGGACTCGGAGGCGCTTTGTTGAGGCGCGTGTTTTTCTTCCTTCGAGGTCTTCGAAGCTAGTTACAATTTCCACGTCTCGGCCTGCGATGCTTTTGCTCGCCCATCGTAGACTCAGAATGTATCCGTCGCCGAGTATTTTTGCGCGGACTGAAGAGAAGGTACTTGTTGGATAATGCCAATCGCTGACGAGTTCGCGTCTTTTTCCTCCCTGGTTGCCACGGCCTATCGCGTACATTTCTACGTGGAAGGTTCCGTCGCGCAGGACGCCTCTGTTATTCCCCATGTCTAGAAACACGCGGTAGCGGAGTCCTTCTGGATCGCGATCGCCCTCGGCGTCTGCACTCAGCCAAGGTCTTCGATCGTACAAGCAGATGACGTGGCGGACGGGGGATAAGCCGCTACTTGCTCGACTTGATCCTTCGGATCGTCCGGACGACTGGCAGCCGCCGGTTAGGAGCATCATGGCGCAGGTCGCAAGGATCTTTGTGGCCGTCGCTCTTGTTCGTTTTGACATTGACTGGTTTCCGATCGCTCACGCCTTCTTTGCGCCGATTCTGTTTCTTCGCACCGGTTACAAACCGGTGCCACACAAGATAGGCGACGTGCTCTTTCGCTTGGCCAAGTCTAATTTCGCCCACCGCCCGCTTCGCGCTGCCCTACCATGCTCTGCTTTAGTCTGCTTGCCCGTCCTGGTTTGCTCTGCCGTCATCGACGGTTGTGGAGAGTCGCTGGGCAATTCGGGGGCCGTAGAGCCCGGTCTTGTTTGGGTTGCTGGTCGTTTTTGCAGGGACGAGCTTGGGTCCGTAAGTTCGCTTGGTGGGAGTAGCCGGTTCCGTTCGCGACTTATTGGGTTCGAGAGGTAGCGCTTTTGAATCTATCCGGTGCATGCCATTGTCGGTTCGGGGTCCGAGTCCGCCGTTTTCTGGTTTGATGCGCAGACCTTCCATGAGCTTGCTCCGTGTGATCGAATCGGGCAGAACGAACTTGTCTCTCTGTTCGACTGACATGTTGTGGACGTCTTCGTCGGTGCGAAGGATGTCTACAGTCAGCACGATCAGCAGTTCTTTCTTGTTGGATGACGCAGACGTTGATCGGAACAACGGGCCTATGTATGGAAGATCGCCGAGGAATGGAACCTTGTTGGTTGATTCGCCATCGCGAGACTCGATCAACCCGCCGATAACAACCGTTTCTCCATCGCGGACGGTTACGTTTGTTGTTACCTCACGAGTGGAGATGATTGGTTGGCTGACGGTAGCTGATAGCTGGATGTTTTCGCCGACGTTGGAAATCTCTTGCTCCAGCGCGATCGTTACATAGCCGTCGGGGCTAATGTGTGGGGTTGCCGTGAGAATAATTCCGGCGTCTTCTCGCGTTGGTTGAACGTTTACCTGGCCTGAGTCGCTGACCTGGGTTGAACCGATCGTTGGAATCTCGTCTGCAATCGTGATGTTGCCCTCTTCGCCGTTTCGTACCATGAGGATCGGTCGCGAGAGCACTTCGAGTCGGTTATCACTTTGTAGGGCGTGGAAGAGGAAGCTGAAGTCCTCGCCGGTGGCGGTGAAGCTAAACCCAAGTGGTCCGCCAGCGCCTAGGGCTGTACCTGCGACGTAGTCGAAGGCGCTTCCTGAGATGATTCCGTTTGGTCCTACGATAGCGTCTTCGGAAAAGTGCAGGTCTTGACCGGCGATCTCGATACCCAAGTCGATGTTGTTGTTGAGTGCGACCTCGGCAATGAGTACGGAGATCATGACCTGTGGTTCGGGGCGATCGAGGGACTGGATCATGTCCATTGTCTGCTGGTAATTTCGGCGACTGGTTCCTACGATCAGACTGGTACTTCCGGCGTCCTCGTCACCGATCGCTTCGATCGAAACCTGTCGATCCATCCTGCGCTGGCGAGACTCCTGGTCATCGACATCACCGATCACATTGAGCTCCTGCTCGTTGTATCCTTGGACCGCCTGCGCCAAATCGGTACTGGTTACGAATTTCGTCTGGTAAACTTGAGTCACCCTGTCTTCCGCCTCTTGCGAGTCCAGGTATCTGATTAGGTCTTCGACCATGTTCAGATAGATCTCTGCGCCGGCGGCGATGAGCGTGTTGGTTCTTGGGTCTGAAGCGAAGCGTAGTTCTTGACCGATGGTGGCCAGGTCTTCGCCGGTGACGTCGCCGAAGGTTAGCTGTGCGGTTGCCTCACCACTTTCGCCGGTGACACCTTCTGCCTGGAACAAGTTTGTGAGCTGTTCGACCATGGCGTCGGCGTCGCTGTTGATCAACGGGAAGAGGCGAATCTCGGAGGTGATGGGGCGAATTTTGTCGAAGTCTTTGATCATGGCTTCGAGCATGTTCATCGAATCTGCTGGGGCCATGACCATGAGGGAGTTTGTTCTTGGGTCTGGCTGTATGCGGATGTCTTGGCGGAGGAGTTTTCGAAGGATTTCGCGTCCGTCGGGAAGTTTCTCCATGAAGGATACAATAATTGCTTTTTCGTCGTCTCCGCCGTCGCCTGCAATTGTTTCCTCTAAGAGTGTTGCGAAGTCTTCTGCGAGGGCTTGTCTTAGCTGGATGACCTTGACCATCATCTCGACGGCTGGGGTGGAGGTGTCCAGGTCGCTGATGACCTCGCCGATGTTGACCATTTGCGAAGGGGATGCCCAGACGATGATCGAATTTGTTCGTTCGTCTGCTTCGACGGCGATTGCGTCTGCTCGGCCGCTACCACCCTCGCCTGAATCCTGGAAGAGAGAGTCTAGTTGCTCAGCGACGTTGGCCACCTTTGCCATCTTTAATGGGAAGATCTTGAAGTAGCGGGCGAGGGTCGAGGGTTTATCAAGTAGTTCGAGAAGACCCACGAGGACGACGTGGTCGTCTCGCGAGGCACTGACAATGAGACTGTTGGAAGACGCCTCTGGCAAGATGACAACTGGGGTTCGCGTCGTGTCGTCGCCTTCGTCGCGCGAGTCGAAAAGTTCTTGCATTCGCTCTGCGAGTTGAGCGGCTGAGGCGTTGCCCAGTGAATAGACCTTGAACATCGCGGATGTCAGACCTGCTTCGACGTCGAGTCTCTTGAGCACGTCATGAACGCGTTCCATAGTGTCGCGGGGGGCTGCGACCACCAGCGAGTTGCTTCTTGGGTCGGGGATGATTGTTGGTGCTTGAAAAGTTTCGGACTGACTGGCGATTCCGTCGAAGAGTTTATCCATCATGTCTGCCATGACTTTCGAGTCTGCGTAGCGAAGCTCGAAGAGTTGCATGTCGTCGATGAGTGGTTGGGCTTCTAAGACTTTGATGAGGCGTACGATTTCTTCGAAATCCTCCGGGTTGGAGGCAACGATGAGGGCGTTGCTTCGCTCGTCGGTGACGACGATGGGGAGGTCCTCGAGCATTTCTGCCTCGCGGCGTAGGTCTGCCTTTCGCTTCCAGAGTTCGTCGATTTTTTCCTTGATATCCTTTGCGGCTAGCCTTTCGCAGGGAATGATGCGGATGAGGTCGAAGAGCTTGGCTGGTTTGGTGTCAAGTTGATTGGCGACGATCGTGATTTCGGCGAAGTTTTCTTCTGAAGCAGAGACGATGAGTGAATTGCTTCTGAGGTCGGTGCTTAGGAAGACTCGCTCGCGCTCAAGGGCTGCTCCGGTTGCGCCGGTTGCCTGGGCAGCTTCGATGCGCTGGTCGAATAGTTCGGTGATGATTTGACCGAGCTGGGTTGCGTCGGTGTGCTCCAAGTCGATGAATTGCAGCGGGAATTTCAGAGATCGCGATGGTTGGTCTAGATCTTTGATGAGTTTTTCGACTAGAGCGAGTTGTTCTGGTCGTCCGGAGGCGATGAGAGTGTTGGTTCTGACGTCACTCGCAAAGCCCACGTTGTAGACGAGTGCTCGACCTGTTTCACTGGCGGGTACGCCGTCTTGTCCAGCGCCATCGGGGTCTTGGGGTAGCTCTTTTGCGTCGTCAAACAACTCGCCAAGGGTGTCGGAGATTGTTTCAACGTCTGCGAAGCGCAGCGGGAATAGTTGTAGCTGGACATCTGCGGC
>JAJDDZ010000125.1 GCA_029260025.1 Phycisphaerae bacterium | reverse complement strand
TCTTGTGTACAACTCGAAATCGTGGCGTGGGGGTAGGGGGCCGTGTGCGCCGACGTCGCCAAATCGAAGTAATCTTCAAACCAACGCTCGACAAATCACGCTCGATACAAACTCACAAAGCCTGATGAAATATGCGGGCTAACAGTTCTTGGGATTCTCAGCAGGGTGAAATGGATCCATTGCGAATGGTCGCGGCAACGAGTTGGGCGTTCATTCGTGATCGATCGGATCTTGCGCTTGATAACCTCGCGCGACGGCAACAGCTTGCCGTTTATCAGTACAAGAGCCAGCGTCCCAAGTTGCGGAAACGTAATCGACTCTTCCGGGCGCTGATGTCAAGGAATTGGCCGAATTGGCGTCCGTACTTCTCATAGTCCAGCCTGGAACCGTTGTAGGCTGGCATCGTCGCGGCTTCAAGTTGTTCTGGCAATGGAAGACTCGCACAAAAATACAGGGCCGTCCGCAGGTCAGGCGTAAGATTGAGCTGCCAGAAATGGAATGAGGCTCTATATCCCGCAAGTGGCAGGCTCGCATCCTCTGTATCTCCAAGCAGCCTAAGACAACCTCGAATCACCCGGAATTTTGATCGACCGCGCAGAGCTTCTGGGTAACAAGAGAATCTACGGGTCGTCTCGTCCTTTCGTTCATCCAAGATAATCTACGCCGCCCTCCGAACCCCACGGCTGGGCGTCTAGGAATCCTTCTCGTGGAAGACGAATCCAGGTCGGGTCTCCCAGCGGGCTATCGGGTCCTTTGCGGTTGGTGACAGACAGCCCAATCCTAAGCAAAACCTAATCTTGTTGGACATCCGTTCGCGCGGCAGAGAACATGTAACTCTATGGCCCAACGCAATACGGTTGAAATTGGGTACTTAAACCCTGGCGAATAAGCCTGCAAGTACGCCAGCGGCGATGTTGATATTGTAAGCTTTGTTCCAGGCCTCCGACTGTAGTGGAAGTGACCTCAGTCCCGGTGAGAATGGGATTGGGCGGCCACATGACACCGCTCCAAAGAGAGACGACAGCTCAAACAGCGATGACGATTATTACGATTCTAACGATGACAACAAAAACGCATTAATGATGTGAATGGTAGGCTTGATGGACAACCACGGTCAACGGCGAGAGGGTTCGCTTAGTCTGATATGATCGGCTCATTAGGAACCAATTAAGGCATGAGACCTGAGTGCCGGGAAATGTCAGCGGGGTTGTAATCATATTTGACGTCCTTTGGTATCGATGGGGCGAGTATTGAGTGGATTGAGAAGTTGAGGGCCTTGGACTTTGGGGCGAGCCCACCCAAAATCGGCATAGCAAGGCAGTAGCTTCTGAGGGGTGGTTATCGTGGCACGGCGACGAATTTCGTTTGCGGCGGCACTTGTATTGGTGTTTCTTGGTCCGGCCTGCTTCAAGGCGCCAGACTCTGGGGAGAATGCAGATCCAAACGGCTCCGGTGACATAGATCCGGCGGGAATCGACGTGGGCATCCAACCCGAAGGCGACGATGACGACGGCACCACCGATCCTTCCTCACCCACCAATCGACTCCCCTGCATCTCTTGCCATCAGCTTGACTTAGGAGACAGACGAGCTGTCGTTTTGGGTTCCGGTGACGGTAGCCATCACTTCGGCGCAGACCCGCAGACCAATGACGATTGTGTTATCTGCCATGAGATTTCCAAGCACCAAGGCGGCATCGTCCGCTTGTGGGCGAACCCAAACAACCCAAATGATATCCTCGAACTCACCGGTCGTCCGCGAATCGATATCGCCGCAGCAGACAAACTCGTGCCGTTCTGTACGAGTTGCCACAGTGACTACGCACACAACGGACATCCCGTTTCCGGAGGGTGGCAACCCAGCTGTACGACCTGCCACGACCTGCACAACCCCGGAAGCGAGAACCTCGCACTTGTTGGTTCGACCATTACGCACGCCGGGGAGAATACTGGCTCGCCGGTGATATTCACTGCACGCCAGGGGTCTGGGAGCTTCGATGACGGAGACCCCGCGGCTATGGACGGCGTGTGCCAAGTCTGTCACACACAAACCGTCTATCACAAAGCCAACGGAACAGGTATCTCACACAATGACGGCACCAATTGTACAACATGCCACACGCATGAAACTGGATTCCTACCAACCGAGGAGGGCTCCTGTGTAGATTGCCACAGCACAACGCAGGGATCGCGGGCAGCCGTGGTCGATGAGGCGGGCACGGGAGGGCATCATCTCGGCGCCGGTACGCTCATCGACGAAGACTGCTCGGCTTGCCATGAGATGACACGACATCGTCAGGGTCAAGTACGCTTGTGGAACAACCCCAACGCCCGGACGACAGCCTTTGAGATTCCAGCGTCATCGCCATTGGATCCAAGCACCGACAACAAACTAAACGACTTCTGCAACGCTTGTCACCCCGGCAACCAGATTCATGGCGTCACCGGAAATTGGCAGCCCAGTTGCAATGCCTGTCACGCCCTGCACGATCGCAACAATACGAATCTGTCGTTGATACGTACTCAGGTGCGTAGTGCGTCGTTCGGCCAGGATCGGAACGTTGTATTCCAGACGAAGACAGGAGCAGGGAGTTTCAGTGATGGCGTCGGAGACAACGACGGCATCTGCCAAGTATGCCACACGGCCACATCCTACCATCTCCAGGATGGCGGGGGCGTGGCGCACAATACCGGGGCGGACTGCACAGGCTGTCACAAGCACGAAGCGGGATTCGTTCCTTCGACAGCGACCTCGTGTATCGATTGCCACAGCAACCAACAGGGTGCTCGTCGAGCTGTCTTGGCAGAATTCGAACTCTTATCACATCATGCTTCAGGAGCGACGGTTAAAGACGCAGACTGCCTCGCGTGCCACGATCAGTCACAACATCAGCAAGGCATCGTTCGGTTGAAGAACGCCGACAATGCCGCCCTCGTAGTGGAATTGACAGGCGATCCTCTCACAGACCCGGTCGAGGCGGTCAAACTGGAACCATTCTGCCTCTCCTGCCATGACCAAGACGGCGCTGGCGGTTCCCCCCCCTTCGCTGACGGGCTAAACCCGGTTGCGATCAATCCTGACCTATGGTCAGCAACCTCCCACAAGACAGGCCAAGTGACCTGCGTCGGCGACGGCGAGACATTCGGCTGTCATAGCACGGGGCATGGTTCAATGAAACTAAACTTGTTGGCCCCCTCCGACGCCTCTCAGTCGCCTCTAGCGGGTGATCCGTTACGCCAGGAGGAAGGATTTTGCTACGGGTGCCACGGCGCCAACGGGCCCGCGTCCACGAACATCGAGGCGATTTTTGGTCTGGCTAGCAGACATGACGTGAGCAGCTTAGATCAATCAGGCGGGGCAAAAGTAGAATGTGTGAACTGCCACGATCCACACAAGGCCAATGTCTCATCAGTACTGATTCATCCTGACAACGGTGCGGTGTTCGAGGGCGGGGTAACGGAGTTCTGTTTAACCTGCCACGATGGCAATCCGCCAGCAAGCGTACAGTTTCCACTAGCTATGGCGTCCGGAAGTGGATTCGACAAGTCGGCATTCGTTGGTTCGGTGCACGACACGCAGCTAGGCGCAGACGCTTGCTTGGACTGCCACGACCCCCACGGATCGCCGCATATCGCCAATCTTCTCAATCGTTATGTTGTTGAAGACGACAACAATTACTCGACCGGCGACGGTGACTACGCCTCCTGCTGGGCGTGTCATGACGAAAATGAGACCATTCAGCAAGAGAACCGATTCGATGAGTATCACAAAAAACACGTCAAGGGGGAGGACGCTCCGTGCATCGCGTGCCACAACGCACACAACGCCTACGACCCTGGCGAACCGGGTCTTATTGATTTGTCCCATCCCGCCGAGCAAGCGTTCAGTTTCAGTTTCATCGACGGTGCCGACGCGAGCACAGCGTTTTGGATCAATGACACAGGATCGAAGGGCAACTGCCTGCTACGCTGCCACGGCGAGAAACACAACCCAGAGGATTACCGGAGATAGTGGTTGTTCCCTGCATCTATTTCGTTCGGCTTACGAACAAAGCACTCATGGTTTGACAGTCCATCACGTCTATTCGGGACGCCTCACGAACAAAGGACTTACGGATTCGCTGGACAGGATAACGAGTCTCACCAATCCGAGAGTCTTTTGGACCTCCACGTTTTGATATGGCTGCTTTCCGCATCGTTGTGACCATGATCGGGGCTTTCGTTGCACGATCGATCGAACCTAGCAATTGAAAACCTTGCGCTCCCAGTGGCAAAATGCCTATACAGATCACGTCATCATTCTCAACGAACCTCATCTCAAATGATTCCGTCGGTCGTACTTCGAGTATCATAATGAGTCACGGACGCATCTGTCGCCGGATTGCAACTCGCCTCATGAACGAGAAATTGAACCACTCGAGAACGAAAATGTGGTCGCCAACCCGCAAGTCGGGGGATGGCATCACCGGTACCGCCGAGCCGCTCGAATTAACTTGGATCAATACGCGATCCTGATCGGCCGCGCAATGATTCTGCGCAACACTAATGTCTACGGGAAGCCGGCTCCACCCTCCGAGACCACGCGCGATGAGGTGCGTACCATTTACCGTCTTGTGTATTTCACCCAGAGAGGATTATCCAGAGGGACAGGCGTTCGAGCATGAATGAAAGGAATTCCGAAATATCAACTCACCCTCGACTGCTGGCAGCGGAATGCCTCCGTCAACCTCTAGGACGAGATCAAATCAGGCGACCCGAAACCACATCCTCGAAGTCGAAAGGGGAGTTGATGGTTATAGAATTTGTTGTCCTTCCAACACGGGGAGGTTTGCAAGTTGTCTACCCAAGACGGTTCACGCTTGCTATTGATGCGTGCCAAGGTCTAGGTAACATAGCGCCGCGGGAGGCGACCAATGGGAAATCGATCCGTTTCGAATACTCATTGACTGACGGTAGAGATAGCGTTTATGGCGATGCTTGAACTCACAAACCTGTGTAAATCGTTCGGCGATCTGCGGGCGGTCGATGACCTGTCGCTGACCATCGAAACGGGCGAAGTCTTTGGCCTGCTCGGACCAAATGGCGCGGGGAAGACAACCACGATTCACATGGCTACTGGCCTGCTTGTCCCAGACTCTGGCACCGTCGTCTTGAATATGCAGGGCTCGCCCGCGGACCCGGAGGTACGGGCAAATATCGGCGTGGCACCACAGGCGCTATCGCTTTACGAAGAACTCACCGGCCAGGAAAACCTCGATTTCTTCGGCAGCCTCCAGGGGCTTTCCGGTAAAGGCCTCGCCCAGCGAGTGGAAGCTTCGCTGGAATTCGTATCCCTCGCCGACCGTCGCAAGGACTTGGTCAAGAGTTACTCCGGGGGGATGAAGCGGCGACTTAATATTGCCGTCGCCCTGATTCACGAACCGCGAATCGTGCTCCTCGACGAACCGACAGTCGGCGTCGATCCTCAATCGCGAAACGCCATCTTCGACAACATATTGGAACTCAAGGCGCACGGCGTCACGGTCGTTTACACCACGCACTACATGGAAGAGGCCGAGAAGCTCTGCGACCGCGTGGCCATCATGGACAACGGGAAGATCCTCGCGTTGGACAGCTTGCCGGGTCTCATCAACGCACACGGCGGACAAAGCGTGGTCATCCTCGAAGGGCCAGACGGCGAAAAACGCATCGAAACCGATCATCCCCTTGACGAGATCGTCAAGCGCAAGGACCAATCGGACATCGCTTCATTCCGCGTCGAACGCCCGGACCTTGAACGCGTCTTCCTTAACCTGACCGGGAGGCAACTGCGAGACTAATGAACAAGATCTGGATACTCGCCAAGAAAGACCTTCGGCTATTGATTCGCGACAAGACCGGGGCCTTCTTCACGTTCGGGTTTCCGATTATGTACGCGTTGTTTTTCGGAATGATCTTCAAGAACATGGGCGGCGGCGGCCCCACAACGATGGAAATCATCGTCGTGGATCAGGACCAGACCCAGGCCTCTCAGGCGTTCGTTCACAAGCTGAACGAGTCTGACTCCACGCGAATTGTCGAGAAGAATCTCGAAGAGGCGGTCGAACTCGTACAGAAAGGAAAGAAGCCCGCGTACGTTCTCATCCGGGAAGGATACGGTGAAGCTGCACAGAACATCTTCGGGGGCAACCCTCCGGCATTTGAAATTGGCGTCGACCCGAGCAAACGCGTTCAGTCCATGATCCTCGAGGGCGTTCTCATGCAGCACGCGGCCGACAATTTCTCCCGGGCTTTTTCCGACAAAGACACGATGAGCAAGCAGATCGCCCGATCGCGAGAGAGGGTCACCCAATCCGAGGATCTCAACGCAACGGAGCGCGTCATTTTCTCAACTTTTTTCGCCGCGCTTGATAGCTTCATGCAAAACGCTCCCAGCGGGAATACAACCGACGGCGAAATGGGCGGCGGGTTCGGAAGTATGACGCCGGCTGTCATTACGACGAAGGAAATCACTCAGCAGAAAACCGACACGGGCAACACCTTCAACATTACCTTTCCGCAGTCACTGGTATGGGGGTTGATGGGATGTGCGGCCACGTTCGGAATCTCACTCGTCGTCGAGCGGGTGCGCGGCACGCTGGTACGACTTCGCATGTCGCCAATTTCGTATGCCCAGATCCTGGCCGGCAAGGGGCTGGCGTGTTTCATCTGCTTGATCGCGGTCAACGGAATCATGCTAGTCTTCGGCATGCTCGTTTTCGATCTGTCGCCGAACAACTACCCGTTGCTGGTTCTGGCGATTCTCTGCTCATCAGTTTGCTTCGTCGGTATCATGATGCTGCTTTCGGTGCTCGGAAAAACGGAGGCATCGGCCGGGGGTATCGGCTGGGCGGTTCTGATCGTGATGGCCATGCTGGGCGGCGGCATGATCCCCTACATGTTCCTTCCCGACTGGATCAAGACGATCGCCAGCGTCAGCCCGGTCAAATGGACGGTCATCGCCATGGAAGGCGCGATCTTCCGAGGGTTCACGCTCGGCGACATGATGCTACCCTGCGGTGTTCTACTTGGAATCGGGGTCGTTTGTTTCGCCCTCGGCGCCCGCGTATTTCGTTGGATGGAGTCGTAAGTATAACGTCGCAGCATGTAGAGCGAATCGCTGTTGTGGCTCGATGCTAGACGTGCAGCGTCCCTCCACGAACCTGCGCATTTCTTGAAGACTTGTTATGGACTAGAATTCTGGTTCGGGATGTACCCAACACGAATCGAATCGAAACCAGGAGTTTGACATGAACAGCGTCACGCAAGTCATGAAAGAACTGAAGAAACTCGGCAGCGAGCAGACGCGCAAGATCTACGCACGCCACGGTGCCGGCGACGATGTCTTTGGAGTGAAAGCGGCTGACCTGAAGGTGATCGCCAAGAAGATCAAGGGGAAGCACAAGCTGGCGTGCGAAATCTACGAAACCGGAAACTACGACGCGATGTATCTTGCAGGACTAGTGGCTGACGGTAAGCAGATGACCAAGAAAGAGCTGGAAGTCTGGGCTAAGTCAGCTGCGTGGCAGTGGATCTCGGAGTACGCCGTGCCTTGGGTGGCATCAGAGAGTCAGCACGGACGCGACATGGCGATGAAGTGGATTAAGTCCAAGAAGGAGTCCATCGCGTCATGCGGATGGTGCACCTACTCCAGTTTGATGGCGATCACGCCGGATGAGGAGTTGGACCTGGCTGAGATCAAGGAGTTGCTGAAGCGCGTTGAGAAGGAGATCGATGCGTCAGCCAATCGCGTGAAGTACACGATGAACGGTTTCGTGATCGCCGTTGCGATGTAT
>JAJDDZ010000124.1 GCA_029260025.1 Phycisphaerae bacterium | reverse complement strand
CGGTGATCATGCTCACGCATCCAGACGACGAGATGTCGCGCCGGTATGCGGTTCAGATGACGGGATATGCGGGGGGGGACTTCTTCGTTGCCAAGCCCGTCGATCCAGCCGTCTTGCTGCGACTGTTGAGAGACGCCGCTCGGGAAGTCGCGAACCCTCTTGATTCCAAGCCGATGCGTTTTCCTACCCAGGTCGTCTGGCCCACCCGTCGCGCGGGTGGACTTGCGCCGGTCTAACGCCCCATCGTCCGAAAAGCTCCGCGTTTGGGGCGACGTGGCGATGCAAATGAAGCGACGCACCAAACAACACGATACTTCGGCAGTGTCGGAGGGTTTTTGGAACACAACGGTTCCAGATGCGCGCGGATAGCGCATGCGGGAATCCGATCGAGCACTATCATGGCGGGCGTAGTCGCAGAAAAAGCGGTCAAACTGGTGGTGGAGAAATCCAACGACCACCTGTCCGCCACGATCTCCGTTCAACCCAAGGGCGTGATACCTGAACTAACGACCGAGGACATTATTTCCGCGCTGAAAGCTGAAGAGATCGCGATCACTGACGCAATCCGCAGCCGGGCCACGGAGTTTTTCGAGACGTTCGCTTCTGGCGACATACCCGAAGACTTTCTCATTGCCGAGGGTACGCCGCCTCAGGGACGCGATGAGCAGTTCGCCTGGAGCGAGAAATACGACGACACGAAAACCGAGTGGCAAGAAGACGCACCGGTAGATTTCTATTCGCTCAATTCCATCATCACGGTCGAAAAGGACGATATTTTCGGGAGCACAGAGCCTCCGATCCCGGCAGGCCCTGGAATGACAATCGAGGGCAACGCGATCCCTGCGACGTGCTCACCCAAGACGCTCAACCTCGACAGGACGATTATCCGCTCCCAAGAAGACTCATCGAAACTGGTGGCGGGCATCTCCGGTGCCGTCGTTCAGGAAGAAGATACCATCCGAATTGACGAAGTCTTGTTCGTCAATGGTGACGTCAGCTTCGAAACGGGAAACGTTGATTCGTCCGTTGACGTAAACATCAAGGGAGGTGTGCCGGATCGCTTTGAAGTGCTATCGAAAAAGAGCGTCACAGTCGGTCGAGCGATCGAAGCGGCCAGGGTGAGTGCAGGGCTAGACGTGACTGTTCGTAACGGGATCGCCGCTCGACGAATCGGTCTGGTTACCGCAGGCGGGAGCATCACAGCCAAGTACTGCAGCGACGCAAACCTCGTATCCGACGGTGACATTAAAATTGCCAAGCAAGCGATGAACTCGCAGATGTGCACTGGGGGAGAGTTCCTAGGTCAGGCAGCTAACATGATCGGAGGATCGCTTCTTGCGTCGGGAGACATCCGACTCCTTCACGCGGGTAGTCAACGAAACATCATCACCCGCGTTGTGACCGGAATCAAGCCGAAAGTCATCCGCGAAGCGGCAGTTATCAATCGTAAGACTAAACGCTCCGACGAGCTCATCGAAAAACTTGCGGGAGCGATCAGTCAGCTGGATACGGCGGGGGTGGACGAGATAGACGGCGGACCAAAAGCGATCGAAGAAATCAAGAGCCTCATCGCCCGGTCAAAGAAGAACGTTGCATCAGAAAAAGAGCGATTGGAGAATCTCCTTGGCGATGTCTATGTTGAGTCGATTACTAGGGTGTACGTAACAGGGACGATCTTCGCCGGGACACGCATACGAATCGGAGATCGTCGGGTTGTGTTCAACCAAGAGCACAAAGGCCCGTCGTACATCGAAAAAAGGAAAATCGAGAACGTCACTGAGATTGTGGCCGTCAACACGCTGACCGGCTCGATCAAAATACTCAAGAACGAAAAACGAGACATCATGTCACTGCTCGAAGGATTCGAGCTTGAAGGCGCTCCCGAAATCAAAGCGACGAACTAACGCCGCCTTGGAGGCGGTCTTGGCCCTCAAACTTTCGCAATACCCATTGGTCAGTCGCGAAATACCCGCTAAGCTGCACCCGTAATCACACGGCCAGTGCGTCGATCCGGGTGCCCAGATGGAATCGCCAGACACAAGACAATCCGACACGATCGATACGCGGGAGATTCCCCAGGGCTCCGCGGACTTCCTGACGGCGATCCATATCGCCCTCGGCGTGACTGTTCGCAAGCCCCCTGCCAACCCCCACGCCGCCGTCACCGAATTCCTCGACGACGCCATCGCCCGTTCGCTCAGAATTGATCCCGTCGTTGGTTCGTTCGAACACGGAGCACTCATTGCTGCCGCCGTGGGGGTCGAATCGCCCGGGTCGGCGGCTCTCGTCCTTGCCCCCACCGAAACGACCGACGCTGCGACCATTGCTCGGTTTGGACCGGTCGTCAAGACCGTTTGCGACGGGCTCCGTCGGCGATCGGTTTCCCTGACAGAACTCCTGGCCCCTTCAGGCGAAAACCCATGGAACGCCGTTGCCAAGGACGCGGGCTTAGACTTTCTTACGGACTTAATCTACCTGGTGCGGGGCTGCGGGTACGAAATCGGTCCGGGCAATGTCCGTCGGGACGTCGACTGGACCCCGTTGACCCGCGATGCCCGATCCCTGTTCGAGGAAGCGTTGATCTCGACTTACGAGGATAGCGCAGACTGCCCTGAGCTCTGCGGAATGCGCACAGCGGAGGAAGTCCTCGCCGGACATCAGGCCGCGGGGGGGTTTGATGGAGCACTCTGGTCCGTTGCATCGTACGAGGGAAGACCCGTGGGGATCTTGTTGCTAGCGCGCCTGCCTCGCTATAACGCTCTCGAATTGGTTTACATGGGCATTTCGAAAAACGCTAGAAATAACGGGTTTGCGGACGCGCTATTGCGTCGCGCCGTCGATACGATGCAGCTCGAAGGTGCCACCAAGTTGGCACTCGCGGTGGATATCAGAAACGCACAGGCGCGCCGCGTTTACGAGCGCTGGGGATTCACCGAGACGGGGCGAAGGTCAGCATGGGTCACAAGCCCTGCAATTACAATAGCTTGCGAAACATGAACGGGGTAGCGATCGGCTCGAATCGACGACCCGCGGGTCATGAACAGCTATGTGCGAAAATTATTTTTTCGCGCCTAAGTACTTGTGATTCAGGAACCACCGACATGTTGCGCAGGCTTAACTCAGAATTAAGAGTTGACCCGCGTAACCGCACACGGTAAATTCATAATTGTGATGGCGGGAAGCAAAACGCGGGCCAAAACGACTCGAAGTCGCTCGCAGCGTCAACGCATCCTTCAAAATATATCGTGCCCATAATTCATCTGGGCGAGAAGTCTCTCCAGGTTCCTACTCACAAAGGGAGCTCACTGTGATCACGTGCGCGCAGGAAGCAGTTTCGTCGATCGAATCTCGTATCGCAGAGAAGATTGGTCCAAAACGTTTTAACGTATGGTTCAAGAACGCTACACAACTCACCCTCACCGACAACTTCTTGCGCGTAAGCGCTCCGAATAGATTTGTTGGCGAGTGGATTGAGCGACATTTTTCAGATGTCATCCTCGAAGCTGCAAAGGAAGTCACCGAGCAAGATTACACGCTAAGTTTCGTGACAGATCCTGAACTGGCTCGCACACTTCGCAAAAAGCAACCCGACCGTCAGGTCGAGTACATTGCGAACAACCCAACGCGCACCGTTCGCGAATCGCGACGTGCTGACGGACTCCCCGCAGTTCAGCCACTTCGCGGAACGCTTGAGGGTTTCGTATCGGGTCCGTCGAACCGGTTGGCGTACGCCGCCGCAGTTGATGTCGTCGAAAACCCAGGAACAAAGTACAACCCCCTTTTCGTTCACGGCGGATGCGGACTGGGAAAGACGCATTTGGTGCAGGCGATTTGCAACGGATGGGCTGAGAAACATCCGAACCTTCGCTGGCGTTATGTCACGGGCGAAGAATTCACTAACGACTACGTTTACGCCGTGAAGGCACGCGAGATGAGCGCGTTCCATAGTCGCTACCGCGACATCGACGCGCTGGTTATCGACGACGTTCACTTTCTCGCTAACAAACGTGCGACGCAAGAAGGATTTCTCAACACCTTCAAAGCGATCGACGCTGCTGGGAAACAGATCGTCCTCGCCTCGGACGCGCACCCAAAAATGATCGGTCACTTCTCCGATTCGCTTGTCAGTCGATTCGTATCGGGCATGGTCGTTCGAATTGAATCGCCGGACCTTGAAGTGCGAACCAACGTCCTACGTCGCCGTGCTGAGAAGCTTAATGTCGAAGTCAGCGACGCCGTCATCCGCCACATCGCTGAAAACTTCCTCGCCAACATTCGAGAACTTGAAGGGGCGCTGCTCAATGTCGTCGCACAAGCTCAGATCGGCGGCGAACCAATCACGCTTTCGCTCGCCGAGCGCGCGACGAAGAACCTGATCCGTCAGACAGCCCCAGTTGTGATGCTCTCGGACATCGAAAGCGTCGTTTCGATTTACTTCGGACTCTCCCCAGCTGACCTGCACACCTCGCGAAAGTCGCGAACGATCGCGCTCGCTCGCGGGATTGCGATGTACCTCGCACGCAAGCATACAGATATGAGCTTCCCAGAAATCGGGCGGTTCATGGGCAACAAGAACCACTCGACGGTCATTCTCGCGTCGCGGCGTATCGCCAAGATGCTACAGGACAATGTCCTCGCGCAGTGGATGACCCCGGCGGGTCTCAAGGAGCAGAACCTTGCTGGACTGGTTGCGGATTTGGAAGAGCAGCTCGGCTTGTCCGGTCCAATACCGCAGGCTGCCGCTCCCGTCGAGACGCCGACTGCTGTTGCCTCGTAAACCTGTCAGCGGGAACTGCCCGGCTGACACGCAAATGCGATTTTCCTATAGGCCTGCAGGATTCTGTCCTGCGGGCCTATTTTCTCAAGCCGCCCTATCAGCACTAGTACAGCGGTGATTCGCCCATTGTAAACACACCTCGCAACTCTGCCGAACTACTCAAGATGGACCGCGCATACAGCCCTCTCACTCAAGTACCCCAAGCGACGCGCGAGACGCGATGGGCGATCGCCGGACTCATCGCCCTGCTGGCGCTCACGCTATCGGTGCGACTTCTTGATCCGACTGGTTGGCTTGGATCGGACGACTCGGGTTACTTTGCCGCAGCCGAGTATATTCTTCACGGCGAGACCATTCAGCGGGTCCACCATCACTATGCGAGGATGGCGGTCATCGTCCCGGTCGCGGGATCAATCGCCATCTTCGGATCCACGGCGACTGCGATCTGGCTTCCCTCTCTACTCGCTTCGCTGATATGCGTGCTGGCTGTCACATGGGCGGGACGGATGTTGTTTGGATGGCGTGAGGGATTGCTAGCTGCGCTGATGGTCTCGATGGTCCCCTACTTCCGGGTACTTTCGACAGCCGGTTTCCCAGATGTCCATGTTTGTATGTGGACCGCCATCTCACTCGCACTAGCGATCTGCGGACTGCGCAGCGAGACCGCGAGGAAAACTGGCTGGCTACTGCTTGCAAGTGGGTTCTGCGTCTCGATGGCGACACTCACGAAAATATTAACAGCCCCATTGGTCGGCGCTCTTCTTCTGTTGATTCTTCAAGATACGGATCGATCCAGATCGACGAAGGTTCGCCTTGCTGGCGTGTTCTTCGTTGGCGGAATCGTCGGGATCATCAAGGAAGGCTTGTTTTTTCAGTGGGCTGCTGGCGATTTCTTTTTTAACTATCACGCCCACATGTCGGCCCTCGGCGGGGTACCGACGCTGAACGTTGCCGGAACGCCAGAAAGTACTTCGACTTGGAATCTAGTCGTCGAACGCCTGACGATGATGTTCCATCCGATTTCCTCGGGGTGGGGAACGCTCGGGATGCTTTATTGGTTCGCGTGCGCGGTGAGTCTTTGCTATCGACCGACCCGCTGGCTTGCTGCCTGGTTGGCTGGAGCGTACCTGCTCTTGTCGATATGCCCGATCGGAATCGATCAAGGCGCGATCAAACTAAACCCCCTCTTTCATGGACGCCATATACTACCGCTGTGTATTCCATTTGCGTTGTGTGTTGCGTACTGGGTTGGAAGAACCGCGAGCGTTCGATTCACGGGGGTTGCCAAGATCGCATTTCCTATGGCAGTCGTTGGCGTCGTGGGACTCGCAGTTTTAGATCGCCACCACCTCAACGGTTTCGTGAATCGTCCGACTTCGCGGATCGGTATCGCAATCTCGCAATTGACCAAGGAGCCTGCACTCGCCGACGGTGACGCACCAATTTTCATGACGCCCTCAACGTACTGGCGGTATCGCATCCTGTTCCCTGACCACCTCCGCCCTCGGCTTTTTGTAGCGGCGGCGCCCGACACGCCGGATTGGTGGAGGAAAACATCGCCGGACATCGCGAACCGTCAGGCAACCCTGCCAGCCCCTCGAGACGCCTTTTTGATTGCAACGCCGGGGCAACTTGGCGGAGTCCCCGAGCCGTGGGACTACGGCGTCTCATTACCCGAGAGCGTTCTGACACATTGGCAAAGGGCAACTCCGCTCACGATCCTTGCCCGCATGCCAGACCGCACGATTCAGCGAGTTTCCCCGGACGACGTGACGGAAGACAGGCTCCTGATCCTACTGGGCGGCTCCCAGCCCCGCCAGGGAGTGGCCGTCGCTCGCCCCTAATCGCCGGATATCTCTCACTTCCACTCTTCAAGGCCCAATCCCGCTAGTCCGATAGATTATCGGATCAAACAGCGACCAGTCCGCGCGGACGGCAAAGGTGACGGAGGAACGCTTTGACAACGATCATCGAGTCAGCTCAGCAGAAAGCTAAAAGCCAGGCGCAGCGCGTCTACCTCGAAGCCCCCATCCCATCTTCGGCCTCTGGCAGCGATTCCAAGAAAACTTCAGGTGTGACCGTCATCGTTCCGGTGTTCAATGAACAGCACGGCGTTACAACCACCCTCGACGACCTCATCGAAAACCTCAACGCAACCCATAGGCCTTTTGAAGTTCTTGCGGTCAACGACGGGTCCTATGATCAGACGGGCGATGTTCTCGAATCTTACCAGACGGACGCGCCCCTTCGTGTTTTGCATAACGCTCAAAACCGTGGGTATGGTTGGTCACTCAAGAGAGCTGTTCTTGAAGCGAAGTACGAAACCATCGCCATCACTGACGCGGACGGGACCTATCCGAATAACCGACTGGGCGAGTTGATCGATGCCATGGAGAATCATGATATGGTGGTCGGAGCGCGAACGGGTGCGAAAGTCGCCATTCCCTTGATCCGCAGACCGGCGAAGTGGTGTTTGACGCAGCTGGCTGCCTACCTAACCGGAGTTCGTATTCCCGATCTCAACAGCGGACTCCGCGTGATGAAAAAGACGCAGATCAAACGGTTTATCAAGCTACTTCCGGATGGGTTTAGTTTCACGTCAACCATAACGCTCTCGCTGCTAAGTCATGGGTATGACGTCAAGTACATCCCCATCAGCTATGCGAAACGCATTGGAAAAAGCTCTATTCGGCCTATCCACGACACCTTGAACTTCATCAATCTTATCGTTCGTACGGTCATGTACTTCAAACCACTGAAAATCTTCGCGCCCGTTAGCGCCATCTTGATGTTCACAGCCATGGTAGGCGCGGTGGGATCTAAAATAATTTTTGGGCAGGTAGCGGACGTGACGGCGGTCACCCTTGCGATGGCATCGATTCAGACGCTCGCGATTGGGTTACTTGCCGACTTAATAGAAAAACGCTCCCCCGCCTTTGGGTAAACAAGAGACTGACAAATGATACAAGCACTCCCTGTCATTGCGGCACCAAGTAAGACAACGTCCGTCATCAAAGACAAGACGGATAAGAAACTGCGCGTACTGCTCATCAATCCGCCCCGATTCAGCGAGCTGATCGGAAAGAACCCCGCCATTGTCGAAAAGCATCGCGGATTCAATCCGCCACTGGGAATCCTATCGCTGGCGGGTTACCTCGAAGAGCATTCCCCCTTCACCGTTGACCTGATTGACGCGCAACCGAAGGGCTACACGCACGACCAATTAGCAACTTTACTCGAAGACCGCACGGCGGATGTCGTGGGGATCACGGCCATGACGTTCACGCTGATCGACGTGCTCAAGACGGTGCGAACCATCCGTAAGGTCATGCCCGACGCAAAAATCGTACTCGGCGGACCGCACGTGCACTTGTACCCGGAGGAAACAATCCGACACCCTGAGGTCGATTTTCTCCTACAGGGAGAGGGTGAAATCGCATTCCTGCAACTCCTCAACAACCTCGACAACCCGACCTCCTGGTCACAAATCAAGGGGTTGGTCTATATCGCGAAC